>JBOHFJ010000081.1:0-15704 GCA_050699655.1 Pseudonocardiaceae bacterium
GCTGGGCCGCGCCGCGGTGCAGGCCCAGCCGGCGGATCGGCAGCGCGTTGAACAGTGGGCTGAACGCCAGATCAACATCCAGCGCGCCACCGAAGGAGGTACGCACCGCGCCCTGACCGTGGTCGACCAGCCAGTTGCCCTCCTCTGAGCGAGTCACGGTGACGTGGTGCTCACCCGTGACCGCGGCGGTGCGGACAGAGAGCCGCTGCACCACGCCAGCCTCGTCGGTGGCCAGTGAGTAGGACGCGGAGTAGGCCTGGATGCCCTCCTGGGGCGCGTTGACCAATGACCCGGTGGCCCGCAGACCGCGCTCGGTGAGAACGACCCGAGCCGCCTCCAGCCGCAGGCGGTCCACACCAGCCCAGGCATGCATCCTGGTTCCGTGTGGGGCGGGGCGGTGACCCGTCGCGCCAGTAGCCTTCTCTCTGGCTACCTGCTCGCGGGTTCGGGGGGTGCTCATGCCACAGTGATAGCATCTCTAGATAGCATTCCGGAACAATGGCATCTCCTGCGTGGCTGCCATCCCGTGGCGGGTATGCTTGTGCTGTCAACGGGGGTAAGCTCACGCTGCTGACCAAAGCTTGGGGCTCGTGCTGTGCTGGCGGCCCGTCGGGCAACAACAGGTACTTCCCTTGATCAGCGAGGTGCGGCCCGGTCATATGGGTTCACTGCGCTGTGCATTCACTTTGAGCGCTCGGTGCCCCTGATGCGGGCCGCCCAAGCCTCCAGAACTGAAGAAGGAACACATGCGCACGCCCGTCTCCGGCCGCCGAGGTCGGGCCGGAATGACCCTCACTTCCCGCCATCGGCAGAGCCGACCCCTGCCGATGAGTGCCGTGGCCGTGCGTCGCGGCCAGTTCGGTGAGTTCGAACTGCGCCCGGTGCGAGAACACACCGTTGAGGCGCTAACTCCTGACGAAACGTCGGTCCAGCACTGAACCCGACGGCGGTGCTCAGGCCAGCGACTTCGTGAGAATGATCGATTCTGAGACGACGGCGTCGTGCACGTATGGCTGCACCTCACCGGTCTCGGTGAAACCCATACGCTGCCAGAACGGCAACACGGTGGCGTTGGTGCGCACCACTGGTATCCGGATCATGTCGATCTCCGGCCAGCGCCGCACCTTCGTCTCCACCAACTCGTAGGCGGACCGGCCGAGGCCGTGCCCTTGGTCCTTCTCCCGGAGGAGCAACAGGCCGATCAGCGCGGTGCCAGGTTCCGGCCAGCCGCGGATGATGTCCACGCAGCCGATCATCTCCGGTCCATCGATCATGAAGCCGTAGACGTACTTGCTGTCGTAGGTCATCCCGGGCGGCAGGGCGCTGAGCAAACTCTGAGCCGCGTCGGCCCTAGGCTGATGACCGCTGACCCGCTCAGCGTAGGTCGGCGCTCCCTCAAGCGCTCGCTGCAGCCCTCCCATCTCGCATGGTTGCCCAGTCAATAATCGCAAGCCGACTTTTATATGCATGTGCATATGCCCATGCTGTCGCTCGGTGGGTGGTACCGCAACATCTTGCCTCTTACGTGTTTGAGCGAACAGCGAACGCCTCAGATGCGCGGGAGCCGATCGGTGACCAGGATGCGGTCGACGACGGGGTGCCGGATGCGCAGCACTATCAGAGTGTAGTGACCGGCAACCGCTGGTGGGCTGGCTCCAGTGATTGTTCCCGGCGGGTAGTCGCCGTGGTAGACGATCAGGCATGCCTTGGGCCACTTGGGCTGAACTGAACGGTGCGGTCTCGGTGACCGCGGGTGCGAGCGCGGCGGTGCTGGTGGCCGGGCTGGTGGCCGGGCGCCCAGCTTGCTGCTGAGCGCATCGGCGTCACTCTTGCTGATGCGCTGGACTAGGGTCAGCTCGCCCCGGTCGTGGACAATGCGGTTGGCCAACGGCAGCACCGCGGCGCAACCGGAGACGTCTCCGGTGACCGAGGCCCCGCTGCGCGGTCCCGAGCACGCCGCCGCGAGGCCGAACACGACCACCATCCCGGCCAGCACGGCCCGGCGACACCGTAAGCGGGCGGTCATGATGCCGGTTCCGCTTCAACGACCCCGTTCGCCACCGGGTCGGCGCCGGGGTCAATCGCCGGGGGGTCAATCGCCACGGCCGCGGGAGCCCGCGAGGTCGCGCGCAGCGCCAGCCACGCCAGCCCGCCGACAGGGATGCATCCCCAGTAGGCGATCAACCGATAGAGCAGCACGGCGGCCAGCGTGATGGTCTCGGCACCGCCGAAGGCGACCAGGGCCACGGTGATGCTGCCCTCCACGACCCCGATCCCGCCCGGCGTCACCGGCAGACTCGCCGCGATCTGCCCGGCGCAGTAGGCCAGCAGCAACCCGGTCCACGGCGGCGCGGCGTGCAAGGCCAGGAAGGCCAGCGCCAGCACGGCGACGTCCGCCAGCCAGGACACCATCATCAGCGCGAAAGTCACCAGACCCGCGGCCGGGGTCAACCGGACCGCGCGCAGCTGGCGCGCCCAATCTTTTGGCCACGATGACCAGTCTCGCCACGCTGCCCGCAGCGCCACCCGCAGCCGCCTGCCGCGACTGTCCGGCCCGGTGTTGTCCGACCCGGGTGTGCGCCGCGGTGTGCGCCGTCGGGGCGAGTTCAAGCGGACCCCGGGCAACACCCGGGCCAGTCCGCGTCGGATAGCGGGCCGGCGCAACGCGGCGTACCCAGCGCCGAGCAGGAACAGCACGCCCAGCAGCACAACGCTGATCGCTTGCAAGCCCGGCACCGGATCGTCGTCGCCGGGGATCTGGACCGCGATGACAGTCAACACCGCGATCGCGGCGACGTAGAACACCGACAGCACCGCGAACATCCAACTGGCCAACACCGCACCCACCTGACGGCGGCGCAACACGCCCACCATCACCACGCCCGAGGCGGCGAACCCGAACGGCAGGCAGTAAGCCGCCGCGTCACCAGCCATCGTGGCCGCCGTCAGGGTCACCGGCCCAACGCCACCGCCACCTCGGCGGAGCACCACCGCGCCAGCGACCCCCCGGGCCGCGTAGGACACCAGTTCCAGCAGGACCGCCACCACCACCCACCCCGCCTGGACCGAGGTCAATGTGTCGGCGGCGGTGACCAGCTCGTCGCTGCTGTCGAACAGCACCCGCCCCGCCAGCGCGGCAGCGGCCAACCCGACGATCACCACGATCGCCCGCCGCCACCTTCGGCCGCTCAGTGACCATTGGCCGCCCAGTGACCGTCGACCGCCCAGTGACCGTCGACCGCGCTGTGCCACCACCACACCATGTCACAGCACTCCCACCAGCCTCACTCCAGTGCTGCCCAGGCGCGCCAGATACCGCACTTGTTTGAGACGGGGCCACCGTGGGTCGTCATCCCGCGCGAACCCGGCGAATGTGTCGTAACGTGGCTGGGACCAGGCTAAGGGAGGCATCATGATCGTTCTTGGTATCATCTTGCTCGTGGTGGGGTATCTGCTGCCGATCCCGCTTCTCATTACGCTCGGGATCATCTTGATAGTGGTCGGCGTGATCCTAGAACTGCTCGGGGCCATCGGGCGCCCGATGTTCGGCCGCCGGCACTACTTCTGACACCCCGTGCGCTGGGCCCTGATCACGCTGTGCTCCCGTCCCGAGGAGCACAGCGCGCGGGTAGAACGATCGACTGACCCGTCTCACTAGCACCCTGTGATGGCTGACTGACGCGGCCGTAGGCTTTGCGCGATGACTCAGCCCGCTGTCCCCGGTCGGCCGTCTCGTGGCCGCGTGCCGTTGCGGATGCTCTGGCCGCGCCCGAGGGGGCGCGCTGGCACCGGGTCGCCCTGCAGGTGAACCCGTACGGCTACCGCGGTGCGCCGCCGCTGAGCACGGATTTCCCCGATGAGCAGAGCTACAACGAGGCGATCGTCCACACCTTCCGTGAGCTGGACATCGAGCTGATCGCGATCACCGACCACTGGCGCGTAGATACCACCGAGGGTCTGGCACAGGCCGCCGAAGCCGCTGGCGTCGTGGTGCTGCCCGGCTTCGAAGCGGTGTCCAGTGCGGGTGTCCACCTGCTGGTGCTCTTCGAGCGCGGCACCAGTTACGACGAGGTGGGCGCCGCCATCGGGGCATGCGGCGGCACACCGGGATGCGCTGCGGACGCTCAAGGGCAAGCGCCAGCTCGTGTTCAGCACACACAACGCCAACATCCCGGTGCTGGGTGACGCCGAGCTGATGGTCGTCATGGAAAGCGCGGCACGCAAGGGTCGAATCGTCGAGGGCGGAGTGGGCTCGCTGGACGACAAGACTGTGCTCGCTTTGGCCGGCGAGATCCTCGAAGGCGGTCCGGATGCGTTCCTGCGGCGCCGATACCTCTACGGCTTCTGGCGATGGTAACGCTGTTTGATCTGTTCGAGCTGCTCCGCGAGGGGGAGAACAGCGGGGTGGAGTTCAAGCGCGACGACGTGCAACCGCACGATCTCGCGAAGGAGCTCGTCGCGCTGAGCAATCAGCGGGGCGGGCGCATCCTGCTCGGCGTTGAGGATGACGGAACGATCAGCGGCTTGGTCCGGGACTCGGTCGACGAGTGGGTCCTGACGATCGCCCGGGACAAGGTGCACCCACCACTCATCCCGCACGTGCGGACCGTGACCGATCCCGCCAGTGGGAGACAGATCGCGGTCGTGACGGTCGAAGCCGGATACGCCGTGCACGCGGTGCGGCATGACAATCACTTCTCCTACTACATCCGCGCCGGACGGAGCAGCCGTGAGGCGCGTCCAGAAGAGCTCTCCCGCTTGCGCAGCAGCGCGGCGGGTTCCGTGCCGAGCTCCGCCCGATCTCCGGAACGTCTTACGCGAACCTCGACCAACGGCGCCTGGCCGACTACTTCCAGCGAGTTCGCGGCCAGGAGGTACCTGACCGCGAGGATCGACAAGGCTGGGTCCAGCTGCTGTCCGCGACCGAGTTCCTGGTGGACGGTGTCACCGAACCGGTGCCCTGCCTCGCCGCGATCGCGCTCTTCGGCAGTTCGACGGCTCGCTTCCTGCCGCAGTCGGGAATCGACGCGGTCGCCTACCCCGGTGTCGCGAAGGACTATACCGCGATCGAGCGTGCCACGCTGCGTGGGCCGTTAGTGCCGCTGATGACGTGGTCGGGCGAGCTCGTCGAGCCAGGACTGGTCGATTCGGCCGTCGCGTTTGTGCGGCGGAATGTGGGTGTTCGAGCCGAGCTGGTCGACGGCGTCCGACGAGTGGAGATCCCGGGGCTGCCCGCGGAACCCGTCCGCGAAGCGCTGGTCAACGCGGTGGCCCATCGCGACTACCTGCTGGCGCACACCGATGTCGAGCTTGGTCTCTACCCCGACCGGCTGGAGATCGTGAGCCCTGGCCGGCTGCCGAACGGGGTGACTGTGGAGCGGATGCTGGCCGGGACCAGAGCCGCTCGCAACGAACTGCTCAAGGACGTGATGCGCGACTACGGCTACCTGGAGCACATGGGTCTGGGTGTGCCGAAGAAGATCGTGCCCGGGATGCGGGAGTTCAACGGGTCAGAAGCCGAGTTCCTCGTCGGGGAGGAGAGCCTCACTGTCGTGCTACGCCGATGACTGATCCGGGTGCCTCGTCGCTGGGTGCTACGCCGGTTACGTAGCACCCCGAAAGACTTAGGTACTACCACTGATTGCCAGGTGAGGGGTCGCGCTGGCACCTTAACTTTGCGCCGAACCGGCACTGCCACCGGTGAGGTGTCCGTCAGGCCCGACGGACCAGCCTTTCCTAGGGGGATGCACATGTCTGACACGATGAGCTTCGCCGACCTCGCCGAGCAGCACGTGGAGCTGCTGCCGGCGCGCACCGTTCTGTCGCTGGTGCGCGCGGGAACCGACGGAAGCGCCACTGCCCACGGAGAACCGGGCACTCAAGGCGCCAACGGCCAGAGCATTCCCGGCACGACATGGTGGTTTTTCTTCGGCGACTACCGGTCCAGCTCAAGCCATGGCGCAGGGGATCCCAGCAGCACCAACAACTGACGGTGTCGAGCCGAGGACGCGGACACCACCGCCGGTACCATTCCCACCTGCTGCGCCCCGTCCGAGGAAGGGTGTCGCGCGCAGCTCGCTGACAGGCCACCCCCGGCGCTGCGCCGCCACGCTGGGACGCGCTCGCTTCACGTCCGGCGAAGTTGTCGGGGTGCTGGTCTAAGGTGGGGCACCGACACGGGGAGGTGAGCGTGCACAGCGCGCTGTATCATCTACACGCTGGTGACGCGTTACAGGCATACCCGAACTGGCCGACGCCGACGACCATCGTGAGTGACGGTGCCTACGGAGTGCGTGGCTTTCACGGCGATACCGTCGGCCCGGAAGATTTGGCTCAGTGGTACCGGCCACACATACAGGCGTGGAGCTCCGCGGCGAAACCATCGACAACTCTCTGGTTCTGGAATACCGAAGTCGGCTGGGCAACTGTCCACCCTGAGCTTAACGGGAACGGCTGGGAGTACGTTCAATCAATCACTTGGGACAAGGGAATCGGGCACATCGCGGGCAATGTGAACAGCAAGACGATCCGCCGCTTTCCAGTCGCATCCGAAGTATGCGTCTTGTATTATCGGCGATTCTCGGTGGATACCACAAGCGGCACACTGTCAGCTCGGGATTGGCTGAGGTACGAATGGCAACGATCAGGCCTACCGCTCTACAAGGCAAATGAGGCGTGTGGTGTAAGAAACGCGGCAACCAGAAAGTACCTCACGAATGACTGGATGTGGTACTGGCCTCCCGGCGAGATGGTGGAGCGACTTTCCGTCTACGCAAACGATCACGGCACTGAGACCGGATGGCCATACTTCAGCCTCGATGGTCAACATCCGGTGACAGCCAAAGAATGGGACTCCCTCAGGCACAAGTGGACCCATCAACACGGGCTAACCAACGTCTGGCGACGCCCAGCGTTGCACGACAGCGAACGACTCAAAGGCACACAACGGAGAT
The DNA here is from genome assembly GCA_050699655.1 of Pseudonocardiaceae bacterium. Lineage (GTDB taxonomy): Bacteria > Actinomycetota > Actinomycetes > Mycobacteriales > Pseudonocardiaceae. Next base: position 6,954 of record JBOHFJ010000081.1, read on the forward strand.
CTGCCCCACGGGTTTACAAGCCGACAGCAGGCAGTTCAGCCCACCTCAACCAGAAACCACTAGAGTTCATGGAACGGATCGTGCGCGCGGTTACCGACCCTGGCGATGTGGTGTGGGAGCCCTTTGGCGGACTTGCGTCCGCGTCGGTTGCAGCGATTTCACTCGGCCGCCGAGCCTACGTCGCTGAAATTGATCATGAGTTTGCCGCTCTCGCCTCCCAGCGCCTAAAGAACGCCCGCATGGAAGCTGATCCGGGCGACGATCCCTTGGCAATGGAGGAACGAGAGTGCCAGCTAGAAGCTCGAGGTCGGTAGGCTGTGGTAAGTCCACCTTCAGAACCTGTACTCAGCCAGAATGACCCCAGGAGCCTTCTCCGGGAGCGTCTGCTTACAGTCCTTCGGGGTTTGCCATCATTCTTCGAGTTCAACAATCACATCAGCGGCGTTAATGCCACCGATCTATACAGCCTGAATACGCTACTAGGGGCCAGCATCGAAGGTCACGTGGTCAGAGCACTTAACCAGCAACGGAAGTTGTGGGATCCGGACGACGTCTGGCTGGGATACGCCTTTGAACGGCAATCACAGGCCTTCCCTGACGTGAGACTGGTGCGGAAGTCGGCAGAAGGAGGGGAGATTGCTATCGCACTGGGGATCGAACTCAAGGGATGGTTCCTTCTCGCGAAGGAGGGAGCGCCGAGTTTCCGCTTCGCAACCACACCGGCAGCGTGCGCCGACCACGATCTCCTGGTAGTGGTTCCGTGGTACCTCGACAACGTTCTTTCTGGCTCGCCAGTCGCAGCCGAGCCGTATGTTGTTTCCGCGCGCTGGGCAGCGGAATATCGAAACTACTACTGGACCCATTCGAGACGTACCACACCAAACACAGATCGCGGAATCAGCTCGCCATCTGGCGCTCACCCGTACCCAACCAAGACTGAACTCATCTCCGATGTTCCGAACTATGACGGCGGCGGGAACTTCGGGCGCGTCGCGCGCGTCGAGGGCCTGATGACCAAATGGATCAAAGAGACGAACCAAGTGGAAGTGCTGGGCATCAGGATCGAAGATTGGTACCAGTTTCTGCGCCGGCACTCCGATCAGGCCGACCGGGACTCGCTCACCGAGAATCTGAGGCGCCAGCTTGAACGCCACCTGCATGATGACTCGGCGGAGCGCGCTGAACGGATATTAGATCTTGTTTGGCAACTGAACAATGCGCTTGGCGGGTAGCCGGCCACGCCGCCGTGCTACTCACTCACGAGCACGTGGATCGCGAGCATCGCGAGGTCGTCGTCAGTGGGTGCCTGCGCGATCAAGTCATCGCACAGCGGTCCGATGAGGCGGCGCTCGGCGGCTCGGCTGACGAGGGCATCAAGGGCGTCGGTCAGGGCGCTGCCGCGACGTTCGACCAGGCCGTCGGTATAGAACAACAACGTCGATCCGGCAGGCAGGGCGAGCTGCGCCTCGGCGCGCGGCGGAGTCTGGCTGGAGACCAAGGCGGTGCCGCTGACCCGCTCCAGCAACCGAGCACCGCTGGGTGTGATGAGCAGCGGAGGTGGGTGCCCCGCACTGGCCCATCGCAGTGTCCAACCGCCGGTTGAGCGGGTGAGGTTGGCGTAGAGCAGCGTCGCGAACGGGGTGATAGCCAGCCGAATATTGAGCAGGGCGAGCCGGTCCAGGATCGCGGCCGGTCCCTCGTGGCGGTCCAGCGCCAAACCACGCAGAGTGGCCCGAAGCTGCCCCATCGCCGCGGCGGCGGTGATGTCGTGGCCGACGACGTCGCCGATCACCACGGCCAGCTGGTCGGGGCGGAGCAGGAACGCGTCATACCAATCCCCGCCGACCTCATCGCGCCCGGCTGGGCGGTAACGCGCGCAGATCTGCAGTCCGGGCACGGTGGGCGGGTCGGTGAACAAGCTGCGTTGCAGCACCATCGCCGACTCTCGGGTGGCCTGGTAAGTCATCCCGTGCTCCAGGGCGATCCCCGCGTAGCGGGCGATCTGACCCAAGGCGCGCAGGTCATCCTCGCTCCACGGCGGCCGATTGCGGTGCAGGCAAAAGGACACCACAGCGACCACCAGACCATCAACGATCACCGGGGCGACCACGACGTGGCCCATTCCATCGCGGAAGGTCGCCACTGATCCAGTGGTCTGGGCCCACGATGGCGGCCCGGTGGCGGGAAGGGGTTGGCAGAGCAGATCGCCTCGGCGGATCGCGGCGGTGATCGGGTCTCCGTCGCCGTCCCAGCGCAGCCGCCTCGCCTTCGGGGGCAGCGTGACGCCGGGTGCACCAGCGACGGCCACTCGATCTGTGATCACCGGCGGTCGCGGATCGGTGCCGGGGGCCACCGGGTGCGCCAGCAGGTGCACGGTGGAAAGGTCGGCGAGTTCGGGGACCACCGCGCGGGCGAGTTCCTGGATTTCCGCGGCTGGGTCGAGGTTGCGGTTCAACGCGGCGCTGGCCCACGCGAGCAGCTCCTGACGGCGGGCATGGCGTTCCAGCTCGCGGCGGGACTGGACTCGGTCGGTGACCTCCACCATCACCACGAGCAGCCCCCGGTGGTCCACGCCGTCGTCGGCGGTGCGGCGGATCGCGGAGCAGGACAAATCAAAGAACCGTTCCCGGGGGGAATGCTCTCCCGGCCAGGTCGTGCTCACCGCGGCCACAGCGGCGCGGTGCGTCTCGCCGCTGGCCAATACCTGATCCATCGGCTCGAACAATTCACCCGGCAGCGCCTCCTGGGCCGGCCGCCCCAACGGCAGATCACCGAACAACGCACGGTGAGCCGAATTGTGGTACTCCACGATGTGCGACGGGCCGCGGGTGACCGCGATCGCGGCCGGGGCGGCGCCGAAAGCATCGAGCAACCGGCGGCGGCGGTCGATGTCCTGGTGCAACGTCATTTCGTTGCCCACCGAGGTCGCCAGTGCCGCCAGCGCCTGACGGTCCACGCGACGCCACCGGTGCGGCCGGGTGTCCACCGCGCACAGGGTGCCGATTACCTGCCCGTCAGCATCGCGCAGCGGTGCGCCGGCGTAGGCGGCGAACCCCAGTTCAACCCGGCATAGATGATCCACGAACGCGGGCTCTTCGGCGGCGTCCTCAATGTAGAGCGGTTTACCCGAGAACAACGTGGACGGACAATAACCGAAGTCCAGTGGCGCCAGGCGAGACGTCGCGAACGGTTCACCGAGCCCGACCTGGCCCACCAGATGCTGCTCTGTGTCGATCAGATTCACGATGCCGATCGGGGTGTCCATCACGATCGCCGCCAGCTCCGCCAGCCGGTCCAGCGCCTCCCGGGTGGCTCGAGCCACCCGCAACACCCTGGCCACCGCAGCCAACCGCGCCGGATCACCGAGCACCTGTCCGGCGGACACCGGCCCAGCCTAGCGACCCAGTCCAACGGCCCAGCCTAACGGCCAGTTCCAACCCGCCTCTGGGAAACGCTCGCCCGCCACCGCGACTTCCGTATGCTGTTCGCTGGCAACTCGATCTCATAGGCCACTGATTCAACGGCCCGCGCACACTTCACCTGCGGGCCGACATACTCGAAGGACTCGTCCTCGGCGCCATGATGGCCACCGGGTTCACGCGGCGGGTCGGACCCGGCCCGGCCTGCATAACCGGCATGGTCCTAACCTCAACCGCAGAGGCCTGCTGGGATCAGCGCTCGAGCTCAGGACCACGCTGGTCATCAGTAGCTGCATAATGCTCGCGGGCACGGCGATCGCCCTCATGTCGCCACTGCGTTCGCTTCGCGAGCTGCCGGCCGGCAGGTTCACGACGAGAAGGCTGTCGCCCTCCAGACCAGCGCGGACGACCTGGGAAGCCGCCTCTCCGGTGCCGCCCCCGGCACTATGTTCCCGCACGTCTACGGGCGAATCAGCCGCGACGAGGTGAAGGGGATGATGGAGATCCAGTAGCGGTGTACTCGAGCACGTCACCAAGTTCCTGATGCCTGTCCGGAGGACGCTGTGGAACGTAAGACCGTGTTGGTGGGAAGCATCCCAGCGGATAACAGCGAGGAGGCGATGACGCAGGCGCTGAGTGAGCTCGGGCCGCACCTGCGGCAGCTGCCTGACGGCGAGACTGGGGACCGGCGCCTTTGGGCTGGCGGGATCATCAACACCTTGCGGTCTCACCCAGACCTGCGAGTGCGCAGAGAGGGTGGCTGGTCGGGCTATGACGATCCGCTGAACTTGGCGATCCGCAAAGGTCACAGGTTCACCGGTGAGGGCCTGAACCTCGGCCACGTCGAGGCCTACCGCGCCAGTCGCCCGGTGTTTGAGCGGCTCCGCGTCGAGCACGGCCGCCCTGATCTCTCCTTCCAGATCGGAATCCCCGGAGACTTCGACCTGGCGCTGTTCGCCTTCGGGCTGACCGGGCCGTTTCGCCACCGGCGCGCGTTCACCGACGCCACGGTGCGAGAGATCGAGCAGATCCACGCCGAAGCGGGCGACGACGTGCTGTTCCAGATCGAGGTGCCCGCCGAACTGGTGTTCGTCGCCAAGCTGCCCGCCGTGCTCCAGCCGGCCATGGCCGGCTGGATGAGCGGTATCGTGACAAATCTGGCGCGACGGGCGCCGCGGGGCGCGCGGTTCGTCGTTCACCTGTGTCTCGGCGACCTCGGGCACAAGGCTCTGTGCGCCCCGCGAGACACTGGGCCTTTGGTGAAGCTGGCAAACGCGATCGGGCGGCGCTGGCCGGTGGACCGCCCGCTGGAGTACATCCATGCACCGCTGGCCTCGGGGGAAGATCCGCCGCCGCTCGACGACGCCTTCTACCGGCCGCTGGCCCGGCTACAGCTCCCGCCCCAGGTTCGCTTGGTCGCCGGTTTCCTGCATGAAGACCGATCGATGGAAGAGCTGCGGCGGATCCTCGCCACAGTCGAGTCCCAGGTGGGAAAACCCGTCGATGTGGCGGCATCCTGCGGTCTGGGACGACGCGGGGTCGCTGCGGCTGGCGTGGTAATGAGGCAGAGTTCGTCGCTGTGCGTCACTCCGGTGGGCTAACCACGATGTCCGAAGGACAGGCTCAGCATCTGATGGAGCAGGCCTGTGACTCCGGGCTTATCTCGTCGGGGTCGGGGTGGATTGGCTGAGGGTGCTGCTGGGGATCCACTGGATGGTGATGGCCATCTGGGGCAGGGCCGCGCGTAGCTGGGTCCGGAGATCCTCGGTGTTGGGTTTTGTGGGCCCGGTGAGGGTGACGGTGGCAGTGGTGTCGGTTTCGTCGACGGTCAGGACTGTGGTGCCGGGGTGGGCCGCGGTCCAGGTGTCGGTGGTTGTCCTGGCGATCGTGGCCGAGGCGTCGGCGGCGGCGGTAATCGTCGTGGTCTTGGGTGCGCTGTGGGTCCAGGCCAGGCTGATCGGCGGTACGGTTGGGTAGGTTTTCTCGATCAGCGCCCGTAGTTGGTCGGCGTTGCGGGGCGGGTAGTCGCCGGAGGCGGACACGGCAAGGCTGGTGGAGTTGTAGGACAGGCCGTCAAGGGTGAGTGACTGGCCACTGAGCCACTGCTGGACCAGGGGGTAGATCTTGTCCAGCGGCGGTGGCGCGGGTGGTGGGGTGTCGCCGTGGACCGGGGTCCAGCGCACGTCGACGGTGGTGGGGCGGCCCAGGGCGGCGCTGAGGTTATCGGTGAGGGTCCGTAGCGGGGGTGGGGCCTTTTTGCCGGTGATGTTGGCCTGGACGGTGGTGCCGGACAGCGACATCCGGTTGAGGTCGTCGCCGCTGCCGAGCCAGGCCACGGTCACCTGGGTGGCCAGTCTGAGCTGTCGGGCGTGATCGACGATGCCCAGGAAACGGGTGGTGAGCACGACCGCTACCGCCAGTGTCGGTACCGCGGTCACCGCAAGGGTGCTCAGGATCCTGCGCCGGCTTGTGCGGAAGTGATCGGCCGAGACGAAGCCGGTCAGGGCGAAGACCACGGCCGCGGCCAGAATGATCCCGAACAGGTTGGTGGCGAACAGCAGCTCCGCGCCGCTGGCCAGGTCAGGCTGACCGCGTCCGAACAGGACACCGACGCAGGCCAGTGGTGGTACCAGGGCGACCGCGACCGCGACCCCGGGTAGCGCGCCGGAGAGATCGCGGCGCACGGTCGCGTAGGCTCCAGCGGCGCCGGCGGCCAGCGCGATCAGCAGATCGCGCACGTCGGGGCTGGTCCGCGCCAGGACCTCGGAGGGAATCCCGGTACCGGTTTCGGGTAGGAACCGGGCGATGACCCAGGCGATCGCGACAGCCACCGCGACCGAGACAGCGATGATCGCCATCCCGGTGAGTAGCCGGCGCCCCCAGCCCATGACCAGCGAGGCGGCGACGCCCATGATCGGGGCCATCAGCGGGGCAATCATCATGGCCCCGATCACGACCGCTACGGAGTTCTGCAGCAGACCAACCGCGGCCACCACGACGGACAGACACAGCAGCACCGCAAACCGCGTCAACGATGAGGCGGCCGGGTGGACCATCAGGGCGTCCAGAGCCAGGGCCCGGTCGGCCGCGGACAGGGACGGGCGATGTCGCAACCGCCCGAGCACCCCACCCCGGAGCCAATCCGACCTCGGCTTGACTCGTGTCGCGTCCCGGTCCGCACCCGTCTCAGACGTGCCATTGCTGCCCACGGTCGGCCACCTCCGGGATCAGCTTCGCGCACCTTGCCGCGAAAGGAAGTATCGCGGGACCGATTCCAGCCTCCATCAGGGCTGTCAGCACCCGCACGGAGAGATCTTCCAGCGGGTCAAGTTCCGCCGGTGTGCTCGGGGATGATAGCCGGGGTGGTAGCTAGGGTGGGTGGTGGTGCACTGGGAAGGCTGGTCGGCAGTGGATGCTGGATGTCCTCAGAAGTGCCCCGTGCTTGCCACCTTGATCTCGTCGTCTGGTGGCTTGGGGGTCTGCGGTGACTGATGTCGTCCCGTTCGGGTTGGTCATTGCGGTCATTGGCGTGGCTGGGTTGCTGGCGGTGTTGTCCAACCAGGTCAGCGACCGGCTCCGGGTGCCGGCTCCGGTGATCTTCTTGATGGCCGCTGCGGCCGCCTCAGATCTTGTCCCGGTACTGGGCCGGGTGCCGGTGGTGACCGTGCAGCGGGTGGTCACCGTGATGTTGATCCTGTTGCTGTTCGACGGTGGTATGCACATCGGGTGGCGCCGGTTCCGCGCGGCTGGTGGCCCAGTGCTGTGGATCGGTGTGGTCGGCACCGTGGTCACAGCGGCGGGAGTGGCGGTGCTGGCTCATCTGGTGTTCAGGTTGGACTGGCGGGCTGGGCTGCTGCTGGGGGTCGCGCTGGCTCCTACCGACCCGGCGGTGGTGTTCTCGGTGCTGGGTCGCCGGGAGATCTCCGGCCGATCGGGCACCCTGTTGGAAGGCGAGTCCGGGGTCAATGACCCGGTCGGTATCGCCGCGATGGCCGCGCTGCTTGCCGCGGGAACCGCAGGCGGTTGGCAGGCGGTGGGTGCCGGGGTGGGCGAGTTCGTTGTGGAGATGGTGGTCGGTGCCGTGGTCGGTGTTGCCGGTGGGTACGCGTTGTCGGTGGCGATGCGCCGGTTAACGCTGCCCAGTGGGGCGTTGTATCCGCTGCGGACCCTCTTGGGTGCGGCGGCGATCTACGGACTGGCCACCCTGGTGCATGGTTCGGGGTTTCTGGCCGTGTTCGTCGCCGGGATCCTCGTCGGGGATCTCCGCGCCCCGTACAAGGCCGAGATCGAACGGTTCCATTCGTCGTTGGCCAGCTTGGCGGAGATCGTCGCGTTCGCGATACTCGGCCTGAGTGTGTCCCTGACAGGATTAGCTCAGGGCACTGTGTGGCCGGTGGGCCTGGGGTTGGCCGTACTGCTGGCCCTCGTGGTGCGCCCTGTCCTGGTCGGGCTTTTACTGTTTTCGGTGAACATAAGCAACGGTGAGCGGCTGTTCGTGATGTGGTCCGGGCTCAAAGGTGCGGTGCCGATCCTGCTGGGGACCTACATCCTGTCCGCCGGGGTGCCCGGCGCCGATCGGCTCTACCAGATCGTGGTCGTCGTGGTGGTGTTCTCGGTCCTCGTGCAGGGCGGCCTGGTGCCCACCGTGGCCCACCGCACCGGAGTACCCATGCGGGTCCTGGAACCCGAACCCTGGGCGTTGGGGATACGTTTCCGCGACGAACCCACCGCCCTGCGCCGCTACAACATCACCGCGGGAGCTCCCGCGGACGGCTGCACCATCGCCGAACTCGCCATGGGCGAGGACGCCTGGATCAGCATGATCAACCGCAACGGTGCCCTGGTACCCGTCTGTAGAGACACTGTCTTGCAGGCCGGCGACGAGGTGCTCCTGCTGGCCGACCCGGACACCGGCACCGACCCGCAACCCCTGTTCACTCCGCGACATCCGTAGGCTGCGCGCACAGACCCGGTTACCCTGCCGCGCCCGATCGAGCCGTACCTCACCGACTCCCGCAGCTCATCCCGGAGAATTCTCCGCGCAACGATGAGTGGATTGACCCGGCTGCGGCGTGGGTGCGCCGACTGTCGCCAAGGCCTACCGGATGGTGCACGCCATGTTCACCGGAGAGAATCACAGGCTGACGTGAACGGCCCAGGAAAGCGAGACTACCCCGCTGACCTGGGCCTCAGTGTCTCGGTAGCTTCGTGGAGACGAAGGGACTTGAACCCTCAACCCCCGCCGTGCAAAGGCGGTGCTCTGCCAGTTGAGCTACGTCCCCCGGCTCTGGGCGCGGCAAGCGCGCCCAGGCAACGAGTGGCGAGTCAGGCG
>JBOHFJ010000082.1:0-15689 GCA_050699655.1 Pseudonocardiaceae bacterium
TAGGTGCCGGGGTGGCCACCGTGGCACCGCGGGTCCAGCTCGTCGCCAAGACCGAATTCTTCCCGTCGGCGGATGTGCCGTGGTGCACCGATGCCGACGGCGGGCAGGCACTCGCCGAGTTCGCCGGTAGGGCCTGCTACCAATCGTGGCGCAAGCCCAATCCGGCGACCGCGACCAATGCCGGCTATCTGAACCACATCCTCGAGGTCGGTCACCTGTCAGTGCTCGAACATGGCACGGTCAGCTTCTACATCACCGGCGTGTCACGGTCGTTGACCCACGAGCTGATCCGGCACCGGCACTTCTCCTACTCGCAGCTGTCTCAGCGCTACGTCCCCGAGCGGGCCGCCGCCATGGTCGAGCCGGACGTCATCGCTGAGGATCCCGAGCTGCACCAGCTGTTCCACACCGCGGCCCGGGCCAGCCAGCGGGCCTACAACGAACTGCTCGCTGGGTTGGAGAAGCGCTTCGCCGATGAGCCGAACGCCACGCTGCGCCGCAAGCAGGCCCGCCAAGCGGCTCGCGCGGTGCTGCCCAATGCCACGGAGACCCGAGTCGTGGTCACCGGCAATTATCGGGCCTGGCGGCACTTCATCGCGATGCGGGCCACCGAGCACGCCGATGTGGAGATCCGCGCGCTGGCGTTGCAGTGTCTGCGCCAGCTGCGCACAGCCGCACCCAACGTGTTCAGCGACTTCGAAATTTGCGCGCTGCCCGACGGTACTGAGATCGCTTCCAGCCCGTTCGTGCCAGAGGGTTGAGTAGCGTAGCGAGTTCACTTCGGCGGGCCTGATCGAGAAGGGCGATAATAATGGTGGGGCAGCAGACCCTCGCGGCCAGCGAGCGACACGAATTGTGCAATCTGATGGATGAGCTCGGTCCAGATGCCCCAACGCTGTGCGGGGGGTGGACGACTCGTGACCTGGCGGCGCATCTGGTGGTTCGGGAAGGCCGGCCGGTCGCCGCCGCGGGCATCCTGCTACCGCCGCTGGCTGGGTTGGCCGCTCGAGCGCAGCGTGGTGTCGCCGAGCGGTCCTGGCCGGAGCTTGTTGACCTAGTCCGCACTGGGCCGCCTTGGTGGTCGCTGATGCGCCTGGGACCGATCGGTGAGAAGATCAATGGACTGGAGTTCTTCGTCCACCACGAGGATGTGCGGCGGGTTGGACGCGGGTGGGAACCACGGCTGGCCGACCCGGACCGTGCCGAGACGCTCTGGGCCGCGCTGTCCCAGCTCGCCTGGGGGTGTTACCGGCACTCGCCGGTCGGTGTCGTGCTGCGCCGCCCAGACCGCACGGAGCGCGTCGCTCGGCGTGGCCAGCGCAGTGTCACCGTTGTCGGGCCGCCCGAGGAACTCACTCTGCACGCCTACGGCCGGGCCGAGGCGATGGTCGACGTGGAAGGCGACCAGACGGACGTCCAGCGCCTCCAGGACAGCCGCCGAGGGTTCTAAGCCGGTACCGCCCCCACCGGTGGGCTGGTGGGAAACGGTAGCGTCCAGCTATGAGTACCGCACCGACGTCCGCACCCGGCCGGCCCTTCGGCCGAGTGCTCACCGCCATGATCACTCCGTTCGCCGCTGACGGTGAGCTGGATCTGGACACCGCGGCAAAGCTGGCCGACCAGCTGGTGGAGCGGGGTTGCGACGGGCTGGTAGTGAACGGCACCACCGGCGAGTCGCCGACCACCACGGACGTCGAGAAGGCAGAGCTGGTGCGGGTAGTGGCGCAGGCGGTGGGGGACCGGGCCGTGGTGGTGGCCGGTGCCGGGACCTACGACACGGCGCGCAGTGTGCGACTGGCCCGGCAGGCGGCACGGGCCGGTGCGCACGGCCTGCTGGTGGTCACCCCGTACTACTCCCGCCCGCCGCAGGCCGGGCTCCTCGCGCACTTCACCGCGGTCGCGGACGCGACCGAGCTGCCGGTGATGCTCTATGACATCCCGCCACGCTCGATGGTGCCGATCGCGCGGGAGAGTCTCTACCGGTTGGCTGAACACCCGCGGATCGTCGCGGTCAAGGACGCCAGCGGGGACCTCGGCGTCGGCGCGGAGATCATCGCCTGCACCGACCTGGCCTACTACTGCGGGGACGACGAGCTCAATCTGCCGTGGCTGTCGGTGGGTGCGGTGGGCTTCGTCAGCGTCATCGGCAATGTGGTGCCCGACCGGCTGCGGGCCATGATCACCGCATTCGATGCCGGCGAAGTGCGCACCGCACGGCAAGTGCACGCCCGCACCCTCAGCTTGATCCGAGCCGTCCGGATGGCGGGCGGGGTGGCCTTCGGCAAGGCGGCCCTGCGGCTGACCGGCCTTGAGGTCGGTGAGCCCCGCTTGCCGCAGGTGGCCGCCGAGCCTGACCAGGTCAGCGCGATCGCCTCGGCGCTCGCGCAGGCCGGGGTGCTCGCGTGAGCGCAGTCCCCACCGGCACCCCGCTGCCCGTGCCGGGTGTGCCCACCACCGCGCCGCCGCCGTTGCCCGCCGGCGGCCTGCGCACGGTGGCCCTTGGTGGCATCGGGGAGATCGGCCGCAACATGACTGTCTTCGAGCACACCAAGGCGCTGCTCGTGGTGGACTGCGGGGTGTTGTTCCCCGACGACGACGCGCCCGGAGTCGATCTGATCCTGCCTGATTTCCGGGCGATCGAGCACCGGCTGGACGACATCAAGGCGCTGGTGCTCACCCATGGGCACGAAGATCATATCGGGGCGGTGCCGTTCCTGCTCAGGGTGCGACCCGATCTGCCGGTGGTGGGCTCCGAGTTCACCCTCGCCTTGGTCCGGGAGAAGTGCCGTGAGCACCGGCAGAAACCTCAGCTGGTGCAAGTCGCGGAGGGTGACCGGTACCGTTGCGGGCCGTTCGAGTGCGAGTTCTTCGCGGTGAACCACTCCATCCCCGATGCGCTGGCGGTGGCCATCCGCACCCCGGCCGGCCTCGTGCTGCACACCGGCGACGTGAAGCTGGACCAGCTGCCATTGGACGGGCGGCTGACTGATCTCGCTGGGTTCTCCAGGCTCGGCGACGAGGGGGTGGATCTGCTCCTGATCGACTCCACCAATGCCGAGGTTCCCGGGTTCGTCACCCCGGAGCGGGATATCGGCCCGGTGCTGGACACAGTGATCGGCAAGGCCACCCAGCGGGTCATCGTGGCCTGCTTCGCCAGCCATGTGCACCGGGTGCAGCAGGTGCTGGACGTCGCCGCGGCGCGTGGCCGCAAGGTGGCGCTGGTGGGCAGGTCGATGGTGCGCAATATGGGTCTTGCCGCCGACCTCGGGCTGCTCCGAGTTCCGCCCGGTCTGCTGGTGGATCTCGACGAGGCGATGGCGATGCCCGAGCACATGGTGATGTTCGTCTCCACCGGCTCGCAGGGCGAGCCACTGTCGGCGCTGTCCCGGATGGCTCGCGGCGATCACCGGCAGATCCGGATCCGCTCCGGGGACACCGTCGTGCTGGCCAGCTCCCTCATCCCCGGCAACGAGACCTCGGTGTTCCGGGTAGTCAACGCGCTGACTCGGCTGGGTGCCTCTGTGGTGCACCAAGGCACCGCGAAGGTCCATGTGTCCGGGCACGCCCCGGCTGGAGAGCTGCTGTTTCTCTACAACGCGATCCGCCCGTCCAACGTCATGCCGGTGCACGGTGAGTGGCGGCACCTGCGGGCCAACGCCGCCCTGGCGGTCCGCACCGGGGTGCCCGAGGAGCGGGTGGTCATCGCCGAGGACGGGGTGGTCGTGGATCTGGTGGACGGCCGGGCGGAGATCACTGGCCGGGTCGAGGTGGGGCAGGTCTATGTGGACGGGCTGTCGGTCGGCGACGTGGGGGACTCCACCCTGTCCGACCGGCTCATCCTCGGCGAAGGTGGGTTCATCGCGATCACTGTGATGATCGTGTCGACGACCGGCCGGGCGGTGGCGCCACCGACGATCTCGGGCCGGGGCTTCTCCGATGATCCCAAGGCGCTCGACGGTGTCGTGCCGCTAGTAGAGATGGAACTGGCCCGCACCGAAGCGGAGGGGATCACTGATCCGCACCGGATCGCTCAGGCGGTGCGACGCGTGGTGGGCAAGTGGGTCGCCGATACCTACCGGCGTCGGCCGATGATCGTACCCACAGTACTGCCCGTCGGCTGAAGCCCGCCGGTGAGTGGATTCGCCGCCGGCGGTGTTTGCTGCCGGGAAGTGTCGGTCCTATGGGCTAGCGTGTGGGGCATGACAGGGGGGAGATCCGCGAAGACCACGAACTCCGCGACTAGGACCGTGCGGTCCCGGAGCTCGGGGGCCACCCCGCGGTCGTCTCCCCGTCGGCCCCCGCCTCGCCGAGCCCTGTCCCGACGGGTGCCCCGAAGAATGTCGAGCGGCATTGTCGGCTCGAGTCTGCTCAGCGGATGGTCGCTGCTGGCCCGTGGCCTCGGTGGGCTGGCCAGGGCACTGGGGCGGACTCGTGAGCTTGAGCCCGCGCATCGCCGGGACGGCCTCGCGCTCGGCATGGTCGCCCTCGCCGTGGTCGCCGCCGCCGCAATGTGGTGGACCGCCGGGGGACCGGTTGGTGCCGGTCTCCAGCACACGCTTCGTGCCCTGTTCGGCACCGTGTCGGTGGCATTGCCGGTGGTGCTCGCCGGGGTCGGAGTGACCCTGATGCGCACCGAGCCCGATGTGGCGGCGCGGCCCCGCCGCACCGTCGGCACCGCGGGGCTGACAGTGGGAACGCTCGGCCTGTGGCATCTCGCGGCCGGCTCGCCGACGGACGCGGTGGGGCGATTCCGGGCCGCTGGCGCGGTCGGTTTCCTGGTTGCGGATCCGTTGGTCGGCGGGTTCACCGTCTGGGTGGCGGTGCCGTTGTTGGCGCTGCTGGCCGGTTACGGCCTGCTGGTGCTCACGGGTACCCCAGTGCGAGCGGTGCCCGAGCGGTTGCGCAGGTTGTGTGGAGCGCCGCCGGATGCGGATCCCGCTGGCGCTGATACCGCCGATGCCGATGCTGCTGGCGCCGCGGTAACCGCCGCCGATCCTGCCGCCGCCCGGCTGCGTCGCCCGGCTCGGCGCAGACAGGCCACCCAGACCACAAAGATCACTGAGGAGGACGGGCTGGGCGCTGCCGCAGCGGCGTCGGCCGGGCGCCCGGTGCGCCAGAAGCCCGCGGCACCGTCTCAGGGGCCGCTCGAGGGGCCGGCCCAGAGCTCGGATGACGGCAAGCCCGGTCAGTGCCCCGCTCAGGGCACAGCCGTGGACCGGGTGGTCGAGGGTGCCTACCAGCTGCCTCCGTCGGATTTGCTCGTCAAGGGCGACCCGCCAAAAGCCCGCAGCAAGGCCAACGACGCGATGATCGAGGCAATCACCGGGGTGCTCGATCAGTTCTCGGTGGACGCGCAGGTCACCGGGTTCGCCCGAGGACCGACTGTCACCCGCTACGAGGTGGAGGTGGGGCTCGGTGTCAAGGTCGAGAAGATCACGCAGCTGACTCGCAACATCGCCTACGCGGTGGCCACCGACAACGTGCGGTTGCTCGCCCCGATCCCGGGCAAGTCCGCGGTCGGGATCGAGGTCCCCAACAGTGACCGCGAGATGGTGCGACTGGGTGACGTGCTGCGCGCGCCGACGTCCAGCCGTGATCAGCATCCCATGGTGATTGGGCTGGGTAAGGACATTGAGGGCCACTTCGTCACCGCGAACCTGACCAAGATGCCGCACCTGCTGGTGGCCGGTTCCACCGGCTCGGGCAAGTCGAGTTTCGTCAACTCGATGCTCGTCTCACTGCTCGCCCGGGCCACTCCCGAGGAGGTCAGGATGATCCTGATCGACCCGAAGATGGTGGAGCTCACCCCTTACGAGGGCATCCCACACCTGATCACGCCGATCATCACCCAGCCGAAGAAGGCGGCCTCGGCGCTGGCCTGGCTGGTGGAGGAGATGGAGCAGCGCTACCAGGACATGCAGGCCGCCAAGGTGCGCCATGTCGATGACTTCAATGCCAAGGTGCGCAGCGGGGAGATCGCGGCGCCGCCCGGATCACAGCGGGAGTACCGCCCCTACCCGTACATCATGGCGATTGTCGACGAGCTGGCTGACCTGATGATGACCGCTCCGCGCGACGTCGAGGACGCCATCGTCCGCATCACGCAGAAGGCCCGGGCGGCCGGGATTCACCTCGTGCTGGCCACCCAGCGCCCCAGCGTCGACGTGGTCACCGGTCTGATCAAGACCAATGTGCCCTCCCGGCTGGCCTTCGCGACCTCCTCACTGACGGACAGCCGGGTGATCCTTGACCAGCCCGGCGCGGAGAAGCTGATCGGTATGGGCGACGCGCTCTACCTGCCGATGGGCGCCTCCAAGCCGGTCCGGATCCAGGGCGCCTACGTCGATGACGCCGAGATCGCCAAGGTCGTCGCCTTCGCCAAGGAGCAGGCCAACCCGGAGTACACCGACGGGGTCACCGTGTCCAAGCCGGGTGAGCGCAAAGAGGTCGACCCGGACATCGGTGACGATCTTGACGTGTTGCTGCAGGCCGCCGAGCTCGTGGTGACCTCACAGTTCGGCTCCACGTCCATGCTGCAGCGCAAGCTGCGGGTCGGCTTCGCCAAGGCGGGCCGGCTGATGGACCTGCTGGAGAGCCGGGGTGTGGTCGGTCCCTCGGAGGGATCCAAGGCCCGCGATGTGTTGGCCAAACCCGAGGAGCTTGCTGGCCTGCTGTACTTGATGCGTGGCGGCGACGCGGAGGCAGACCAGGAAGACTGAGAAGACTGAACTGGCTACAACTCCAGGAGCATGCGGGTGTTGCCCAGGGTGTTGGGTTTGACGTAGGGCAAGTCGAGGAACTCCGCGACTCCCTCGTCGTGCGAGCGGCGCATCTCGTCGTAGACCTCCGGGCTCACCGGGGTTCCATGGATGGGCTGGAACCCATGCCGGGCGAAGAAGGCTTCCTCGAAGGTCAGCACGAACAGCCGGCGCAACCCCAGCGCCTGTCCGTGCGCCACCAGTTGCGCGACCAGTGCGTGGCCTACCCCTTGCCCCACAGCATCCGGGTGCACGGCCAGGGTGCGGATCTCGGCCAAGTCTTCCCAGAGCACGTGCAGCGCGCCGCAGCCCAGCACGGTGGCGTCCCGTTCGGCCACCCAGAACTCCTGGACGTCCTCGTACAGCGTCACGAGCTGTTTGGTCAGCAGCACCACGCCGGCGTAACAGTCCACCAGATCCTTGATCCGGCGGACGTCCCCGATCATCGCCCGCCGCACAGCGATCGGTGCGCGCACGGGCCTGAACCTATCGGCCCGATCTTCCCCGTCGCCAAGAGCCCTCTGGCGCTCTACACCTGACGTTCACCGACTGGTGGGTGTATCAGGCGGCCGGACAAGCGACTCTATTGTGTGCACGGCTTCCAGCCAAACTTCGGAGGTGCGCTGTGGCCAGTCACATCCCGTTCAACATTGATCTCACCGCGCACGAAACCGCCCGCCTCGCCGCCGTCCTGAGTGCCCTCGGCACGTCCTGGGACCCCACTGCGGTCCATGTCGGCGAAGCGCAGGCGCGTCAGATGCTGTGCACCGATCTTGATCCTGACCAGCAAACCGCCTACGACGCGCTCACCGCGGGCGGTGCGCTACCTGACACCCCGGAGTAGCGAGATGACGCTCGACCCACAAGCAGACCCTGGCCGCCGAGTGTGGCTGCCTTGCCGCCATTGCGGTGACAACACCGCGCTGTACCTCCTCGATAGTGACGTCAACCTGCTCTGGGTGCAGTGCGGCCACTGCCTGCGCCGCTGGTGGCACGACACCGGTGTCGGCCGAGGAAAGCGCCCGGAGCACCTGTTCGACGTAGCTTGATGCAACGAGCCGGCCGCCTCGTCGCATCACCGCCTCCAGCCCGTGATCATGCCACGTGCCGCTAATCCGACTTGTGCGCCGTCAGTTGGAGCCGTAGATGCCCCCCGGTTCCCGAAGCAGCAGTTTGCCGAGCCGGTCCGGGTCGGCTGCGGGCGGGCCCGCAAGGGTTCTTCATTCACGAGGTCAGCCGAACTCCGCCCGGACTTCCTCGACGCTCACCGTTCGCCCCGCTGCGGCGTCCGCCGCTGCCTGACGGATCTCTTCCAGCGCCCCTGGCTGGGACAAGATGTCAAGCGTCTCTTCCAGAGACTCCAGATCTTCTGGAGAGAGCAGCACCGCCACGGGCCGTCCGTGCCGGGTCACCGTGACCCGCTCGTGGGTGCGCTCGACCTCAGCGATCAATTCAGAGAAGTGATCTTGTGTATCGCCCACCGGTATCGCGCTCATGGCGCGCCAGAATACGGCAGACTTCCCGCCCAGCGAGCTATCCACGATGGTAGATCGACCTCGACAACCCTGCCTGTCCGCCGACCGCTATGGCCCTTCCTAGGACTGCGCGGGGGTAACGGGCGACCGCCAGGGCGGGGTCTCGGCGACCCCGGTGATCACTGTTTGGGGTCAAGAAGGGCAATGCGCACCACTGGGCCTGGTCCTGGCGTAGTGAGGTCGACGGCCTGTCGCGTCGAGGACCGTGAACCGGGCAACCGTTGCTCACCCTAAGCCGAGGTGACGGCCGCCCAGAGAAGGTCGGCTAGTTCGGCCTTCTCCAAGTCGGAGTGCGAACCTTGTAACGATAGGCGATGACCGTTGATCACCGAGGTGCAGTCGATGTTGTAGCAGCGTCCCGGCTCAAGACGATAGGGCCACCGCGCTCGACCGAGCTCATCCCACACGGTCAGGCCGTCTGACAGGCCGGCGAGCCCGTAGCTGCCAACCGCGCCGTACCGAGGCGTGTCCCCGGGGGCTAGGCGGGGGTCGCGGCTGAGTGGTGCCGCCATCCGGTAGAACCAGCCGAGCGCGCGGTCGTGGTCCGACTGGGTCGTGACGATCGGTCCGGCCACCCGGCTCCCCCGCAGGATGTGGCGGAAATACCCGGACCGCTCGGTGTCCGGAATGACCTCCGCGAACGACCACAGGGACAGCGCGCCCTGCAGCAGGGTCAGGGAGTGCACTGGCCTCAGCGGTGGCTCCTCGCCGCGCGGTCCCTGCAGCGCGCCGCAGCAGACGATCCCGCCGAAGCTGTGCCCGATGAGATGGAAGCGGACTCGCTGTGTCTGGTCCGGGGCCTGCAGCCGGCGGAGCAGGTGATGCACGCCAGTGCGGCCGACGTCGAGTGCGCGTCGTTTCATGACCCAGAAACTGGTCACCCACAGCGGGGAGAGCACCGATCGGAAGGCCCGCGAGCCGACGATCCCGGACCGGTTGTCCTTGAAGTCGCGAAATATCCGCTGCGGCTCGAAGACCTCCCGATCGTCACCGGGCGCGGCGCCGACCTCGGCGGTACGCAGCCCAGACATCTGGTCGAGGTGGAGCAGGCGGGCCGCAGTCGGGCCAGGAAGCCGGTCGGGGTCGGGTTCCGTTCGCGCCTGCTCAAGCAGCGGACGCAGTTCGTCCTCGGCTGAGCCGTCGCCGATCACACTCGTGTAGAACGCGACCTCCTCCTCCAGCGAGTACAGCGTGTCAAGCCCGGTCCACGGTGTGCTCGGCCAGTGGAGTCCGACCAGCAGCGGCCGGAATCCGGGCCGGCGGTCCTCGATCTCCGTGCGTCGTGCTGAGTACTGCTTAGCCACCGCTCGGATCACGTTCTGGTAGTGGGCGTTGGCCTGGTCTCGGTTGTTGAGCCAGCCATGGCTGAAGACGAACACGTCGGTGACCGGCTCGCGTCCCAGGGCTTCGATGAGCCGGTCGACGGCGCCCAGGTCGTCGCGGAGCACACCGTGCCGATCGAAGGCAATCAGCGTGTACCGGCCGGACTCGCTGTAGTCGGACATGGTCGACACTGGTACCTCCTCCCGGCGAGCGGCGTGGTGGGTGGGTACTCACCCGAGTCCGTAGAGCTCGAACGCGGCGACAGTGTTGAGTTGGACGATCTCCCCGTCGGATCGGGTGTCGCCGCCACCCAGGAACCGGTGCCGCGCCGCATTGACCGCGCGCGCCCGCAGGTTGGTCCCGGTCGTGGTTCCCTCGCTCGCCTGCCGACGTAGCTCCAAGTACTGCGCGACCACCTCGTTGCTGAACGCGATGGCCTGAGGCGCGATCACCGGCCAGCGGCAGGCCACCACGGAGCGTGCCCGGTGCAAGGCCAGCCGCACGCACAGGCCCTCGATGTCCTGGTCCTCGGTCTGTTCCAGCCTGCCGACCGAGCAGCTGACCATCAGCAGCAGGTTCACCGCCCGCCAATCGCATCCAGTCCCGTCCCACCTCCGGCCGGCCAGCTCGATGCCCGCCTCGTGGGCACTGCCGTGCCCGCACACCGTGACGGCCTGGAACGCCTGGTACATGTCCACCGCCGCGCACAGCGCGCCAGGCGCGCCTAGCGGCGTCTCGGCGGCGTTCAAGCAGGTCAACTCGTTTGCGGGCCGCTCGCGGGCGAGCCAACGCTGGCCGTGGTGCAACCACTTCGCATACTCCCCGGCCGCGTCCCCGGGCGGGAAGTGGGACAGCGCCAGCAGGCGGCCGGCATCCGTGGCGAACTCCCGCTCGACACGTTCCTGCATGATCGTGAACAGCATGGAGAACGATACCCGAGTCGAGCGCACGTGAGCGTAGAGCGGCGTGCCGTCGGAGCGCGGGTAGTGCGCGATCGGCACGGCCTGCAGCGAGTCCTCCAGCTGGAACACGAGATCGTCTTCCGCGCTCAGCCGGTCGACCAGCGCGTCCAGCCGCCAGACCGAAGCCACGTCGTGCAGGTATCTCCGGGTGACGTCGTCGATCTCTGCGAGCGGACGGTGCTCGCGCGCGCCGTCCGGATGGCGCGCCACGGCCGCCGCGAGTGTGGTGATCTCGTCGCGGAGCACGGGGGCGAAGGCCGACGCCGGTGCCCCGGCGGGTGGCATCAGCTCGCCGAGCCGGTAACCCAGTCGCTCCCCCTTGGCGATCGACGACTTGGGCGAGTTGAGCAACGCGAGGATGGGGGCGATCTCCCGGAGGAGGTCGTCCGAGATGCCGCCGGACGCTATGACGCGATCGAGCTCGACGACGATCGCTTCGCACGCCTCGGTCAGGATCTTGACGAGCATCTCCCGCGCGGACATGGCGCGCCCGTACGGGGCATCCTCGACGGTCTGGTTCACCGGCGTGCACGCCGTCAACAGGCCCAGGTCGTGTCGGAGCCGCGCCCAGCGGAGTCGCCAATGGTCGGTGGTCGAACCGACTCCGGACGCGACCAGCCCCAGCCGCGTGTCGTTCGTCGCGCGCAGCGCCGCCCACACCAGTGCGCCGTCGGCGCGGAACCCGGCACGGACCAGGACGGCACTCGGCCCGATCGTTTCCGCGAGCAGCGCCTCGGTGACGCCGGCGCGCACGATCTCCTCCGCCGAGGTGAGCCACTGCTCCGGGGGAGGCGGTCGCTCGTCGGTCTCGTCGGCGGCTTGACCGGCGTCCGCGAGCCTGTCCGCACCGGTATCGCTCAGCAGTTGGACCATGTGTGCGTCCGGGCAGGCATCGGGATCCGGCAAGTGTCCGGCCACCTCGACCGGCTCGGCCACCTCAAGCGGCCAGCGATCCTCGGGCACGGCGGACGGCTCGATGGAGGCAACGGTCATCAGCAGGAATTCCTCGAAGCGCAGCCGCTGCCCAAGCTCCGCGTCCCAGAGCTGCGCCTGGATCGTCAGTGGCTCGTGCTCCGCGGCCGGCTCGCTGACCGTGCTCCACAGGTCGCCGACCTGCCGGATCTTCTGGCGCAGGTCGCCGATGTAACGGATGAACTCGCGCCGGTCGGAGATGGCCAGATCGGTGAGCAGGAAGCTGCCGCGCAGGTAGAGCACGGCCCGCTCGGACACTTGCCAGGCCAGCTGCGGATATCCGGGCAACAGGGCGTCCAGCCAGCGGTCGAGCAGCGGGATGACGTGCACTACAGCGGGATCGCCGTCCGCCGGAACCTCCCAGAGGTTCCGGTGAGTGCGCAGGTACCAGTCGACGATGGACGCGGCCGCATCGACGTATGCCAGCATGTCGAGTTCGGCCATGAGCGAGACGATGTAGGCGGCCTGGGTATCAATCTGCGCGCCGTGCAGCCGTTGTCGCAGTTTCGGGCCGAACCGCTCGGGCGTGTACAAGTCATCCAGCCGCAATGAGCTATCCGCCTGGAGCAACGCCAGCGCGTCGCCGGCCCGGCCCGCACCCACCAGCATGTCGCCCCAGACTCGCCATATGGTCAGGCCGAGATCCGCCAGGGAGCTGTCTCGGATGGCTCGCCACTTGCGTTCCAGCACCTCGACATCGCGGTAGTCCGTTTGCTCGACACCGAAATACCACTCGAGCAGCGAAATACCACTCTCCGGCCTACCGGCCTGCTCCAGGCACGAGGCCAGCGTGTTGACGGCTACCACACCCGAGACAGGCTCGGACATACCGTTAAGCCAAGGCGTCAGTTTAGCGGTGAGATTCTCGGCCGATGCGTAGTCGGCCGGCAACAAGCCAAGGTATCTCTCGAACGCGGTGACACCCTGCGGGCCAACCCCAAGCTCGTCAAGGCTCATCACCACCATTTCGAGATACATCGCGGTTATATCCGGCAACAGCCCGGCCAGACGTCGCGCCAGCTTCGTCTCGAACTCCGCCACCGGGTCGAGCCGCATCTCCTCTGGATCGAGTCCCAAGTCAGCGCCCAGTAACGCGGCGCCTTCGAGGTCGCGTCCGCGCACGCCCAGGCTGCCGACGACCGAGTACAGCACGGCTGCCTGCATGTCGTCCGGCAGGCCCTCGGTGCGCACGCGCAGCTTCCTGGCCAGGTGGGCAACATCCCGGTAGTCGCTCCGGTCGAACCCCAGGAACGCATCGAGCACCCGTTGCCCGTCGAGGGTGCGGCGATCGCCGCTGAGCGTGCTGGCCAGCGTAAGTACGTAGGACGTAGCAAGCTCCGGGGGTAAGCTCGCGCAGCGAGCGCTCAGCTTGCTCCGCAGCGTGGCAGGCGATCCGTAGTCCTCGGCCCCTAGTCCGGTCTCCTGCTCCAACAGACGCACCGCTTCGGCCGGCTTACCGGTGATCACCAGGTTCTGGGCCTGCTGCATCCTGTGGAACAGTTCCCTGTACCA
Source organism: Pseudonocardiaceae bacterium (assembly GCA_050699655.1). Lineage (GTDB taxonomy): Bacteria > Actinomycetota > Actinomycetes > Mycobacteriales > Pseudonocardiaceae. The sequence continues at coordinate 13,063 of JBOHFJ010000082.1, forward strand.
GACTTTGAGCACTACTCCCCGGGCGATCATGCGAAGCAGACCCATGACCACCACCCCTCTGCCACGAGCATTGGCATTCGATCGGTTATCTCCAGCGACCACGGCGCAGGCGAGTGTCACCGCCTGGTTAGTCGATCAGGCGCCGCAACAGGCGCAGGAAAAGGTTTTCTTCCTCGTCGGTGGCGCCATGCCAGGTGCCGGGGCTCCGCGGGTCCTCGGCCATGTGCCGGAGAAACCGATCCAGCGGCTTTCCGGTGCGCCGGTGCGCCTCATACGCCTCGAGCCAGATTCGACCTTTGAGCGCGACCAGGTACAGGGTGTTTTCCGGTACCCACCGGCTGCTTCGGAAGTGGCAGATCTTCGTTCCGCCGTCGCGAGTGCCGAGCACGTGCATGCTCGCGCTGGTTTCGTCCAAGGCCGCCCCAGTCGAGTCCCGCAACGGCTTTGGCCTCGAGACGATCATCTCTGGACATGTGGCGGGGAAGCTCTCGGGAACGAAAATTCGCAGGCTGTACCGGCCGCCGGAGTTAGTCGTGAAGGCTCCGTCCAGATACGTCTTCGACGGCTTTGTCGGGTTGTGCCACTGCAGGTTCGGAAAGTAGTACCTGAGGATCGCTCGCTCCTGGTCCAGGCGGGTCTGCTGCGCGGCGGTCCATCCCATCGATCGGCTCCTCTCGAACTTCGTCCCGACCCACACTCGCCGATATGACGTGCGGGGTGTCTTGTTCGGTGCCCACGAACGCCAGCAGTCGCTCGAAGAACCTCTCGGCGTCCTTGGTCGGACGCTCGGCGCGCACTGTCTCGCGCCTGTCGTCATCGGTGAACGTCGCCGTGCCGACGGGGAAGTCTCCCGGAAAGCCAACCCTGATCGTTCGCTGGTCAGCGCGTAGAGCGTAGATCAGCTCGTCGGTCTCGGAACTGAGAGTCATCCGGCAGTCAGCGAACGTAGCGCGGCACCTGCCGTCGAGATTGCGCAGGAAAGCCGTTCCCCACGGTTGGGTGTACCACCCCGATGCGGGTGCGCGGGACTCGCTGACTGAGCTGTCCAGTGTCGTGCGTGGGACGTTCCACGCCGCGCTCGGTCGGCGAGGCTGATCGGCGACGCCGGCCCGGCGCGCTGACTCGGCGACGGGGCTGGCGTCGGGGAGGACTACCCACCGGCCAGGGCGGTAGTGCGGTTCATCCCGGTCAAAGAGAAACGCACCCACCTGGATTGTCCAGCGTTCGGACCGGTCGCGGCCGAATAGCCGCGAGCCACCGCCGTGGCCCGGTCGGATGTTCGCGATGAGTAGCATGTAGCGCGGGAACTCGGTGTAGTCGAAGACGCGGCGGGTGGTCGAGGTATCCCCGCTGCTTGGCTCCGCCAGGCTCAGCTTGTGGTGGGAGTGCCAGTTGCCGATGTGCTGGAGCCCGTAACGGCCCTGCACGTGCCCGCCGACCCGCCGCAAGTGGTCAGCGTCCTGGTAAAACGACGTGACCTCGTGACGCGCCCGGGCCCCCGGGCCAAGCACCAGCTGCACCGTGGGCGAACCACTGTGCGTCCAGAACCCAAACAAGTCGCCGCCGGTCTCCCTATCGGGGTACTCCAATACCCAACCGGCGAGATTATCCAGCTCAGACTGGTGGATTAAGACCTTGAAACCGTAGTCGGGCTCATCGGCCGACCGCGCCATCGCCACTCCTCGCTCCTGGTCAGGCCCCGAAGAAGCCAGACGTCGGCTTCACCGCGATCCCGCAAGCACCGCAGTCCGGGCGGCGGGAAACGTCGGCGCCGTACCACCGCAGGATGGACGGCTGGGTGTACGAAAACTCCATCGGTGACCACGACGCGTAGACGCCCTCGCGCCGGTTGGCCCAGACGTAGAAGTCCGCGCGCAGGTCTGCGTCCACAGTCCCCAACCCGCCCGCTGAGTGCCGCGACAGCTCCACCAAGGCGATCTTGGTCATGAGGTTGGCCACCGGAGCGATGTCCGACGCGAGACCGACTTGGATCTTGGCTTCCAGGTCGGTCTCGGGCACGTAGGACGCGGCGTCCTCGCGCACCTCGGTTAGCCTTGAGTACTCGCGAGGCCGCTGCGCCAAGAACTGCTTGGTATAGATGCACGCTAGGCACGGACCGGCGTGCGGGCGAACACGCAGGACGTCGCCGCCCGTAGCCCGAGTAAGCACCCGACCGAAGACCGTGGTCACGCCGAGCTCGAGGGCCACCTGGTTGACGACGAATCGGCTGGCGTCGCCATCGGTCGCGCCGATAAGGAGATCGACGCCAACAAGCGCCTCGCGGAGCGCGGCAGGTTGTTCGACAACGTCCAAGTCGTGCACCGTGACGTCGATCGCCGGGTTCTTGCCGAGCACCAGGTCGTGGAGCGCCCGTGTCTTTCGCCGACCGAGATCCCCCACCCCGCACGCGTGGCGAGACACGTTGCCGATCTCCAGCCGGTCCCGGTCCACCAGCGTCATCCGTCCCACTCCGGCCTGAGCCAGTGCCACCGCGATCGTCGATCCGCCGCTGCCCAGGCCGACGACCGCAACCGACTTCTGCTCCAGGACGTCGGTCTCGAGCAGCCCAGCCGATCGGGCGTAGATCTCCGCCCGCACCGGAACGAACTTGACCGTGCCCTCGACCC
>JBOHFJ010000083.1:0-15603 GCA_050699655.1 Pseudonocardiaceae bacterium
GGTGCGGCGAGCGGAGAACGGCTTCGGGCAGGGTCGGGTGCTCGCCAGCCCGTTCGGCATGGCGCTGGTGGCCGCGACGGTCGCGGAGCACGGGCAGCTGCCCACCCCGGTGCTGATCAGGGGAATTCCGACGCACACCGCGCTCGGGCCGGTGCCGCCGATGCCGCGCGAGGTCGCTGATGCGGTGCGGGCGATGATGCGTGAAGCGGTGACCCGGGGCACCGCGACCGTCCTGGCGGGCCAAGGCGAGCTGTACGGCAAGACCGGGACCGCGCAGGACGGCCCGCTTGGCGCGGACGGCTGGTTCGTCGGGTTCCGCGGTGACCTAGCCTTCGCGACCCTAGTCGTCAGCGCCAACTCCTCCACCCCCGCCCTAGACGCTTCCTCTCGCTTCCTCTCCACCCTGAACCCCTCCTGACCTGGCCCGCATTCAGCGGGCTCAGCGGGGTAAATGGCACCCGTATAACCACGCTGAGCCCGCTGAATACCCGTCTGACTAGAGTGGGGGAATGGGTGTGAGAAATGCGTTGCGTGGTGGGCGGGTGAGTCCGGTGCGTGCGGTTCCGTTGGGGATCCGGCGGCCGGAGTATGTGGGGAAGGCCGCGCCTACCCCGTGCACCGAGGCGTGGACCCAGCCGCCCGAGATGATCGAGGCGATGCGAGTGGCGGGGCGGATCGCCGCGCGGGCGCTCGCCGCGGGGGGCGCGGTGGTCGCACCCGGCGTCACCACCGATGAGGTCGACCGGGTGGTGCACGAGTTCCTGCTCGAGCACGGCGCGTATCCCTCGACGCTGGGCTACCGGGGCTTTCCCAAATCGTGCTGCACCTCGCTGAACGAGGTGATCTGCCACGGCATCCCGGACTCGACCGTGATCGAGGACGGGGACATCGTCAATATCGACGTCACCGCCTTCATCGGCGGCGTGCACGGCGACACCAACGCCACCTTCCTCGCCGGTGACGTCGCTGAGGATGATCGGCTGCTGGTCGAGCGCACCCACGAGGCGATGATGCGCGGGATCCGCGCCGTGCGCCCGGGCCGGCAGCTCAACGTGGTCGGCCGGGTCATCGAGGCCTACGCCAAGCGCTTCGGCTACGGAGTGGTCCGCGACTTCACCGGCCACGGCATCGGACGATCCTTTCATGGCAAGCTGGTCGTGTTCCACTACGACGAGCCAGGGGTGGACACCGTCCTGGAGGAGGGCATGACCTTCACCATCGAGCCGATGATCACGCTGGGCTCGGTCGACTACGACGTGTGGCCGGACGGCTGGACGGTCAGCACCAAGGACAAGCGGCGCACCGCGCAGTTCGAGCACACCCTGGTCGTCACCGCGACCGGAGCGGAGATCCTGACTCTGCCGTAGCTGATGAACGGAGCGCTGCTCGTCGCCGGCACCACTTCGGATGCGGGCAAGAGCGTGCTGGTGGCCGGGATCTGCCGGTGGCTGGCCCGGCGCGGGGTGTTGGTGGCGCCGTTCAAGGCGCAGAACATGTCCAACAACTCGGTCGTGACCCCCGACGGTGGGGAGATCGGCCGGGCGCAGGCGATGCAGGCCGCCGCGTGTGGAATCGAACCTGAAGTGCGGCTGAACCCGGTCCTGCTCAAACCGGGCAGCGACCGGTGCGCCCAGGTTGTGGTGCTCGGCCGGGCCGAGGGCACGGTGTCCGCCGCGTCCTACCGGCACCGCAAAGCTGAGCTGTTGGATGTGGCGCTGGGCGCGCTGGCCGCGTTGCGCGCCGAGTACGAGGTGGTGATCTGCGAGGGCGCCGGATCGCCCACCGAGATCAATCTCCGGAGCACCGACATCGCCAACATGGGATTGGCCCGGGCCGCCGGGCTGCCGGTGCTGGTAGTCGGGGACATCGACCGCGGCGGCGTGCTCGCGCACCTGTTCGGCACCGTGGCGCTGCTCTGCCCCGCTGACCAGGCGCTGGTGGCCGGATTCGTGATCAACAAGTTCCGTGGCGACCCGGGACTGCTGGCTCCCGGCCTGGCGCGGTTGCGGGAGCTGACCGGCCGGCGCAGCTACGGTGTGTTGCCGTTTCGGGACGACCTGTGGCTTGACTCCGAGGACTCACTCGCGCACGTCGCTGACGGCGTGGTCGGGCGGGCGCCGCCGCCCCACGGCACCCAGTGGCTTCGGGTGGCCGCGGTGCGGTTGCCGCGGATCTCCAACGGCACCGACGTCGACGCGCTGGCCTGCGAGCCCGGGGTGGCGGTCCGCTACGTCACTGAGCCTTCTCGCTTGGCCGACGCCGACCTGGTGGTGCTGCCCGGCTCGAAGTCCACCGTGGCGGACCTGGCCTGGCTGCGCCGCACCGGGCTGGCCGCCGCGGTGGCGGAGCACGCTGCGGCCGGCGGGCCGGTGCTGGGCCTGTGCGGTGGCTACCAGATGCTGGCGCGCCGCATCACCGACCACGTCGAGTCCGGCGCCGGGGAGGTCGCGGGCCTGGGACTGCTCGATCTTGACATCGTGTTCGACCAGCGCAAACACCTGCGGCGGGTGGCGGGGACCGCGCTGGGTGAGCCGGTCACCGGCTATGAGATCCACCACGGCCGGGTGGTGCACAGTGGTGACCCTGGGTTGATCGCTGATGAGGGTTCGGATGGCGGCCACGTGCTGGGCACCCACTGGCACGGGTTGCTGGAGAACGACGCCTTCCGCCGCGCCCTGCTGCGCCGCGTGGCCCACCTCGCTGGCCGGCCCGGTTTTCGCCCCGCCCCCGCCACCAGCTTCGCCGCGCAGCGGGCCGCCCAGCTGGACCTGCTCGGCGACCTGGTCGTCACCCACCTGGACACCGGCGCGCTGCTCGACCTCGTCGAGCACGGCCCCCCGTCCGGTCTTCCCTTCATCCCCCCCGGTGCCGACGATCTGATCTGACCAGACTTGACCCAGTACCCTGGGGCCGTGACAAAGCAGGTGAACGTCTACGAGGCCAAGACCCATCTCTCCAAGCTGCTGGAGCAGGTGGAAGCCGGTGACGAGATCATCATCGCCCGCCACGGCAAGCCAGTGGCCCGGCTGGAGCCGCTGCAGCGCACGCTCCCGGACCGGGTTCCCGGTGGGTGGAAAGGCAAGGTCTGGATGTCCCCTGATTTCGATGAGCCGGATCCGGAGCTGGAGAGCTTGTTCTATGACGGGCCGATCTTCCCCGGCGAGGCCGACCGCTTGTGAGGCTGCTGCTGGACACCCATGCGCTGATCTGGTGGCTGGACGGTGGTGCTCGCTTGCGCGAGCAGGCCCGCGCCGCTATCCGCAGCCGAACCAACGAGGTCCGAGTCTCCTCGGTGAGCGCGATCGAGATCTCGATCAAAGTGACGAGGGGAAAACTCGACGCACCGGGTGACCTGGTCGCCCAGATGGCGCGTCACGGGTTCGCGGCGTTGCCGGTGACGACCGAGCATGGCATCGCCCATCCGGGAATTCACGGCCCATCACGGTGACCTGTTCGACCGGCTGCTCATCGCTCAGGCACGGTGCGACGGGTTCACGATCGTCACCGCTGACCCCGCATTCGCCGCCTACGACGTGCCGACCATGCCCGCCTAACTCACCGGTGACCGCCGAAGGTCGCGAGGCGAACTCATTCTTGGCGGACCTGTCCTAGTTGGCTGGTGATCACTCTGCGGTTTGAGGCTCGCAGTGTGACTGGCACGAAAGCCCACCTATTGTGGGCATATGCCCCGTATACCCCCGGCACCAGCACTCCTTACCGAGAGCGAGCCTCATCAACAGCGGCAGGTAGCGGAGTCGTTCGGTGCTGATGCCGAACGCTACGACCGGACCCGGCCCCGCTACCCCGACGCCATGGTGGAGCGGATCGTCGCCGCCAGCCCCGGCCGCGACGTCCTCGACATCGGTACCGGTACAGGCATCGCCGCCCGGCAGTTCCAGGCGATCGGCTGCCAGGTGCTCGGGGTCGAACCTGACGCGCGGATGGCCGACCTGGCGCGACAGTTCGGGCTCGAGGTCGAGGTGGCGAAGTTCGAAGACTGGGACCCCGCCGGCCGAGTATTCGACGCGGTCATCGCCGCACAGGCCTGGCACTGGATAGACCCGATCGCCGGCGCGGCCAAGGCGGCGCAGGTGCTGCGGCCCGGCGGGCGGCTGGCCGTGTTCCGGAACGCGTTCCAGCCCCCGCCCGAGGTGGCCGAAGCCTTCTCCGCAGTCTACCGCCGAGTGATGCCCGGCTCGCCGATCTATTGGATCGGGATGGCCGGCGTGGACAGTTGCTCGGTGCTGTGTACCAAGGCGGCCGACGCGATACAACAGGCGGGCGCGTTCGGCGACCCGGAGCAGTGGCGATTCGGCTGGGACCGGCCCTACACCCGCGACGAGTGGCTGGACCAGGTGCCTACCTTCGCCGGCCACAGCCAGGCCCCGCCGGCCAACCTGCAGGAACTGCTAACCGGCATCGGCGCCGCCATCGACGCGCTGGGGGGCAACTTCACGATGCGTTACACCACGGTGGCGGTCACTGCGGCACGAACCGGCGCCGCAGTAACTCAAGCACACTGACCGGCGAGGAACTGATCGGCCTGATGGAGAACGGGCCGTTCTTCCCGGACGAGTTCACCGCCCGGCCGCCAACGGTCAGGAGGTGAACTGGTCGTTCTTGACGCCGCCGACGAACGCCGTCCAGGAGTGCTGGCCGAAGAGGAGGGCGAGGCCGTCGGGGTGGTGGCTGTGCCGCACCGCGACCCGGCCGGTGTGGTCGGCCACGGCACCGGCCTCGACGCAGTTGCCACCGGCCATCGTGCTGTAAGTGCTGATCCGCCAGGTGATCTTGGCCCGAGCGTCCGGGCCGAGAATCTGGCCCGGGTGGGTCACTACAGATCCTCTCCAATGGCGCTGATGAGCTTGGCGGATTCCGCCGGCCCGAGCGCGCTGTCCAGGAGGCGATCGTATACCCGGACGAACCGCTCGGAGTTCGGTGGTTCGACGTAGACCGCGCCGCCCAGGGTCTCGGCATAGCCGACCTCCAGGTCTGGCTCCGCGGTGGTGAATACCAAGAAGCTGCCGGGACTGGCGTGCGCGCCGGCGTTCGCCGGGAATACCCGAATGTCCACATGCGGCAGCTCGGCGCAGGCCAGCAGGTGGGCGAGCTGGTCGGCCAGCACGCCCGGTCCACCGACCTCGCGGCGCAGCTCGGACTCGTCGATGATCGTCGTGAACCGGGGTGGCGCGTCCCGGTGCAGCACGGCTTGCCGGTCCATCCGCACCTGCACCCACCGCGCGATCTGCGCGGGCTCGGCCTCCCAATCGACGGTGGTGATCACAGCCTCGGCGTACGCCCGGGTCTGCAACAGACCAGGCATGAAGGTGATATCGAAGGACCGGATCGTGGTCGCGCGGGCCTCCAGCCACACATAGTCGACGAACGGCTGCTCGAGTTCCTCGTAGCCGTCCCACCAGCCTTTCTGCCACACCTCCTCGGACAGCCGGAGCAGGCCGTCACGCGTGCGGCGGTCGGACACGCCATACAGGTCGAGCAGCGCCATCAGGTCCGGCCGGCGGATCGGGTACTCGCCGGACTCGAATCGGCTCACCGTGGATGCGTTGCGCTGCAGGAAGTCGGCGGCGCGCGCCAGCGTCATCCCGTTCGCGTCCCGCAGCTCCCGCAGGCTCTGGCCCAGCCACTGTGCCCGCAGCGTCGGCCTGGTGTCACTTGGCATCCCGCCATCATGCCTTACCTGTCAATCCGCGCCACACAATTTTGTCTCACACTGGGTTATGTGTCATGCTGTCCGCCCTACACGCCCTGCACCGGCATGGCGACTGAGTGCAATTGGAGACGGTGATGTGGGACGACGTGGAGGTCTCCCTCTGGGTCAAGATCAGTGAAACCAACCACATCCGTTACCACGTGTTCCCCGGCGGGCGGGTCGAGTTCCGCGTGGGAGAAACCGATGGGCTCACGCTGGACACCGACGAACCCGGCCTGGTGCACTTCATCGCCCACGCCGAGCAGGCCCTGCTGGCTCTTCGCGACGCGATCGCCAGCGACGGCGAGGACTGCGCGTCAGAGTGACGGTCGCCCTGGTGTCGTCTGCCAGGCTCGTCGCATGGCGATTGAGGTGCGCACGATCACCGACGGGGAAGTGCCAGCGTGGCGTGCGGGGGTGTCCGTTGGGTTCCTCAACCCGGTGGATGACGTGGACGTCGAGGCGCACCGCCGTGGTCTGCTCCTCGACCGGACCTGGGGTGGTTTCGATGGGAACACCGTGGTGGCGACACTGTGCAGCTTCCGATCTCAGCTGACGGTGCCGGGTGGTGGTGCGCTGGAGGCGTCGGCTGTGACGGCGGTGACTACTACCTCGACGCACCGGCGACGGGGCCTGGCTTCGCGGCTGGTGGCGGCGGAGCTGGCCGCGTCCCAGGAGCGGGGAGAGCAGGTGAGCATCTTGATCGCGGCTGAGTGGGGAATCTATGGTCGATTCGGCTATGGTGCCGCGACCGAACACCAGACCTGGACGGTGGACGCGCTGGCCGCCCGGCTTCGGCGCCGTCCGCACGGGACGGTGGATTACGTCGATCGGGACGCCGCCCGCGCACTCGCCCCGGAGGTCTATGAGCGCCATCGGCGTCAGCGTCCTGGTGAGATCTCCCGGTCAGACCTCCGTTGGGACATGATTTTCGGGATCGTGCGTCTGCGGAGCTGTCCCGAGCCCAAGCCCGGTTTCTACGTCATCGCCCGTGATCCGGTTGGAGTGACGACCGGCGTGGCGCGGTACGAGTATCACGAGAAGTGGGAGCTTCGCCAGCCCAGGGGCGAGGTCACCGTCCAGCTGTTCGTGACCGATGGTCCCGCCGCCGAGTCGCTGCTGTGGCAGCACCTGCTCGACCTGGACCTGACGACCAGCGTGCGGGTGGAGGACCGCCCGGCCGACGAGCTGTTGCCCTTGTTGCTGACTGACGCCCGGCACGCGCAACCGAGTGAGCGGGCCGACTTTCTGTGGCTGCGCCCGCTGGACGTCGCCGCGATGCTCGCCGCGCGGTCCTATCTGGTCCCCGGACAGCTCGTCCTCGAGGTGGTGGACACTGCTGGTCTGACCGGGGGCCGCTTCGCGCTCGACGGAGGCCCCGATGGCGCCAGCTGCGTGCGGACCACCGCCTGCGCCGACCTCACCCTGACTGCCGCAGTGCTCGGCTCGGCCTACCTGGGTGGCTACAGAGTGCGAGCGCTCGCCGCCGCGGGCTTGATCGAGGAACACTCGACAGGCGCTGTGGCCAGAGCCGACGCCATGTTTCGTTCCCCCGTCACGCCATGGTGCAGCACCTGGTTCTGACCGCCGCCCGCCGGAGGGCCGCACCGCACGAAGCTACGCAGCCGACTGCTATCCTGATGTCATGCGAGCTGCGAGGTGATATGAGGACATGCCAATCGAAGAAATTGGTGTTGCGGAAGCCAAGCGCAGGTTCGCTGAGCTTGCCGAGCGGGTCAGTCGCGGGGAGTCCTTTGTGATCCTCAACAGAGGTCGTCCCACGGTCGCCCTGGTACCGCCTCAGCGGGCCCGGCACAGTGACCATAAGCCCGTCGGTTTTGCGGCCATCGCCGGCGCACTGGCTGAATGGGACACAATCGATGAGGACATGGCGGAGGTCGTAGCGACTCGGAAGCAGGCGATCGACCGGCCGGTTCCCCCACTCCCGTGACCGGTTACTGCCTGGACACGGATGTGATCAGTGCCGTGCTCAAGCCCGCGCCACCGCTGCATCTCATCCGGCGGTTGGCGGTGACTCCCGCTGAGTGTCAGTTCACCACGGCCATCACGGTGGGTGAGCTGATCTATGGCGTGGCCCGTCGCCGCAGCGCCCAGCTTTCCGAACGCATCCAGCACCTCATTCACGACGCTGGCGTGGTGCTGCCCTTCGACGAGGTCGCGGCACATGTCTACGGCGACCTTCGGGCAACGCTGGAGCAGGCCGGGCAACCACTCGCCGAACCAGATCTCCGGATCGCCTCGATCGCGCTCGCGAATGAGTTGACGGTCGTGACCGGCAATGTGCGCCATTTCGCCCGCGTCCCCGGGCTTGTGGTGGAAAACTGGCTCGAAGAATCCTGAGCACCGACCCGAGCGCGAGCGGGATTTCACGGATAGGGGTCCCAGGCGGGAGCGGCCATGGTGAGGTGCCCGACGACGCGGGACACGACCTCGGCTGCGGGGATCGAGGATTCTCGATTATTGCCGATGGGGCTTAGCCGCGGTGTCAGGGAACTGGCCGGGTCAGCGCCCCAGGTGACGCCATCCGTCTCGCGCTCGGTGAGCTGACCGGCCAACGCGGTGAGGTCGACGCGGGGTCGTGGTCGGCGGGAGCGGTACTGCACCCAGGTCTCATAGCGGTAGGTGAATTGATAGCTGCGGCCGCGGATCACCAGCACGGCGAAGCGGTCGGTCGCGTTGTGCAGCGCCATCGGGTGGATGCCGTCGAACCGGACGCCACCGGTGAATCGATGTCCGGACAACGCACCCACCGTCTCGTCGATCGTCACCACGGCGAGGTCGACCTCGCCGTGCTCGTCGATCACCGCGGCCCCGGTGGCGAGGATGTGCTCGCTGGAGGTGAGTTGCCGATCCTCGTCCTGCCACAGATTCCGGTAGGTGTCGAGCTTGTCGAGCAATTCCGGGAGCCGCCCGAGCAGTTCCGTGTAGAGCAGTGCGGTCGCCGCCCCGCCGTGGTCGTCAGGTAACGGGGCGAGTGGTGAGCGTTCGGGATCGGAAAAAGCGGCGATGACCATCGACAGGCGTGCGGCGCGCCGGTCACGGTAGGTCCCGAAGTCTCCCGCGGCGGCGACATCTTCGAGCAGGGCGCGGCGAGCGAGTGCGGCATCGGGTCGGCTCAGGGCGTACACGCTGATGAGTCCGTCCTGGTCGAAGTGATTGTTGGTCACCACCTCGGCGTTCCCATGCAATGTGGCGCCGCTGTCGAGGTAGCGGAACGCCATCTGGGCGGACAGGTCGTCGGCGAGCCCATCCGGCGCTGGTAACTGGGGCCAATGGGACAGCGTCAGGACCGTCGAGGCGTTGGGCGAGCCGTCCACCACCACATTCGGGACGCCCACGGAGGCCTCGTAGGGATCGTAGCGCAACGGGTTCGAAGCCATGACGCAACTGTAGAAGCTCACGTCACGTCGAGGTGTTCACGCTGGACGCGGCTGGGCTGGTGGTCATGGCCTCGGTAGTGGCATAGCTTGTGGTTGTGCGGATCTTGCTGCTGTCCACCGCGGACACCGACCTGCTCGCCGCGCGGGCCTGCGGCGCTGGTTACCGGCTCGCCAACCCGGCCCGGACCGAGCCCGCTGAGCTGCCCGCGCTGCTCGGGGGGGTGGACGTGGTGGTGCTGCGGTTGCTCGGCGGGCGGCGGGCCTGGGAGCCGGGGCTCGAACGGCTGCTGCTCGCCCGGGTGCCGACGGTGTGCCTGGGTGGGGAGGCGGTCCCGGACGCGGAGCTGATGGCGGCCTCCACGGTCCCGGCGGGAGTGGCCGCCGAGGCGCTGCGGTATCTGGTTGCTGGCGGGCCCGCGAACCTGGCCCAGCTGGCCCGGTTCCTGTCCGACACGCTGCTGCTGACCGGGGAGGGCTTCGAGCCGCCAGCCGTTACCCCGGACTACGGCGTGCACGACGCGCGCGAGCCAGATCCGGCACGCCCGACGGTCGGCATTGTGTTCTACCGGGCGCACGCGCTGGCCGGGAACACCGGGTTCGTCGACGTGCTGGCTGATGCCATCCGGGCGGCCGGGGCGAACGCGCTGCCGGTGTTCTGCGGCTCACTGCGGGGGCTTGGCGAGACCCAGGCGCGGGGGCTGCGCGCGCTGCTGGGCCGGTGTGACGCGGTGGTTACCACGGTGCTCGCCGCAGGCGGCAGTGCCGGGGCGCAGGAGGAATCCTGGGACGCCGGCGCGCTGGCCGAGTTGGATGTCCCGGTGCTCCAAGGCCTGTGCCTGACCTCTTCCCGGGCGAGCTGGCAGGACAGCGACGCGGCGCTGTCCCCGATGGACGCCGCCATGCAGGTCGCGATCCCGGAGTTCGACGGGCGGCTGGTGTCGGTGCCGTTCTCCTTCAAGGAACCGGGCGTGGACGGGATCCCGGTCTATGTGGCCGACCCTGAGCGGGCCGCCCGGGTGGCGGGAACGGTCGTGGCGCTGGCCCGGCTGCGGGTGGTGCCCGCTCGTGACAAGCGGATCGCGATCGTGCTCTCGGCCTACCCGACCAAGCATGCCCGGATCGGCAACGCGGTGGGGCTGGATACCCCGGCCTCGGCCGTGGTGCTGCTGCGCGCGCTCGCCGAGGCTGGCTATGACCTCGGTGACCTGGACGTCGAGGCGCTGGAGGGGGACGCGCTGATCCACCGGTTGATCGCCGCTGGGGGACACGACGTGGAGTGGCTCACCGAGGAGCAGATGGCGAGCTCGGCGATCCGGGTGCCCACGGCGGGGTACGCCCAGTGGTTCGCCGCCCTGCCCGCGCCGCTGCGCGAGTCCGTCGTGGCGACCTGGGGCGAGCCGCCTGGGCAGCTGTACGTATCCGACGATAGGATTTACGTCGGTTCACTGCGGTTCGGCAATGTGGTGCTGCTTATCCAGCCGCCGCGCGGCTTCGGTGAGCACCCGGTGGCGATCTACCACGACCCCGAGCTGGCGCCCTCGCACCAGTATCTGGCCGCCTACCGGTGGCTGGAGTGCTCCTTCGGCGCGCACGCCCTAGTGCACTTGGGCAAGCACGGCACCCTGGAGTGGCTGCCCGGCAAGGGGCTGGGGCTGGCCGCGCGGGACGCCCCGGACGCGGTGCTCGGGAACCTGCCGCTGGTGTACCCGTTCATCGTCAACGACCCCGGCGAGGGCACCCAGGCCAAGCGCCGGGCGCACGCCACGATCGTCGATCACCTGATCCCGCCGATGGCCCGGGCCGACAGCTACGGCGATCTCGCCCGCCTCGAGCAGCTGCTCGACGAGTACGCGACCGTGGCGGCCCTGGACCCGGACAAGCTGCCTACCTTGCGAGGACAGATCTGGACGCTGATCCAGAGTGCCCAGCTGCACCATGACCTGGGCACCGACGCAGCCCCGAATGCGGGCGAGTTCGACGAGTTCGTGCTGCACCTCGACGGGTACCTGTGCGAGATCAAGGACGTGCAGATTCGCGACGGGCTGCACGTGCTGGGCCGCGCGCCTGAGGGTGCGGAGCTGGTCAACGACGTGCTCGCGGTGTTGCGCGCCCGCCAGGTGTTCGGCTCCGGCGCGGCGCTGCCCGGCTTGCGCGCGGCCATCGCCCAGTTCATCGGCAGCACGGGATGCATCGGCATCGCGGAGCGCATCGGCTCAGGTGAGCAGGGGTCACTCGCCGACGTCGACCGCCTGGAGGCGCTGGCCCGCGCGCTCGTGCTGGGCACCCAGGCGGCCGGTTGGGACCCGGGGAAGGTGCCCGCCGTGGTGGCCGAGGTGCTCGGGGAACCCGACGCCGCGGTGGTGTCGGTGCTGCGGTTCGGGTGCACCGAGCTGGTGCCGCGGCTGGCCGGCACCCCGGCCGAGATCACCAACGTGCTGCGCGCCCTGGTGGGCCGGTTCATCGAACCGGGACCGTCCGGCTCACCCACCCGCGGCCTGGTGTCGGTGCTGCCCACCGGTCGCAACTTCTACTCGGTGGACCCCAAGGCCATCCCGTCGCGCAATGCCTTCGAGGTGGGCGTAGCGCTGGCCGACTCGCTACTGGAACGCCACCGCGCCGACACCGGTACCTGGCCCGCCTCGGTGGGCCTCACCGTCTGGGGCACCAGCGCTATGCGCACTCAGGGCGACGACATCGCTGAGGTGCTGGCGCTGCTGGGTGTGCGCCCGACCTGGGACGACGCCTCCCGTCGGGTCACCGGCCTAGAGGTGGTCGGCCTCGAGGAGCTTGGCCGGCCCCGCGTCGACGTGGTGCTGCGCATCTCCGGCTTCTTCCGGGACGCCTTCCCGCACGTGGTCGCGTTACTTGATGATGCCGTCGCGGCGGTGTCGGTCTTGGACGAGCCGGCGGAGCGGAACTTTCTCGCCGCGCATTACCGGGCCGACCTCGCCGCGCACGGCGACGACCGGCGGGCCCGCACCCGGATCTTCGGTTCCAAGCCCGGCGCGTACGGCGCCGGGCTGCTGCCGCTGATCGACAGCCGGCAGTGGCGCAACGACGCTGACCTCGCCGAGGTCTACGCCACGTGGGGCGGCTACGCCTACGGGCGGGGGCTCGACGGGCTCGCCGCCCGCGGGGACATGGAACACGCCTTCCGGCGCATCACGGTGGCCGCCAAGAACGTCGACACCCGCGAGCACGACATTGCCGATTCGGACGACTACTTCCAGTACCACGGCGGAATGGTCGCGATGGTGCGCTCTCTCACTGGACAGAATCCGGCGGCCTACGTCGGTGACTCGGCGGTGCCGCACGCGGTCAAGACCCGGACGCTGGCCGAGGAAACCCGCCGGGTGTTCCGTTCCCGGGTGGTCAACCCGCGGTGGATCGCCGCCATGCGGCGGCACGGCTACAAGGGCGCCTTCGAGCTGGCCGCCACCGTCGACTACCTGTTCGGCTTCGACGCCACAGCGGGAGTGGTCGAGGACTGGATGTACCACCAGCTCGCTGAGTCCTACATCTTCGATCCCGGAGTGCAACAGTTCCTACGCAAGTCCAACCCGTGGGCGCTGCGGGGGATGACCGAGCGGCTGCTCGAGGCCGCTGACCGGGGCCTGTGGGCCGAGCCTGACCCGGCGGACCTCGACGCGCTGCGGGCGATCTACCTGGACCTCGAAGGTGATCTCGAGGCTGACGACCCGTGAGTGGCAATGCGGGTTGGAACTCGTATCGCCACTCACGGGTCACTGACCATTGGCGCTGAAATGCATGAAATCCACCGGCCCCGGCCAGCGCCCGCCCCAGGTCCACCCCACCGACTCGAACGCGGTGACCGCTGGCCCGCCGTCGTGCACCATGCCGGGGCGCGCCCAGTCCCGGTTGAGGTAGGACGAGGCCAGCTCAGGTATCACCAGGTCGTCTTTGACGTAGGGATTGTCGAACGGGTTGAGGTCGATGGCCAACCCGTAGGCATGGGCTGACCAGCGCGTCTGGCCACGGGTCTGGCGGCAGACGAAAGCCTCGGTGTTGTTGCCGTCTCCGGTCGGTGGCAGGTTCAGCGCGGCTTGCGGCGTGATCCGCATCTCCTCAAGGGGAAAGCTGACCGCGAACAGCCGCTTGAACACACCCACCACGGCCTGCGCGACGTCGGCGTTCACCAGCATCTCGCCGGTGTGCGCGTGGCCATCGAAGCCGCGGAAGGACATGGTCAGGTAACGCAGCTGGCTGGGTTGCACCGGACAGGTCGGTTGCCAGCTGCTACGGGCCAGCACCCGAGGAGGCACCGGGCTGATTGTCGAGGTGAACGCGTTCGAGGTGGGTCGGGACAGCTGATCGATCGCGGTGAGCCGCCGGTTCACCAGCGCCGGGGGCGTGGAGCGCACCACGCCGAACCCATCCGGACGCAATGGCAGCGGCGTGCCGCCCAACACCCAGACAGGTACTGGACGGGGCACGGCGAGAGTGGCGGCCGGCGCAGTGGCGGGAGGTCTGACCGGAGCCCGCGACGGCGCCGACGCACTCCGCTGGACAGTGGTGCCACAGCTCCCCAGCAGGGCGCCCGCGAACAGCCAGACCAGGTACTTTCTCAAGACGAGCCGCCAGGGCCGATGCGCCGCCACGGCGACACGATGCCAGACCTTCTGGTAGGCAGGAAACGTGGACCACACTGTGCTGCACCGACGGCTTGCCGCTGACCTGTCGACCGCTATGATCTACGCTCTGCTGCGGCTGCGGGTCGAGGTCTTTGTGGTCGAGCAGGCCTGCCCGTATCCGGAGCTGGACGGCCATGACCTGGAACGGACAACCCGGCATTACTGGCTCGCCCCGCACGGTGCGCCGGAGGACCCACAGGCCACCCTGCGGCTGCTAGAGCCTCTCGACGGTCAGTTCCGGATCAGCCGGGTGTGCGCCGCCTGGCAGTTCCGGGGCCAGGGTGGGATCCGGCGGCTGCTGCAGGCGGCGCTGGCCGAGGTGGGCGATGCCCCGTGTGTCCTGGACGCGCAGCGGCACTGCGTCGGGCTGTACGGTGCCTACGGTTTCGTGGTCGACGGGGCGGAGTTCACTGAGGATGGCATCCCGCACGTGCCGATGCGCCGCGAGGCCTCGGCCCGGATCCGCTGCTCGTGAGCGCCGCCCGCTACCCGTTCTCCGCGATCGTCGGGCACGACGAGCTCCGGCTGGCGTTGCTGCTGACCGCCGTGCATCCGGCGATCGGCGGCGTGCTGGTCCGCGGCGAGAAGGGCACCGCGAAGTCGACGGCCGTTCGGGCGCTGTCGGCGCTGCTCCCCGCGGTGACCGTGGTACCGGGATGCCGCTTCGGTTGCGATCCGGCGGCCCCGGACTCCCAGTGCCTGGATGGCCCGCACGGCCCGGACGGTCCGCACGGCGCGAGCGCGGATCGGCTCGTGCGCCCGGCTCGGCTGGTCGAGCTGCCGGTCGGCGCCACCGAAGACCGCCTGATCGGCTCGCTGGACCTGCAGCGTGCACTCACCGAGGGCGTCTCGGCCTACCAACCGGGGCTGCTCGCCGCGGCGCACCGCGGCGTGCTGTACGTCGATGAGGTCAACTTGCTGCCCGATCATCTCGTCGACGTGCTTCTCGACGCCGCCGCGATGGGCCGCGCGTACGTGGAGCGCGACGGCGTGTCGGTCGCGCACGCCGCGTCGTTCCTGCTGGTCGGCACGATGAATCCGGAGGAGGGTGAGCTGCGCCCGCAGCTGCTGGATCGCTTCGGGCTCACCGTCGAGGTGGCGGCCTCCCGCGATGTCGACACGCGGGCCGAAGTGATCCGCCGCCGGCTGCGCTACGAGGCGGACCCAGCTGGTTTCGCGGCGACCTGGTGTCCCGAGGACACCGCGCTCGGCGAACGAATCACGGTGGCCCGCACCGCGTTGCCTTCGGTGGCGCTTCCGGATGCTGAGTTGCGCCGGATCGCCGCGGTATGCGCGGCGTTCGAGGTGGACGGGATGCGCGCCGATCTGGTGCTGGCCCGCACCGCGTTGGCGCACGCCGCTTGGCGGGGCTGCGCGGCAGTGGGTGAAGACGACATCCGGATCGCTGCGGCGCTGGCATTGCCGCACCGCCGCCGCCGCGACCCCTTCGACCACCCCGCCCTGGACCCCCAACACCTAGAACAAGCCCTCCGCCCCCCCAACCCACCCCCCAACCCACCCTCCGGCCCCGCTCCCGACATGGAGACATATCGGGGTTGTGCGGCCGCCGATAGCCCCGATATGTCTCCATGTCGGGGCGAGAGCCCCGGTGGGGTGGGGGAGTTTCGGGCTCGGGTGTTGGAGTTGGGTGGGGTGGGTGCGGGAGTTCCGGGGCGGCGGGCTCGAGCGCTGACCAGCGTCGGGCGCACGATCCGGTGCTCGGGTGCGCAGGGGCGCGGGCTGCACCTGCTGGGCACCCTGGCCGCCGCCGCCCCGCACCAGCGCGACCGGGGGCGCCGAGGTCCGGGGCTGGTGCTGCACCGGACCGACGTCCGCCTGG
>JBOHFJ010000084.1:0-15568 GCA_050699655.1 Pseudonocardiaceae bacterium
CGGAATCGTGCCGCGAGTGGACCTGCCGGTCGGTGAAAACCTGCAAGATCACCCCTTCAGTTGCCTGTGGTTCCGGACCGACACCGAGACGCTCATCACAGCCGCGACCGAGGAGAATGTAGCGCTCCTGCGTCACGAGGGCCGCGGTCCACTGACCTCCAACATCGGCGAGGCCGGTGGTTTCTTCCGGACTTGCGGTGGCCTCGCCGGGCCTGACTTTCAACTCCTGGCCGCCCCGGTCATGTTCATTGACGAAGGGTTGGCACTGCCCACGGAGCACGCATTCGTGTTCGGTGCCTGCCTGCTGCGGCCGACTAGCCGGGGCAAGGTGTTTCTCCGCTCACTGTTGCCGTCAGCAAAGCCGCACGTCTTGCACGGCTACTTCACCACCGAGCAGGACCGCCAGGCCATGGTCCGGGCTATGGGCACGCTCCTGGAGATCGCCGAGCAGCCGGCCCTCACCAAGTACCGGCGGGGCAACCTGCGTATGCCCGCCTCAGACCGCGATGCCGACGTGCTCGACTACATCCAGCGTTACTCCCAGAGCCTCTACCATCCGGTCGGGACCTGCGCGATCGGGTCGGTGGTGGACAACGAGCTGCGTGTGCGGGGCGTCGATGGATTGCGAGTCGTGGACGCGTCGGTGATGCCAGTCATCATCCGCGGCAACACCAACGCCCCGACAATCATGATTGCGGAGAAAGCGGCAGATATGATCCGCGGTCGCGTCCCGCGGGCAGTCTCCGAGGTGGACGCCACCACACTGGTCACGACCTGAACTGTTCCGGATCGCCCGTCCCGCTACGCCCGCTCAGCATCTGTGTGTCTATTTCGCGTTGTTCGATGAGACGCGGCGCGCGGTCTTGCTGGTGGACCACGTGAAGGCGGGGTTGTGGCTGTTCCCCGGAGGCCATGTCGATGATGGTGAAGACCCGCGCCTCACGGTGCTGCGGGAAGCGGCGGAGGAGCTGCGGATCGACGGTGTGTTCCACCCGTGGTTCGGTGATGATCCACTGTTCCTGACCGTGACGAAGACGCGCGGCGAGCACAGCCATGATGCCGGCTTCGCTGCGCCACAGCGCATCGCCGAGGGCGGTGCGCAGATGCCAGGCCATCACCCGATCGGCCGACAGTGAGCGACCGGTGATCCGCTGGTAGTGGCGCATGGTGGCGGTCAGCAACTCAACACCCGGACCCGTTCCGGGAAGGGCACGCAGGTCGTACTCCGGCTCGGCGACACCGACGGTCTCGAAGTCGACCACGCGAAACCTCAAGCGGCCTGCGGCGGAGCTGTCTGCCATCAGCGATCAGGCCGGGTCACTGTCCGTTTGGTTCGGGGCTGGGGTGTTGTGCTGGGAGGTGGGCGGGCAGCGTCCGCAGCCGGTCGTGCAGTTCGCGGGAGGCGTGCCCGGGGTGATGCTCGCTGAGTAGGTCGGCGTCCAGGGCGGTCAGGCGGCGTCGTGTGGTTTCCCGCAGGGAGGCGGGTGGCACCGTTTCCAGTACGTTGGTCGCGAGCGCGGTGGCCTCGGCGGTGCTGTGTTCGGCGGCGTGGGCGCGGGCGAGGATGACCGTCGCGGCGGCCCAGCCGCCCGATCCTGGGCTTTTCAACTCCAGCGAGCGGTCGGCATGGAAGCGGGCCCCGCTGGTGTCGCCGAGGCGCAGGAATGCCTCGGCGAGATGCTGATGGAGTTCGGCGCGGTCAAATCCGAAACGTCCCGGCTCGTCGCGACCGGCGGCGTCCATGTGGCGTTGGGCGGCGGTGGCCGCACGCCGGGCGTCGTCGCGCTGGCTGAGTGTGGCTAGCGCGCGGAGTTCGCACCATGCGGTGATCTGGGCGCGGTGCAGTGCGGTGCTGGAGTATTCACCGGCTTGGCGGGCGAGATCGAGCGCGTGGGCCGGGCGGTCGCCGAAGAACGCGACCATGGACTGTGCGCCCAAGCTCCACCCAGCCAGGCGGTTGTCACCGACCGTGATGCCCAGTCGCGCGCCGGTACCCAGGTGAATGTGTGCGCCATCGTAATCGGACAGGGTGAAGGCGAGGTCACCGAGCTGCGCGGAGAGCCACCCGGCCAACCGCCGCAATTCTGTGCGATCTCTCTCGCGCTGGCCACGGGCGAGCATGTCGACGACCATCGTGCGGCATCGGTGGATCTCGGCGGCCAGGATGCTCGGGGTGTAGCGGGCGTAGTGGATCGCGTAGTAGTCCACCGCCCGCTGCACCTGCTCGCGGGTGGCTGGACCGCCGCCGGGTCCTTCGGTCTCGCGTTGAAGTTGCACGGAGTCGGCGACGGCGGTCAGCGCGTTGTCAGTCATTGCGGCTCCCGGCTCGGACGGTTGCGTAGGGTGACCGTACCCACCGTCGGCCACCATGCCACTTACCTTGATACCGAGCTGGCGTGGCGACACCTGATAAACGCGTGCTAGCGCGTGCGCGTAGTCCAGCTCGGTTGAATGGCATCGTGTTCCCACCGGCATAGCCGCGCGCTGGTCAGTCCGGGCTCCTCCAGCCCCGCGCACCGGTAGACCTCCAGCACGGCGGCGACCACCTGGGGACGGCTCCAGCCGTAGGCGAGTCGCCAGACTTCCAAGGCGTTCATTTCTGGGAGCTGGCGTGTGATCTCCTCGGCGATGATGGCCACGTCCCAGCCGGCGCTTTGGCCTTGTTGGCGGATCTGTGCCGCGCGGTGTTGGAGTTCGGCGCGGCGCGCCCGGCTGATCCTCGGCATGACCATTCCCCTCCGCTGGTCATGGAGAGTATCCCGCCGCCGTCGGCTGCCGCATTGCCGCGCGGGGCAATGTCCGTCCACGGGGCGGCATTGAGCCGGACGGCCCTGCCCGGCGACTGTGGAGCACATCCGACGAGGAAATTAAGGAGGTGAGGTGACATGGACGATCGTGACGACGAGCTCGTGGTGGCTGTTGAGCAGCTCTCCAGCGCGCAGAACCGGGGCGATTTCCAGATGTCCGATGGGGCGCAAGGGGACTCCGGCGGTAGCCGAGACCCGTAATTCCCGCGTCCCACCGGTGTCGCGTGGGGGCCACGAGACGGCTGTCCCGGCCCCCACGTGCTCTCCAGCCACCACCACGGGAGATTGATCATGAAATATCATCGCCTGATCCACGCTGTCGAGCGCGCCCTGGGCTGGACCGGGCCTGGCACGTTGGGTACCCAGTTCGCCCGAGGAACGATGCCCGATCCCAAACTTGCCACCCGGTTGTTGACGCCGACGCGGCTGCTTGACGTGCTGATGTGGCGCAGCTTGTCCCCGCCACAAGTGCGGTGTGTGCGCAACGGCACCGACCTACACCCGCGCGACTACATCGCCGAGACGACGAGCCGGCGCGGTCAGGCCATTCCGATGGTCGACATGCATCGTCTGGGCTACCTTCTCGAATCCGGGTGCACGCTGGTCGTGGACGCGATCAACCGATGGGACGCCACGATGGACGTCGCCTGCCGCGCCTTGCAGTGGTGGGCCAGGGAGCGAGTCCAGGTCAACACCTATCTGACCACACAGGACACCTCCGGGTTCGTCCTGCACTGGGACGATCACGATGTCATCATTGTGCAGCTTGCGGGTGAGAAGAGCTGGGAGGTGCGCGCGGCCTCCCGCCCAAGTGCCGTCGACACCCAGTGCCGATGTACCGCGACGCCGCACCGAACTCCGAGCCCAGCGACGAGCGTGTGTGGGCGGGGACGCTGAGGGCCGGTGACGTCATGCACATTCCTCGTGGCTACTGGCACCAGGCCACTCGCACCGCCCAGGGCGCCGGATACAGTCTGCACGCGACGTTTGGGATAGAGCAGCGCACCGGCGTTGACTGGCTGACTTGGCTGGCCGACCGCTCCCGTGAGAACGAGGTGTTCCGTCACGACCTCGTCCGATCCGACCTACACGAACAGCAGGCCCAGGAGCGGACGCTTGCTGAGGCCGCCTGTCGTCTCGTCACTTCGGCACCACCGGAGGAATTCCTCATGGCGAGCGAACAGCAACAGCCTCCACCGCGCCAGGTCTGCACCCGAGGGGTGTTCGGGCCACCGGTGGGCGTGGTCTGCGTGGCCGACTTCCCGCCTCGGCTGCACCGGTGCGGAGACACCATCACCGTGCTCGGCGCGGGAAAACAGATCACCGTCGCAGTAAAAGCCGAGTCCACGCTGCGGATGCTGCTATGCGGGCAGCCGGTGAACCTGGGCGCGGTCAGCGCCGCAGCCGGGGTCGATGCGGCGAAACTAGCCGATGTGCTCATCAAGGAGGGTCTGTGCGTGGAAGTAACCGACGAATTGCTCTCGTGCTATACCGGTCTGACCCCCAACGACAACTCCTGGAAACTGCCCTCACCCTCGGAGTGACCGATCTGGACACCGCCTACAACTACCGGGACTTCACCTCCCACCGCAAGCTGGCGTCCACGGCGGCCGACCTGCTGGGCAAGTTCACGATCTCAACCAAGGTCGGCTTCTTTCCAAGTGACCAAGGTACCGGGCACTGTCTGGATCCCGCGCGGTTACGCCAAGCGGTGCACGAGTCCGTGCAGGACCTGGGAGTCCGGCCGGCGGTGGTACTGCTACACAATCCCGAACGGACACTGGCCGAGCTGGCGCCAGAGCAGCGTCGAGACCGATGGGCGGCAGCCTGTATCGCCTTGGCCGAACTGGCGGCGGCCGGGTGGTGTTGGTCCTGGGGCGTTGCCTGCTGGGACCCACGACCGATCCTCACCGTACTCGACTGTCGGCTGCCGACCCCAAAGACGATCATGGTCCGCGCTGGCCTCCTCGTCCACTCGGAGATCTTGGACGCCAGCGAGAAGCTGACCACCTGGTTCGGTCTTGACGCGCGGGCCCGGTGGGGGATGAGCCCCTACGGCGGGGAGGCGACGCATCCGGTGTGGGATCAGGTCGACGTCCGGCAGTTCCTTCAAGGAACCCAGGAGTGCTCTCCCGCACAGTCCGCGTTCCGCGTCGCCTACGAGCTTCCCTACGTCAGCAGGATGGCTGTCAGCGTCGGCACCGGGGAACACTTGGCCGAGCTGGTCGCCACCACCGCGCTCGACACCAACAGCGACCGGATCACCCGATACCGGTCGCTGTTGCGCGCCAAGACGGTCACGGCTGGAGCAAGCTGATCAGCCGTGTCGTTTCGCGCCGGGTGGGCTCGGCCAGCGGCCCCGCGTAATCATCACCGGCAGAGATCATCTCGGAGCAGAAGTACAGTTGGGACAGCAACCCGGATCTACTGCCCAGATCAACCCGGTACTCCCGCTGCACACGCGCGACCAGCTCGGGAACGGCCAGGGAATTGCCCCACAGGGTCGCCGCATCCCAACCGCGCGGCGCCAACCCCCAATCCTCCCAATCCAGCAGCCAGCACTCCGGAGCGGTCAGGTTGGCCCACGCCAGGTCAGCATGCGCCACAGCCACTCGGTCACCGTGGTCTTCACGCGACTGGAAAACACACTTTCGATGGTTGCCGTCACCCGCTCCTGGGAGATTGGGACCGTATGCGGAGTCGCGATCCGGGTCGTGGTGTGACTCGCAAGCGCGCCCAGCGACATGCTCAGTGTCGCCCACCACGCATCCGGCAACCCAGGATCGGTGCTCAGTACGCCACCCGGTTTGATCGCCGGATCCGGTACAAGCTTGGTTTCATCGGCGCGCCACAGCAGGCGTTGCGCTGGGACTTTCCACGACAGACCCTGGTACCACTCCGGTTTGGCGATGTTCCTGGGCAGACACGCCGCGCCTTCCACACCGCTACCCTGCCCCGTGACCTTGGACAATGGTCGCGCCTCAAGGCGAACCCAGGTGTCTCGGTAGTGCGACCACCCACGGAACGCCGCTTCACCACGACGGTCTCCCGCTCCACCCGCAAACCCAGACACCGCTCCACCCGATCGATCACGTCCCAGCAGGGCCGCGTCCGGAGATCCACCCCAGCCTCCAGCATTAAACGGGCTCATAAAGGGTGGTGCGCTGGGCAAGCGGCCGACCGAGTGGCTCGACGATCGACTGGAAGTCGGCCGCGTCCAGGCCCTGCCCGTGGCTGGCGCCGGCCGCGCGGCTGATGTTCTCGCCCATCAGCGTGCCGCCCAGGTCGTCGACCCCGGCCGCCAGCAGCTGGCGGGCACCGCGGGCGCCGAGCTTGACCCAGGACGCCTGCACGTGGTCGATCAGCCCGTGTAGCGCGATCCGGGCCACCGCGTGCACCAGCAGCACTTCCCGCCAGGTCGGTCCCCGCCGGGCCGCCCGCTTGAGGTACATCGGGGTCGCCATGTGCACGAAGGGCAGCCCGACGAACTCGGTGAACCCACCGGTCCGCGCCTGCAGCTCAGCGGCCCGCAACAGGTGCCGGGCCCAGTGCACGGGTTGCTCGATGGCTCCGAACATCATCGTGACGTTGGAGCGCAGGCCCACCGAGTGCGCCACCCGGTGGCACTCCAGCCACTCGGCGGTGGTGATCTTGTCAGGGCACAGCACCGCGCGGATCTCGTCGTCGAGGATCTCCGCGGCGGTGCCGGGCAGTGAGCGCAACCCCGCTTCGCGCAGCCGGGTCAGGTAGTCGGCCAGCGGCTCGCCCAGCCGTCGGGCGCCTTCGGTGACCTCCAGCGCGGTGAAGCCGTGGATGTGGATCCCGGGCGCGGCCTCGTGGATGGCCCGGCACACCGTGACGTAGTAGTCACCGTCGAAGCTGGGGTGGATGCCGCCTTGCAGGCACACCTCAGTGGCGCCCCGTCGCTGCGCCTCCAGCACCCGCGCGACGATCTCGGGCAGCTCCAGCAGGTACGGGGCGCCGCGCAGGTTCAGCGACAGCTTGCCTTTGGAGAACCCGCAGAAGCGGCACCGGAAGGTGCACACGTTGGTGTAGTTGATGTTGCGATTGACCACGTAGGTGACGGTGTCGCCGACGGCCGCCACGCGCAGCTCGTCGGCCAGCTCAGCGACGGCGGCGACCTCGGGGCCCCGGGCCCGCAGCAACGTCACCAGCTCCTCGAGCCCGGGGTGCTGGCCGGCGCGAACCCCGTCGAGCACCGCGCGCACCGCGCCGGTCGCTCGGGCTTGCGCCGGCAACAACACCGGCGGCGCGGTGTCGGTGCCGGAGTACCAGGCGGTGGAGCGGCGCCCGGCCAGCGTCACCTCCGCGCCGTCGCCGACGTTGATGGCCTGGCGAGCCTGCTCTGGGAACACCGCGCCCGGATCGTCGCGCCCGAGCCCTTCGGCGTCGGAGCGGTCCAGTACCGCGAAACGCATCGCCTTGTCCAGCCAGCGGGCCGGGTCCAGCGCGTACTCCGGGTACACCGTCAGCCGGGGCGCCAGGGTGTGGCCCGCCGCCTGAGTCACCCGGTACAGCTCCGCCGGCGCGGGCCACGGCCGCTCGGGATTGACGTGATCCGCGGTGCTGGGGGAGACCCCGCCCCAGTCGTCGATGCCCGCGGCGAGGACCCGCGCGGGATCGTCGGTGAGATTGGGCGGGGCTTGCACGTGCACCCGTGGCGGCAGCAGCAGCCGCGCCAGCGCGATGGCCCGGAGGTGCTCCCGCGGTGAGCACGGCGGGGCGCGGCGCATCGCGGTGCCCGGCTTGGGCCGAAAGTTCTGTACGATCACTTCCTGCACGTGCCCGTACCGGCGGTGCGCCGCCGCGATCGCTTCGAGCGCCACCACCCGGTCGGCCTCGGTCTCGCCGATGCCGACCAGGATCCCGGTGGTGAACGGGATCGCCAGCTCACCCGCGGCATGCAGGGTGGCCAGCCGCCGGTCCGGGTGCTTGTCCGGGGCGCCGCGGTGCGCGGCCAAGTCCGGCCGCAGCGATTCGAGCATCATCCCCTGGCTGGCGGTCACCGCACGCAGCGCGGCCAGTTCGTCACGGTGCAACGCCCCGGCGTTGGCGTGCGGGAGCAGCCCGGTCTGCTCGAGCACCGCGCGGCAGGCCGCCACCAGGTAGTCCACCGTGGAGTCGTACCCGTGGTCGGTCAGCCAGCGCCGGGCTGACGGGTAGCGGTGCTCGGGGCGCTCGCCGAGGGTGAACAGTGCCTCG
The DNA here is from genome assembly GCA_050699655.1 of Pseudonocardiaceae bacterium. GTDB lineage: Bacteria > Actinomycetota > Actinomycetes > Mycobacteriales > Pseudonocardiaceae. The sequence goes on from JBOHFJ010000084.1 coordinate 8,031, forward strand.
TGGCAGCCGAGCTCCGCGCCCCGGTGGGCGATCGCCAGCACTTCGTCGAGCTCCAGGTAGGCTGAAGGCAGCTCACGGGGAGCGTGCGCGAAGGTGCAGTAGCCGCAGCGGTCCCGGCACAGCATGGTCAACGGGATGAACACCTTGGCGGAGTAGGTCACCCGCGTGCCGTGCGCCGCATCCCGCACCGCCCGCGCCCGCCCCAACAACTCCCCATCCAGCATCACACCTCCCGCCCGACATGGAGACATGTCGGGGCTATTCCGGACTCTATAGCCCCGACATGTCTCCATGTCGGGCTGTTGCGAGGCGGACGCGGTCGCGGCCGGCGGCTTTGGCGGCGAGCAGGGCGCCGTCGGCGGCATTGAGGAGCTGGTCGATCTCTTCGCCATCGTCGGGTCTGACCGCCGCGCCGATCGACACCGAGATGCCGTCCACCGTGACTGGGCGATCGTGTGGGCCGTCGACCAGGACGCGCAGCTGGCTGATGCGTTCGCGGATCCGGTCCGCGATGTGCTCGACCTGGCCGGTTCCCACGCCAGGCAGCAGAATCACGAACTCTTCGCCGCCGAAGCGCCCGACCAGGTCGTAGGGCCGGGTTTGGGACCTGAGTTCGTCGGCGACGGCGCGCAGCACCTGATCGCCCACGAGATGCCCCATCCGGTCGTTGAATGACTTGAAATGGTCCAGGTCCAGCATCAGCACGCCGAGCGGGTCGGCGAGCCGGCGAGCCCGCTCGAACTCCCGGCTGGCCGCCTCACGCCAGAAGCCCATGGTGAGCAGCCCGGTCTTGCTGTCAGTGCGGGCGGCCTGCTGGAAGTGCGGGAGCAACAATGTGCGGTGCAGCGCGAACACAGTGATCATGAGAACGGGGATCAGCCACGGCTGGTAGGTCAGCATCACGGCGAGCGCGACCGCCAGCCCGAGCGAGGCCGCCACAACGACCTGCTCGCTCGGGTTGGGCAGCAGCTGGCGGGCCGGCCGCAGCGGGTCGGACAGCCGCACGGCACCGGCCACCAATGCGTAATTGACCAGCCAGTAGACCGTCCCAGCGCCGATCACGACGGCGAGCCCCGACGGGCCGGACGGGATGACCGGATACCCGGTGGGCTGGATGAGCTGCAGGACCGCCACCGCGGCGGTGGGTGCGAGCACCATCGTCGCGCCGGAAAACAGTGCGCGGTGCAGCTTGGCGGAGCCATCCCGGCACCAGGAGTGCAGGTGGACCACCGCAGTCACGGCAAAGACCAGCGGCAGTGGGACCGACAGCGCCGCCGTGAAGATCCACAGGGAGGTGAGGTTCGTGCTCAGGCCGCTGCGCGCGGTTCGCTCACGCAGGCTCTCGATCCGCCGAACCGCCTCCCGGTGCGCGAGCGCCCCCGCGACCAGCAGCCCGAAGCGCAACAGATCGCCGGAGTGGACCGGTATCGTCGCGATAGTCCCGGCGACCAGCGCCACCGCCACGAAATCCACGGCGAGGACATAGGCGATGCCGACTTTCCGCTCGCGCCACAGGTTCCAGCGTCGCGGCTTCCACCGCCTCGGCTGCGCGGCCATCAGGCCTCGCTTCGGGATGACGCTCTCAAAACCATTGCTCACACTCACTAGGTCCCCCCGGCAGTGACGTTGAGCGATCTCCCTCAGCGTAATCGGTGGGCGACTCTTTGTCATCCTCCGAGCGGAGTGCCACATCCAGCGGATTTTTCGTCACTGCCAGCTACAGGGTACCGCCGAATGGGTTGCTGCTACCCATGAGTGGTGCACCAGGATTTCCCGTGTGCCAGGTACCGCTGGTATGAAGTGTCACCCAACGTTGCGGCCTGCACTGGCGAAGGAGTGGTGGTGGTGAGTAGACGCGGGCACGTGTTGGCCATGTTTGTGTGGGTGTTCGTGCTGCCCGTCCTAGCGCTGTCCTGTTCCAGCGGTGCGCCACCGACTCCGGCTCTCGCCCCGCCCGTCTCGCGGATTCCGGCCAGCCCGATCCGGCCCAGCCCGATCCTGCCCAGTCCGCCTGAGCCCAGCTCGACCCCGCCCAGCCCGCCGCCGGTGTCGCCGTTCACCGGCTTGCCCACCGACCTCGGCGCGCCAGTGCTGTGCGTCAAGATTGACAATGCCGCCCCGGCCCGCCCGCAGAGCGGGCTCGCGCAGGCGGATCTGGTTTACGTCGAGCCGGTCGAGGGCGGCCTGAGCCGGCTGCTCGCGGTGTATCAGTCCCAGGACCCGTCGGCGGTGGGGCCGGTGCGTAGTACCCGAGCGTCCGACGTGCAGCTGCTGGCAAATTTTGGTCGACCCGCGCTGGCGTTCTCCGGCGCGGCGTCCGCGGTCGGCGCGCTCGTGGCGCGCGCGCCGGTGCTGGACGTCTCGGCCTTGGCGCGGCCGGGCGACTATTACCGAGACCGGCGCAGGCCGATGCCGCACAATCTCTATGGTGACCCGAATCTGCTGCGCCGGGGCGGTGCGCCGCCCCGGGACATCGGGTTTCGTTTCGGGCCCACGCCGCCCGGCGGTCGCCCGGTGCCGGGGACCGAAGTCCGGTACCCGGCGGCTGCTATCGGGGTGCAGTGGGCGTCGGCGGAGTCCAGGTGGGTGATCTCCATGGATGGTGTGCCGCTCACCTCGGCCGCGGGGCCGCGGCCCGAGGCGGCGACCGTGGTGTTGCAGCGAGTGTCGGTGCGCGGCACTTCGGTGCGCGACGCCGCCGGGTCACCGTCGCCGTTCGCGGCGACAGTGGGCGACGGTGACGCGGTCGTGCTTCGCGACGGGCTGGCGTTCACCGGGCGCTGGTCGCGCCCGGCCCCAGACGCGGTCACCACGTTCACCCTGCCGGATGGTTCACCACTGACTTTCGCGCCCGGCCCGGTCTGGGTAGTGCTGGTGCCGGCCTAGATACCAGTGGCAAGCAGATACTAGTGGGGGGTATGTTGGTACCTGGTAGGGGTATACCTGAGGGGTCGAGAGAGGACAGCGCGGTGGCGAGCTACACCAAGGACCGGGACGCCTACCTCAACCGCCTGCGCCGGATCGAAGGCCAGATTCGCGGTTTGCAGCGCATGGTGGAGCAGGACCAGTACTGCATTGATGTCCTGACCCAAGTCTCGGCCGCCACCAAAGCGCTGCAATCCTTCGCGTTGGCTTTGCTCGAAGAACACATGACCACCTGCGTGGTGGACGCCGCGGCTGACCAGGCCGATGCCAGCGTGAAGGTCAAGGAAGCGGCCGACGCGATCGCGCGGCTGGTTCGCTCCTGACTCCCCACGCGAGACACCGCACCGAACGAGGAGGGCATTCGACATGGGGAACACCGTCACCATCAATGACTACAGTGTCACGGGGATGGTCTGCCAGCACTGTGTGTCAGCGGTGACTCGGGAGCTCGGCGCCCTTGCGGGAGTGACCGACGTGCGGGTCGACCTGACCGCCGGCCGGGTCACCGTCACCAGCGACGGGCCCCTGGACTCCGCCGCGGTGGGCGCCGCGATCGACGAGGCCGGTTACGACATCGCCACCGAGAGCTCGGGTTGAGCATGGTGCGTACCAGCGAGTACCACCACCAGCTCGAGCTGGCGATCGGTGGCATGACATGCGCGTCCTGCGCGGCGCGCCTCGAAAAGCGGCTCAACCGGCTCGAGGGAGTCAACGCCAGCGTCAACTACGCCACCGAGAAGGCTCGCGTCAGCTACGCCGACGGTGTCACCCCTGAAGACCTCGTGGCGATGGTGGCCCGTACCGGCTACACCGCCGAGCTGCCAGCCGACACCGGCGCCCACCCGGTTGGCAGTGACGGCGCCGACCTCGGCGCGTTACGGGAACGGCTGCTGGGCACTGCGGTGCTGGCCGCCCTAGTGATCACGATGTCGATGGCGGCGATGGTGCCGGGACTGCGGGTGCCGCACAACTTCGACTCACTGTCACTTTTCCTCACCGCCCCCGTTGTGATCTGGGGCGCATGGCCCTTCCACCAGGCCGCCTGGCGGAATCTGCGGCACGGCACGGCCACCATGGACACGCTGGTCTCGATGGGTGTGTCCGCCGCGTTCTTCTGGAGCTGCTACGCCTGGTTCGTCGCCAACGGCCTGTTCCCCAAGCACGAGGTCGTTTCCTCGGGCTACCACGCGCACAGCAAGGTTTACTTCGAGGTTGCCGCCGGTGTCACGGTGTTCCTGCTGGCTGGCCGGTACTTCGAGGCGCGCGCCAAACGGCGCGCGGGTTCGGCGCTGCGCGCGTTGCTGAACCTCGGCGCCTCGGAGGTCGCGGTGCTGCGCGGCGATCGGGAGACGCGCCTCCCGATCGAGGCGCTCGTGGTCGGCGATGAGTTCGTGGTCCGCCCGGGGGAGAAGATCGCCACCGACGGACAGGTGGTGGAGGGCTCCTCCGCTGTTGACGAGAGCATGCTGACTGGCGAGTCGGTGCCGATCGAGATCAGTGTGGGCTCGATGGTCACTGGCGGGACGCTGAACGCCTCTGGCCGGCTGCGGGTGCGGGCTTGCCGGGTCGGTGCGCACACCCGGCTCGCGCAGATTGCGGCCCTGGTGACGCAGGCGCAGAGCGGCAAGGCCACCGTGCAGCGGCTGGCCGACCGGGTCGCCGCGGTGTTCGTGCCGATCGTGATCGCGCTCGCGGTGCTCACCTTGTGTGTCTGGCTGGCCCTCGGCGCCGCCGTCGGTACCGCGGTCGCCGCTTCGGTCGCCGTGCTGATCATCGCCTGCCCGTGCGCGCTCGGGCTGGCCACACCCACCGCTCTGCTGGTCGGCACCGGTCGCGGTGCGCAGCTGGGCATCCTTATCAAGGGCCCCGAGGTGCTGGAGTCCACCCGGCGGGTGGACACCGTGCTGCTGGACAAGACCGGCACGGTCACCACCGGAGCGATGATCATGGTCGACGTGCTGCCCGCGGCCGGTGAGGACGCCGAGGAGGTGCTGCGCCGGGCCGCCGCCGTGGAGGACGCCTCCGAGCACCCGGTCGCCACCGCGATCGCCACCGGGGGCCGGCAGCGGCTGGGGGAGCTGCCAGCGGTGGCCGGCTTCCGCTCGGCGCGGGGGCTGGGCGTGCAGGGTGCGGTGCATGGTGCTGTGGTGCTGGTGGGCCGGCCAGCCTGGTTGGCCGAGCAGTGGTCGGCGCCGATGCCTGAGCACCTGGTGACCGTCCAGGCGCAGGCACAAATCCAGGGCCGCACGGTCGTCGCGGTGGCCTGGGACGGCCGGCTGCGGGGCCTGCTCTCGGTGGCCGACACGGTGAAGCCGAGCAGCGCCGAAGCTGTGCGCCAGCTGCGCGCGCTGGGACTGACTCCGGTGCTGCTCACCGGCGACAACGAGACCGTGGCCCGCGCGGTGGCCGCTGATGTGGGCATCGACACGGTGATCGCGGGGGTGTCGCCTGAAGGGAAGGTCGAGGAGGTGCGCCGGCTCCAGCGGGAGGGTCGGGTCGTGGCGATGGTCGGCGATGGGGTCAACGACGCGGCCGCGCTGGCCCAGGCTGACCTGGGGCTGGCCATGGGCACCGGCACCGACGCCGCCATCGAGGCCAGCGACCTCACCCTGGTCCGCGGCGACTTGCGGGTGGTCGCCGATGCGATCCGACTGTCCCGGCGCACTCTGCGTACCATCAAGGGCAACCTGTTCTGGGCTTTCGGCTACAACGTGGCCGCACTCCCGCTGGCCGCGACCGGCCTGCTCAACCCCATGATCGCCGGCGCCGCGATGGCTTGCTCCTCAGTGTTCGTGGTAACCAACAGCCTGCGCCTGCGCCGTTTCCGCCCCGCGCGCGTCCCTGAACAGCTATTCGGAGCCGAATGGCGGTCCCGGGACCCGCGCTGATCGCTATTCGGCTCCGAATGGCGGTCGCTGGAGGGAGTTAGCTAGGGATTGACGCAGGGTTTGTGCGGTTGAGTCCAGGTCGGCTGGGTTGGGGTTGGGGTCGGCTGCGTTGAAGTTGAAGTCGTCGATGGTCCAGGTGGGGAACACATGCAGGTGCAGGTGCGGCACCTCGAACCCGGCGACTATGAGGCCAGCTCTCGGCGCGTTGAAGCATTTTTTCTGCGCCGTGCCGATGTGCTTGGCGACCACCATGAGATGGGCCATCAGGTCGTCATCCGCATCGGTCCACTCGTCGACCTCGGCACGGGGAACAACCAGGGTGTGCCCAGGCCGCAGCGGAGCGATGGTGAGAAACGCGACGCACCATTCGTCACGCCAGACGAACCGACCGGGGATCTCGCCCTCAATGATGCGGCTGAACAACGTCGACACGATTCTTCTCCCTTGGGGCAGCGTCGAGGATCACGATGTGGTGGGTGCGCTACGTTGGCCGATGGTGCCGCCTCCAGCGCCGCGACGAGCAGCCGCGGCACGTCGAGGTTGTTCGCATCAAGGCGTACCTGCACGGTGCGATCATGCCCGGGTAGCGGCCCCGGTAGCCGGCCAGGGCGCCTCGTTGCTCTCGCCGCAGCGATTGAACCCTCGACCGTCGCGCTGGAGCGCTCGACCCGGTTACGCTGGCGCAATGCCAACTTTCGACGCCACAGCGGTGGACTGCCAGGTGTCTGTCTTCCGCGAGGGACTGCTGACCTCAGTCGGCCACGACGTGACTCTGCGCGTAACGAATCTGTCCCTGGACGTGGGGGCCGACGACGGGATCACAGCCGACTTCGACCCGGGTTCGCTGCGGGTGACGACGGACATCTCGGAGTCTGATCGGAAGAAGATCGAGAAAAACGCCGTGGAGGTGCTCGACTCTCGTAAGCATCCGAAGATCCAGTTTCGCTCGGTGTCGGTGGTGCGCGACGGCAACCGGGCGCGCGTCAAGGGAGACCTCACGCTGCACGGTGTGACGAATCAGATCTCTGTCGAGGCGCGAGACGACGGCGCACGGTGGAACGCCACGATCGTTCTTGATCAACGCAAGTTCGGCATCAAGCCGTTTTCCGCCATGCTCGGCGCGCTCAAGGTCAAGCCCGAGGTGGAGGTGACCATCAGCGTCCCGCACTCGTGACCAGTGCGTGCGCGTGCTCGACGCCATCGAGTAGCCGCTGGCCGATGTCGGTGGTCACTTCATAGCAGACAGATTGCGCAGCGCGTCGCCGAGCAGCCCGACCGATCCTGTGATCAGCGCAATCCGCTAACCGCGCACTCCGCGCGGATCAAGCGCACCGAGCACCAACCGCCTCCGAAGCCACCATGGGGCGACGGCGAACAGGGCGCCCATCGCCGCGATGGCGCCCTGGACGTCCTCGCGGCCGGTCAGGTAGGCCCAGCGGTGCCGTTGGGGCAGCGCGAAGAACACGTCGAAAAAGTCCGGGACACGCTCCGGGGGAAAGCGCAGCAGCGACTCGAGGCTGCGCCGCCGCAGGGTGTGCACCGCCAGCGCGGCCGGGCTCCACACCGCTCGCCACGCGGCGGCTCCGGCGGCCGCGCCGCCGCCGCGACCCAGGCCGTCGTGCACCGCGGTGGCCACCAGGGGGGCCAACCGCAGCGCCGTGGCGACGCTGTAGCCGGTGGCCGGGTGCACCAGCGGGCTCGCCGCCCCGAAGGGCACCACTGGGC
>JBOHFJ010000085.1:0-15552 GCA_050699655.1 Pseudonocardiaceae bacterium
GGCGTGGTCGGCACTGTTGATCATAGATACCTCCCTATGTCAGGACATTCGTCCGCGGGCTGCCTACGGTTCACTAAAGAAAACTCAGCCGGTTCACTAAAGAGAACTCAGCGCCAGGAGGGCAGCCAGAGCTCGGCGTTCCAGCGCTCCGGGGTGATCGAGCCACCGGTGAGGATCGGCCAGAGCCAGCTGAAGTTGGCCACCACCAGCCCGACGTACAGTGCGACCACCAGCAGGCCCGTGCCGCGCCGCTCGGCGCCCTCGGTGGCGCGGCCGAGAATCTCGCCAAGAACAAAGGTCACAGCGATGACCAGAAACGGCGCCACCGGGGTCATGTAGAAGAAGTACATCTGGCGGTGGATGTTGCCGAACCAGGGCAGCCAGCCAGCGGCGTAGCCGGTCAGCGCCGCCGCGTAACGCCAGTCCGGCCCGCTGACCGCCCGCCACAGCCCCCAAGCCAGGACGGGCAGCGTGAGCCACCACAGCGCCGGCGTGCCGATGAGCATCACTGCGGCCACGCAGTCGTGGCGCCCGCAGCCCGGAGCGGCGGCGCCGGACTCGTAATAATAGCGCACCGGCCGAAGCCCCATCGGCCAGCTCCACGGTTTGGATTCCCACGGGTGCGGGTGGGCGGGAGTGACCAGCCCCTCGTGGAAGCGCAGCACGGCGGCGCTGTAGTACCACAGCGACCGCAGCGCCCCGGTGGCGATGTGCCACGGGCCACCCGTGCCGATCTGGTTGCCCACCGCGTGCCGGTCGATGCCGGTCTCGCTGCTGAACCAGGCCCACCAAGTAGCCAGGTAGGCGCCGACCGGCACCACCGCCATCGCCCACGACGCCGGTCCGAGATCCCGGGCAAGCGTTCCTGCCCAGGGCCTGCGGACACCCGCGCCGCGCCGCGCGCAGGCGTCCCACACCAGGCTCATTGCGGCGAACGCGGCGAGGTAGTACACCCCGGACCACTTCACGCCACAGGACAGCCCGAGCAGCACCCCAGCCCCGAAGCGCCACCAGCGGACCCCCAACCGCGGTCCCAAGTCCGTGACTCGACCTTCCCGCACCACTGTGGCCAGCCGCTCGCGCACCTGCTCCCGATCGATGACCAGGCAGCCGAACGCCGCCAGAATGAACGTCGCGAGGAAGACGTCGAGCATCCCGATGCGCGCCTGCACGTGGCTGACGCCGTCGGCGATGAGCAACACCCCGGCGATCCCGCCCAGCAGGGTTGAGCTGGTCATCCGGCGCACGATCCGCACGATGAGCAGCACACAGAGCGTGCCGGCTAGCGCGGCGGACACCCGCCAGCCCCAGCCGTCGTAACCCATCACCAGCTCGCCCAGCGCGATGAGCTGCTTGCCCAGCGGCGGGTGCACGACGAGCTCGTAGCCCGCGTTGTCCTCCACCCCACCGCCCCGCAGCATCTGCCAGGCCTGCGGCGCGTAGTGCTTCTCGTCGAACACCGGAGTGCCGCGATCGGTGGGCAGGCCCAGGTGCCACAGCCGCACCGTGGCGGCGACCATGGTCAGAGTCAGCGTCACTACCCAGCTCCGCCACCGGTCGGTGAGCGGGCGGCTCACCAGCCGCTGGAGCGGGCCAGCCGGCCGGGCCAGCACCGGTGGCGTCGACACTGGAGGTATCAACCCGATGCCGACCACCGCGCTCTCGGGGCATGCCTGGTGGACCGCCGTCACGCGCCCGATCGTAGGCTCGGCGGCGTGCGAGGCGTGCTGGGCTCCATCACCTCAGAGTGCGGGGGCGCGCTGGTGCTGGCGGCCACGCCGCTCGGCGACTGCCGGGATGCCTCGCCGCGCCTGCTCGCCGCGCTCGGATCCGCGGCGGTGGTGGCCGCCGAGGACACCCGTCGGCTGCGGGCGCTGGTCGCGGCCCTCGGCGTGACCGTGACCGGCCGGATCGTCTCGCACTACGACGCGGTGGAGGCGGCCCGGATTCCCGCGCTGCTGGCGGCGATCCGCGGCGGCGCGACGGTGCTGGTGGTGACCGACGCTGGGATGCCCGCCGTGTCCGACCCCGGGTTCCGGCTGGTGGCCGCCTGCGTGCGGGAAGGGCTCCGGGTGAGCTGTCTGCCCGGCCCCTCGGCGGTGACCGCGGCGCTGGCGGTGTCCGGGCTGCCCTGTGACCGGTTCTGCTTCGAGGGGTTCTCGCCGCGCCGCGCCGGGCCCCGTCGGCGGTGGCTGACCGGCCTCGCCAGTGAAGAGCGCACCTGCGTGTTCTTCGAGTCACCACATCGGCTGGCCGCCACCCTCGCCGACGCCGCGGAGATCCTCGGCGCCGATCGGGCGGCGGCGGTGTGCCGTGAACTCACCAAGCCTTACGAGGAGGTTCGCCGAGGTGGACTAGGCACCCTCGCCCAATGGGCCGCCGACGGCGTGCGCGGCGAGATCACCATCGTGCTCTCTGGCGCGCCGCCCGCTGGCCCGCCGGATGTGCTCGATCTCGTCGAGGAGGTGGCTGAGCGGGTCACCGCGGGAGAGCGGCTCAAGGAGGCCGTCGCCGCCGTGGCAACCACCCACGGCGTCCCCAAACGCGATCTCTACCAAGCCGCCGTGGACAACCCGTGAGTGACCTGTACCGATGGCTGGAGGACGTGACTGGGGAGCGGGCGCTGTCCTGGGTGCGGGAGCGCAACGCCGAGACCGTCGCGGAGCTGACCAGTACCTCGCGGTTCGAGGTGCTGCGCGACGGGATCCGGGAGGTGCTCGACTCGAGGGACCGCATCCCGCACATCACCCGGCGCGGCGGGTACCGGTACAACTTCTGGCGGGACCGGGAGCACCCGCGCGGGCTGTGGCGGCGCACCACGCTCGCCGAGTACCGCACGGAGCGGCCAGACTGGGAGATCCTGCTCGACGTGGACGCGCTGGCCCGCGACGAGGGCGAGAACTGGGTGTGGGACGGCGCGCGGTGCTTGCGGCCGGACTACCGGCGGGCATTGGTGTCGCTGTCGCGGGGTGGCGCGGACGCGGTGGTGGTGCGGGAGTTCGACATCGAGCGCGGTGAGTTCGTCACCGACGGCTTCCAGCTGCCCGAGGCGAAGTCCATCGTGGGCTGGATCGATGCCGACCGCCTCTACGTCGCCACCGACTTCGGTCCGGGAACCCTCACCACCTGCGGGTACCCACGCACTGTCCGGGAGTGGCGGCGTGACGCGCCGCTGGAGCGGGCCGAGCCGGTGTACGAGGGCAAGCCCGAGGACATCGAGGTGTACGCCTACCACGACGACACCGAGGGTTTCCAGCGCGACTTCGTCGGGCGGGTGCTGGATTTCTACCGCTCCGAGCTGTACCAGCGTTGCGGTGACCAGCTGCGCCGGGTCGAAGTGCCCGAAGACGCGATCGTCAGCGTGCACCGGCGGTGGCTGTTGATCGAGCTGCGCGGTGATTGGACAGTCGGCCAGCGGACAGTAGGCCAGTGGACAGTAGGCCAGTGGACAGTCGGTGAGACATACCCGGCGGGCTGCCTGCTGGTCGCCGATTTTGACGAGTTCATGGCTGGCGCCCGGGACCTGCGGGTGCTGTTCACCCCCGATGAGCGCTCCTCGCTGGCTGGCTACCGCTGGACCCGCCACCACCTGATCCTCGACGTGATGCACGACGTGGTCAGCCATCTCTCGGTACTGTCACCTGTGCTGGCACCGGCGCGGGACTGGCACGTCACACCGCTGACCGGCACGCCGCCGCTGTGCACCGTGAGCGCGTGGGGCACCGACTCGGACACCGACGACGAGTACCTGCTCGACATCGACGGTTTCCTGACCCCGCCCACGCTCGCCATCGGGACCATCGGCGCCGGCCCGGCCGCCCCGCTCAAGCAGGCACCGTCCTTCTTCGACAGCACCGGCCTGGCCGTGCGCCAGCACTTCGCGGTTTCCGCGGACGGCACCCGGATCCCCTACTTCGTGGTGGCGCCCGAGCACTCCGCCGTGCCGCCCGGCGGCTGGCCCACCCTGCTGTACGGCTACGGCGGCTTCGAGATATCCCTGCGGCCTGGCTACCGCGGTGGCCTGGGCCGGGCCTGGCTGGCCCGCGGTGGCTGTTACGTCCTCGCCAACATCCGCGGCGGCGGCGAGTACGGTCCGCGCTGGCACAGTGCCGCGCTCAAGGGTCACCGCCATCTGGTTTACGAGGACTTCGCCGCCGTGGCCCGGGATCTGGTTACCCGCGGCGTCACCACGCCGCCGCGCCTCGGTGCCCAGGGTGGCAGCAACGGCGGGCTGCTGATGGGCGTGATGCTCACTCGATACCCGGAACTGTTCGGCGCCATTGTCGCCGCGGTCCCGCTGCTGGACATGCTGCGCTACCACACGCTGTTGGCCGGCGCTTCCTGGATCGCCGAGTACGGCGACCCCGACGATCCGGCCGAACGCGAGCACCTGCTGCGCTTCTCCCCTTACCATCAACTTCACGCCGGCCGCCGCTACCCGCCGACCCTGCTCACCACCTCCACCCGTGATGACCGCGTGCACCCTGGCCATGCCCGTAAACTGGTGGCCCGGATGCGCGAGTACGGCCTGCCGGTCACTTACTACGAGAACATCGAGGGTGGCCACGGCGGCGCGGCGGACAACGAGCAGGCGGCCTTCATGTCCGCCCTGGGCTACGAGTTCCTCTGGCGCCACCTCCGCGGCTGACGCGGCCCGTCCCGGTCAGCTTGATCGTCGAAAGTGTGCTGTAGCGGTGCACACCTGGACGGCTACGCCTCACTTTCGACGATCTTGAGCCGGCTGGGTCATCGTTGGCGGCTGTCAATCAGGACGGCGAGACCGTCGAGAACTCGCTGTAAGCCGAAGCGGTAGGCGTGGTCGGGATCGTGGGCGCTGCGATGCACGGTGCCGGCCGCGGTGCCGATGCGGGTGGCGAGTGGGTAAGTCCGCTTGTCGAGCACCCGGGCGAGCAGCGGGGCGTTGGCGGCCCACCATTGCTCGTCGTCCATGGCGCTGTCGGATCGGGTGGCGCGGGCGTCGGCGATGGCTCGGGCACAGGACTGCACGAAGGTCAGCAGATGGGTGAGGCAGTCGTCCATCTCGACATCGCCGAGCCCCAGCCCGTCCAGCGCGGAGAGTTCATGTTCGTACTTGGCGATCGACCCCGGACCCAGTGGTGGTCGCAGAGTGGACACGGTGGCGGCCCAAGCATGGGCGTCGAACAGTGCTCGGTTCTCCTCCGCGATCGCGATCAGCCGCTGCCGCCAGGGCGCTCCAGCGGTGTCCGTGCGGGACATCCGCGCGTAGGCGGAGTCGAGCATGAGATCCAGCAGCTCGGCTTTGCCTGGTACGTATGTGTAGAGCGTCATCGCGCCGACTCCGAGCGCCTGAGCGACCCGGCGCATCGTCACGGCCTCCAACCCTTCCTGGTCGGCCAGGTCTGTCGCCGCAGCCACGACCGTGGCGACGTCCAGTCCCCGCTCCGGGCCGCGGCGTGGCGCTGAGACCGGGACGCGCCACAGCAGTTCCAGGGTCCGCGCCGGGTCGCCGGCGCCACTGCGTTCAGAGGCCACGGACACATCCTCTCGTCGCAGCCCTATTTCGTACGACGTACGATGAAAGCATGTCTGACTATCACCACCGAGCAGTGCCCGCGAGGATCACATCGTCCGCCGTATCGCTGAACGTCGATGACGTTGCGGCCTCGAGTTCCTTCCTGGTCGAGCACTTCGGCTTCCGCGAGGAGATGGCAGCCGACGGGTTCACGTCGCTGCGCAGGCAGGACGCGGGGATGAACGTCGTGTTCCTGCGCCGTGGTCTGCGAACCCTGCCCGCCGACCAGCGTGACGACCACGCGGGCGGCGTGATCCTCGCCTTCGTCGTCGAGGATCTGGAGGGGGAGCTGGCTCGGCTGCGGGGACGGGGTGTGGCCATCACCATGCCGATTACCGAGGAGGAGTGGGGCGAGCGTGCCTTCCAGGTCCGCGACCCGAACGGGGTGATCGTCCAGCTCGTCGACTGGAACGCCACCGCTGGCAACTGACGGTAGATGTGAACTAGCCCGGCGAAGCTTACGAGTTCCTCTCGGCGCCGCCTCTCCGGTTGACCCATGCGCTCCGTGTGGTGTGTGTCGTGATAAAGCGGATGACCGTTCAGTTCGATGATGTGCTCCACCGTCACGTCACGGATGCAGCCGGGCGCACTGGGTGGTCCGTGCATTCCTGGATTCTGGCCGCAGTGTCTCGCGAGGTGTTCCGGCAGCTCACGGCGGAGTCTGCGGCTGGATAGCGGGCTTGGTCACGTGCTGGCGATGGAAGTGCGCGACGAAGCCGGCCCGTACAGCGTCCCGATTCCGGGTGCGCAGGGCTGGCACGTGTGGCCAGCCCACCTCGACAGCACCCCGAAGCGAGCGTGTGCGCAGTGTGTGGGATCGGTGAGCCTGGAGACTCTGTCAGAGGCTCATACGCGGCTGTTCATGATGCTGCACGAGTCGACGATTCCCCCCGGGTAATGAGAACGGCGAATCCTGTTGACTCCGGGTCACGCAAGGGGCAACAGATCGACCCAAGGTGGCTGGAACGGTGCTCCATGTGGGTTTATGGTCACCGCGGGAGGTCATCATGGAGGATCAAGAACCAACGGTGCGCAGCCGAGAGCTCGGCGAGCGACTGCGCCAGGCGATGGACCAGGTCCAGCTCAACGGCAAGCAGGCCGCACAGCAACTCAGCTTGTCACCGAGCCTGCTGTCGCGGATGCTGGCGGGGAAGCGCAACGCCAGCCAGCTGCACGTCGCGTCGTTACTGGCGGTGTGCTGGGTCACCGGCGCCGAGCGGGACCGGCTACTCGCCCTGTGCCAGGACCAGCACACCCGCGGCTGGCTCCAGCAGCACGGCTCCCGGCTGCCCCAGCAGGTCGTCACCCTGACCGACCACGAGGACAAGGCGGTCGCGATCAGGGAGTTCCAGTCGACGCTGGTGCCTGGGCTGCTGCAGACCGGTGACTACGCTCGCGCGCTGCTCCGTGAGGCGGGCCGGGTGCCGGCCGACGAGATTGAGGACCGGGTGGCCGCCCGGCTGGCCCGCCAGTGTCTGTTCAGCCGGGAACGGCCGGCGAGGTTCACCTTCTACCTGCACGAGTTCGTGCTGCGGCTGCCGATCGGTGGGTGCACGGTGATGGCTGAGCAGCTGCGCCACCTGCGGTCGATGTCGCGGTACCCCCACGTCAGAGTGCGGGTGGTGCCCGCCGCGCTCGGTGGCCATGCCGCGACGGGCGGGTCCTTCGAGCTGATGGAGTTCGACGAGTTCGCACCGGTGGCCTACCTGGACAGCGAGACCTCCTGCCTGTTCCTGGAGACCCGGGAGGAGATCGCCGCCTACCGGAGCATCCTGGCGGCGCTAGCCGGCAGTGCCCTGAAAGAGGGAGAATCTGATGACATGATTGCCACTCTGGCAACCGAGCTCTACCCGGATCGAGAAGACCATGATGATCGCGCCTGAGCCGGACGGCATCGTCTGGCACACCAGCAGCTACAGCTCCAACGGCGGTGCCTGCGTCGAGGTCGGCTGGCGCACCAGCAGCTACAGCTCCAAGGGCGGTGCCTGCGTCGAGGTCGCGCCCACGCCCGACGGGGTCCTGGTCCGCGACTCCAAGGACCGCGACGGCCCCGCGCTGACCTTCCCCCCCGCCACCTGGCACGCCTTCCTCACCACCGTCACCCCCTGAGCGCCCCGGCCCGGTGTCGGCTGACCGTCGGCTCCCGCCCTGGTCGGTTATCCTGCACTCATGAGGGCCGTGCTGCTGGAGGTTCCCGCCGCGATGCTCACCGAGCGCCGCCGGCTGGAGCTCGATGGACGCGACGAGGTGTGGAACGGAGTCCTGCACATGGTGCCGCCGCCCGGGGGTCCGCATCAAGATGTGGGCGCGGAGCTGTTCCTGGTGCTCGGGCCGCTGGCCAAGCGCCACGGGCTTCGTCCCCGTTACGAGACGGGTCTGTACCGCGCCGACGACGACTACCGGGTGCCCGACCAGCTCTACTGCCGTCCGGGGCAGCAGTCCGATCGCGGCTCCGAGGGCGCGGAGCTGGTCGTCGAGATCCGTTCCAAGGGTGACGAGAGCTATGACAAGATCGGTTTTTATGCCGAGGTCGGGGTGCGGGAGATGCTGATCGTGCACCCGACGGGTCGCTGGGTCGAGCTGCTGCGCGCCGTGGGGGGTCGGCTGCTGCCGGTCAGCGCCGACGCGGAGGGCGCGGTGCGTTCCGATGTTCTTGATGCGCGGTTCGCCACCGTGGAGGGTCGGCTGCGGATCACCTGGCCGGACGGCGTCGCTGACGTCTGAGGCACATGCCGGGGCGTGCTCATGAGCCGGACATGCGCCACATAGGGTGGGCGTTATGAACGAATCCGTGCTCGCCGCCGTGGCCTGGCCCTACGCCAACGGGCCTCGGCACATCGGTCACGTCTCCGGTTTCGGGGTCCCGTCGGACATCTTCGCTCGCTACCAGCGGATGGCCGGCAACCGGGTGCTCATGATCTCGGGAACTGACGAGAACGGTACCCCGATCCAGGTGCAGGCTGACGCCGAGGGCGTCACTCCCCGTCAGCTCGCCGACAAGTACAATCGGATGATCGTGGGAGATCTGCACGGCCTGGGGTTGTCCTACGACCTGTTCACCCGCACCAGCACGGCCAACCATCACCGGGTGGTGCAGGAGTTGTTCCTCGCGTTGCACCGCAACGGCTACGTGATCTCGCGCAGCGCGCTCGGCGCGATCAGCCCGTCCACCGGTCGTACCCTGCCCGACCGCTACATCGAGGGCACCTGCCCGATCTGTGGCTATGACAACGCGCGGGGCGACCAGTGCGACAGCTGCGGCAACCAGCTGGACCCAGCCGACTTGATCACCCCAAGGTCCCGGATCAACGGCGAGACGCCGAAGTTCGTGCGGACCGAGCACCTGTTCCTCGACCTGCCCGCGTTCACCACCGCACTCGGTGGATGGCTGTCCACCCGCACCGAGTGGCGACCCAATGTGCTCAAGTTCTCGCTGAACCTGCTCGATGACCTGCGTCCGCGCCCGATCACCCGCGATCTCGACTGGGGCGTGCGGGTCCCGCTGGAGGGCTGGCGGGACGCCCCGATGAAGCGGTTCTACGTCTGGTTCGACGCCGTGATCGGATACCTGTCGGCGTCGGTGGAGTGGGCGGTGCGCTCCGGCGAGCCGGACGCGTGGCAGGCCTGGTGGTGCGACCCGGACGCCCGCTCGTACTACTTCATGGGCAAGGACAACATCACCTTCCACTCGCAGATCTGGCCCGCCATGCTGCTTGGCCACAACGGCGCGGGCGACCGCGGCGGCGAACCCGGCGCGTTCGGCGCGCTGAACCTGCCCACCGAGGTGGTGTCCAGCGAGTTCCTGACCATGAGCGGCTCGAAGTTCTCCACCTCGCGGGGCACGGTGATCTACGTTGGGGACTTCCTGCGCGAGTTCGGTCCGGACACCCTGCGCTACTTCATCTCGGTGGCCGGCCCCGAAACCCAGGACACGGACTTCACCTGGGACGAGTTCGTCCGCCGGGTCAACTTCGAACTGGCCAACGAGTGGGGCAACCTGGTCAACCGCTCGATCGCGATGGCGCACCGCAACGTCGGCGCCATACCGCGGCCCACGGCGCCGCGGGCGGCCGATGCCGAGCTGCTGGCCATCTCACGGGCGGCCTTCGGCACCGTCGGGGAGCTGCTGGAGCGCAACCGGGTCAAGGCCTCGATCAGCGAGGCGATGCGGGTGGTGAGCGCGGCGAACAAGTACCTGTCCGAGCAGGAACCGTGGAAGTGCACCGACGACCCGGCGCGCCGGGACACCATCCTGCACACCGCGCTGCAAGTGGTCGCCGACGTGAACACCCTGCTCACCCCGTTCTTGCCGCATGCCGCACAGCGGGTGCACGAGCAGCTCGGCGGTACCGGAGTGTGGTCGGCCCAACCGCGGATCGCGGAGGTCGCCGAGACCGTCGCGGGCACCGGCCCGGACTACCCGGTCATCACCGGCAACTACACCGAGGAACAAGCGCGCTGGACCACCGTCCCCATCGACGTAGGCCGCCCCCTGTCCAAGCCCACCCCCCTCTTCCCCAAACTAGACCCCAAACTCTCCGATCTGCATTCAGCGGGCTGAGCGGGGTAATTCGGTAGTTGATTACCCCGCTCAGCCCGCTGAATGCGGGCCGACAGAGGAGTTGATGTGGAGAAGAGGGCGCCGGCACCACCACCGTTGGTGGGGGGGACGGTGGTGGATGCTCATACGCATCTGGATGCTTGTGGGGCTACTGACCCGGCTGGGGTGCGTGCGGTGGTGGACCGGGCCGCGGTGGTGGGGGTGCGCGCCGTGGTGACGGTGGCCGACGACATGGCCGCGGCGCGTTGGGTGGTGCGGGCGTCGAGCTGGGACGCCCGGGTCTTCGCGGCGGTGGCGCTGCATCCCACCCGCACGGCGGCGATGACCGACGCCGACCGCGCCGAGCTCGAGCTGCTCGCGCGAGCTCCCCGGGTGGTGGCCGTGGGGGAGACCGGTCTGGATTATTACTGGACGCGAGTCGATCCACGCTGCCCGACACCCGAGACGCAACGGGAGGCCTACCGCTGGCACATCGACCTCGCCAAGCGGATCGACAAGCCGCTGATGATCCACGATCGGGACGCCCACGACGACGTGCTGGCCGTGCTCGATCAGGAAGGCCCACCCCGGACCGTGGTGTTCCACAGCTTCTCCGGTGATGCCGCGATGGCGCGGGTCTGCGTGGACGCCGGCTATGTGCTGTCCTTTTCCGGAGTCGTGACCTTTCGCAATGCCCGCGCGCTGCGCGAGGCGGCGGTGTTGGTGCCCGATGGGCAGCTGCTGGTGGAGACCGATGCCCCGTTCCTCACCCCGCATCCGCACCGCGGCACGGCCAACGAGCCGGTCAACCTGCCCTACACCGTTCGGGATCTCGCCGCGTTGCGTGGGCAGGACGCGGCGGAACTGGCGGCGTCGAGCTCGGCCACCGCCGAGCGGATCTTCGGGCTCAGGCGTCTCACACCTGAGCACCTGAGCACCTGAGCACCTGATCGGCGACATTACCGGCGAGGTCATTGCGCACGCCGCTACGAACCGTTACCTTTCCGTCACTATAAGCCGGGATGGGGGTCGTTCCCGGTACGGGGACGTGGGTCTTGTTCTCGTACTTCCCCTGGCCGGAACTGCGACGACTGGACATTGGTGACCACTAGCACGTTTGTCCGAGGTGCCCTGGTAGCTGGCATCCTGGCGCTGACAACTGGCGCCGCCGCGGGCGTGGCCATGCACAAGACCATCACCATCACGGTGGACGATCAGCAACGGACCATCAACACCTTCGCCTCGTCAGTCTCGGGGGCGCTGGAATCCGCTGGTTTGCGAGTCGATGACCAGGACACACTGGCTCCCACCGCGAGCAGCGCCGTCGAAGACGGTAGCCACATCGTGCTCAGGCGTGGTCGGCCAATTGACCTCACCGTCGACGGCACTGAGCACGAGGTCTGGACCACCGCCCTCACCGTCGAGACCGCGCTGAAGCAGGTGGGGATGCCCGCCCGCGACGTGGAGCTGTCCGCTGACCCCTCCCGGCGCATCCCCTTGGAAGGCATGGCGCTGGTGGTGCGCATCACCAAGCCGATCCTCCTGGTGGACGGGGAGCTCCCGGTGAAAGAAATCCACTCCACCGCACTGTCGGTCGGTGACCTGCTCACCCAGCAGGGCGTGCCGTTGGGGGAATGGGACACGGTGACTCCCGAGCTCACCTCGCCCGTGTTCCCCGGAATGATGGTGCGGGTCGCTCGGGTGCGTGCCGAGGAACCTCTCGTGCCGCACAGCGAGCAGCGAGCTGCCCGGAGCCCGGTCAAGCAGGTCAAGAATCCCGGTGTCCGGTCGGTCGTGAACAGGGTCACCGTCACCGAGGTCACCCTCTGGGACATGCTGGCTCGCTGCGAGTCCGGTGGCAACTGGGCCGCCAACTCGGGCAACGGCTACTACGGTGGCTTGCAGTTCGACCGGGGCACCTGGAGAGCCAACGGCGGTGGTCAGTTCGCCCCATCCCCCCAGCAAGCAAGCCGCGAGCAGCAGATCGCGGTCGCCCAGCGAGTGCACAACGCTCGTGGCAACTACCGCGCCTGGCCCACTTGCTCAGCTCGACTCGGCCTCTGGTAAGCCTGGCAGGTGAACTAGGAGGTGAACCAGGAGGTGGCCCGGGGCGTGGCGCCCACCCCGGCCGGCCCCGCGTTGCTGGGGCCCGCTGAGCTGCGCGCGCTCGCCGATCGGATCGGCCTGCGGCCGAACAAGCGGCTCGGCCAGAATTTCGTGCACGACGCCAACACGGTGCGTCGCATCGTGGCGGCGGCTGACCTGGCCGCTGAGGACGTCGTGCTGGAAGTCGGGCCCGGGCTGGGCTCGCTCACCCTGGCGTTGCTCGGCGCGGTGGATCGGGTGCTGGCCGTCGAGGTGGATCCGCTGCTGGCCGGGGCGTTGCCCGCCACGGTGGCCGACCGCGCCCGGGAGCGCGCCAGCGGGCTGCGGATACTGACCGCTGACGCGCTGCGGCTCCGGCGGGCGCAGATCGTCGAAGCGGCCGGCGGCCGGGAACCCACGGCGCTGGTCGCGAACCTGCCCTACAACGTCGGTGTTCCGGTGCTGCTGCACTTGCTGGCCGAGCTGCCGAGCCTGCGTCGCGGGCTGGTGATGGTGCAGGCCGAGGTGGCCGACCGGCTGGCCGCCCCACCGGGCACCCGATGCTACGGCGCGCCTAGTGCCAAGGCGGCCTGGTTCGCCGCGGTCCACCGCGCCGGGCCGGTGCCCCGCACCGTGTTCTGGCCGGTGCCCAATGTGGACTCCGGCCTAGTCGCGCTGACCAGCCGCGCGGCCCCGTCCCCAGCACCCGGGGAAACGGTGCCCAGAGAACAGGTCTTCGCGGTGGTGGATGCCGCGTTCTCGCAGCGCCGCAAGACACTGCGGGCGGCCCTGGCCGACTGGGCGGGTTCACCCGCCGCCGCCGAGCGGCTGCTGCGCGCGGCGGGGGTGGATCCCAGTGCCCGCGCCGAGCGGCTGGCGATCCGCGATTACGCGCGGATCGCCCGTGAGTGGGGATCCGGGCTCTAGGTCGCATCGCCACTCACGGGTTGTCCACAGACGTACCCTGGTGTGCGTGTTTGCCGTTGGGCCGCAACCGGTCACCGTGCGCGTCCCGGCCAAGGTCAACCTGCACTTGGCCGTGGGTAGCCTGCGCTGGGACGGCTATCACGAGCTCGTCACCGTGTTCCAGGCACTGTCGATGATTGACGAGGTGACCATCGTGGCCACCGACGAGCCCGGCGTGCAGGTGTACGGCGAGGGTGCCGGGACGGTGCCCACGGACCATCGCAACCTCGCGTGGCGCGCGGTGCTCCTGCTCGCCGAGCACGTCGGACGCCGACCCGCCGTGCGGGTAGTGCTGCGCAAGACCATTCCGGTGGCTGGCGGGATGGCCGGCGGCAGCGCGGACGCGGCGGGCGCTCTGCTGGCGCTGGCTGGGCTGTGGCGGCTGGACATCAGCCGCGAAGAGCTTGCCGGGTTGGCCGCTGGGCTGGGCAGCGATGTGCCGTTCGCGTTGTGCGGCGGCACCGCGCTGGGCACCGGGCGTGGTGAGTCCCTGGTGCCGGTACTGGCCCGGCACACCTTCCACTGGGTGATCGCGCTGGACCACCGCGGTCTGTCCACGCCGGAGGTCTACCGGGAACTGGACCGGCTTCGGCGCCATCCCGCGCCACCGCGGCTCGGTGGCGTCGAGTCACTGCTCGAGGCGCTGGCCTCGGGAGACCCCCGGCGGCTCGCGGCGCTGCTCGGCAATGACCTGCAGGCCGCCGCGGTGTCGCTGCGCCCCGCGTTGCGGCGCACCCTGCGGGCCGGGGTTGATGCCGGGGCGCTGGCCGGTATTGTTTCGGGGTCTGGACCGACCTGCGCGTTCCTGTGCGCCGACGCTGAGGCTGCGGTCCGGGTTGCCGCTGAGCTGGCCGGTGTCGGCGTGTGCCGCACGGTCCGGGTAGCCAGTGGCCCAGTGCCCGGCGCCCGGATTGTGGAGGACCCACGCCCCGTGCCGCCCCCCGAGCCCATGGCGCACGCCTGATGGCCAATCTGGTCAACCTGGAAGCTGTTTGGAAGTCCTACGGGATCCGCCCGTTGCTGTCCGGCGTCTCGCTCGGCGTCGAGGTGGGTGACCGGATCGGTGTCGTGGGGCTTAACGGCGGCGGCAAGACCACCCTGCTCGAGGTGCTCGCCGGGCTCCAGCCACCGGACGCGGGCCGGGTGAGCCGCGCCGGGGGAGTGCGCGTCGCGGTGCTGACCCAGCGCACCGAACTGGCCGCGGTGGCCAGCGTGCGCCACGCGGTGCTGGATCCGCTGGGGGCCACCACCGAGCACGAGTGGGCCGCGGACCCCCGGGTGCGCGCGGTCCTGGACGGGCTGGGCATTCCGGAGTTGGGGCTGGACCGGCCGGTGGCCGGCCTGTCCGGCGGGCAGCGGCGCCGGGTGGCGCTGGCCGCTACACTGGTCGGCGAGCTCGACTTGGTGCTGCTCGACGAGCCGACCAACCACCTCGACGTCGAGGGTGTGCGGTGGCTCGCCGAGCACCTGCGGACCCGGCGTTGCGCGGTGGTGGTGGTGACCCACGACCGGTGGTTCCTAGACACCGTGTGCACCCGCACCTGGGAGGTCACCGAGGGCCGGGTGGACGGCTACGACGGTGGCTACGCGGACTGGGTCTACGCCCGAGCGCAGCGTGGGCGGCTGGCCGCGGCGGCCGAGGACCGGCGGCGCAACTTGGCCCGCAAGGAGCTCGCTTGGCTGCGCCGGGGGCCACCGGCGCGCAGCTCCAAACCGCGCTACCGCATTGAGGCCGCCGAGGCGCTGATCTCCGACGTCCCCCCGCCGAGGGACAACGTCGAGCTGCTCGCTTTCGCCCGGCGCCGGCTGGGTCGCACCGTGCTGGAACTCGAGGACGTCACGGTGACGCTCGCCGGGCACCGGTTGCTGGACGCCGCGACCTGGCGGGTCGGGCCGGGCGAGCGCATCGGGCTGGTCGGGGTCAACGGGTCGGGCAAGACCACGGTGTTGCGGCTGCTCTCGGGGGAGCTCGAACCCGACGCGGGTCGCCGCGTGCGGGGCCAGAGCGTGCGGCTGGCGCACCTGCGCCAGGAACTGGAAGATCTCCCCGAGTCACTGCGGGTGCTGGAGGCGGTGGAGGAGGTCGCCCGCCACGTCACGCTGGATCCCCGAGAATCGGGCCGCCAGGAGCTGTCCGCTTCGCAGCTGGCCGAGCGGCTTGGGTTCCCGGCGTCGCGGCAGTGGACGCCGGTGGCGGAGCTGTCCGGCGGGGAGCGGCGCCGGCTGCAACTGACCCGGCTGTTGATGGCCGAGCCGAACGTGCTGCTGCTCGACGAGCCCACCAATGACCTGGACATCGACACCCTGCAGCAGCTGGAGGACCTGCTGGATGGCTGGCCGGGCTCGTTGGTCGTCGTGTCGCACGACCGCTACTTCGTCGACCGGGTCTGTGACACCGTGGTGGCGC
>JBOHFJ010000086.1:0-15530 GCA_050699655.1 Pseudonocardiaceae bacterium
GGCTGACGATGCGCTGGCTGATGCCGTCGTGGATCTCGCCGGCGAGCCGGCGCCGCTCGGTTTCCTGGAGCAGCACGATCCGCTCGGCGAACCGCTCCAGCGCCTCCTCCCGCTCGGCGAGCCTGCTGTGCAGGCTGGCGTTCTCGATGGCACCGGCCATCAGACCCGCTACCGAGCTCAGCAGCTCGACGTCGGTCTCGGTGAACTCGCGGCGGTCCCGGGTGTGCACGTTGAGCACACCCACCAGATCCCCGGGCCGGGTGAGCATCGGCACCGAGGCCATTGAGACGAACTCCTCCCCGCGCAACTCGGGGATGTAGCGGTAACGCGGATCCGCCCGCTTGTTGTCGGTGATCACCACCGGCGCGCAGTGCGCGGCCACCCAGCCGGACACCCCCTCGCCGAGCGGCAGCTCGATCCGCCGGATGAGCTGGTCGAACGGTGGGGTGGCACCGCGCAGGCGCACCCGGTCGCCGGCCGGATCCAGCAGGTGCACGAAGCAGACGTCGGTGAAGGTGGTCTCGGTGATCAGGTCGGCCACTCCTTGGGCGATCCCGTCGAGGTCCAGACCCGCCGACAGGATCTCGATCACCCGGTGCAGCAGCTGGGCGTCGGAATCGGCGTCGCCCAGGCTCAGCCGCGAGCTGATCACTGGAACACCCCCTCGCGCAGCGCTGCGGCGACCGCGCCGGAGCGGTCCGGCACGCCTAGCTTGCGGTAGATGCCGCGGGCATGCGTCTTGACGGTCTCCTCGCTGACGGTCAGCCGGCCAGCGATGGCGCGGTTGGACAGCCCGGCCACCATGAGCGCGAGCACCTCGCTCTCGCGCTGGGTCAGCCCGAGGCGCGCGCCCGGCCAGAACTCCCCACCCCGCAGGTGGGCCACCGACATCGCGACCTTCGTCGCCAGGCTGGGATCGATCAGAACCTCGCCCTGGTGGATCCGCCGCAGATGATCCACCAGCTCCGCGCCACGCACCCGCTTGAGCAGGAACCCGGCGGCGCCGAGTCGCAGCGCCTGGTAGAGGTACTGCTCGTCGTCGTACACGGTCAGGAACACGACCTTGCAGGCGGGTTGCCGCTTGTGGATCTCCACGCACAGGTCCAGCCCGCTGGAGCCCCGCAACCGGACATCGAGCAAGGTGATGTCGGGCTCCCGCCCAGTAATGATCTTTATCGCGAGCTCCGGCTCGGTGGCCTCGCCGACGATCTCGACCTGGTCGCGGTAGGTGGCCAGCATCGCGCGCAGCCCGTCAAGCACCATCTGGTGGTCATCGACAACGACCACCCGCACGGGGCCCCCGGTTGGCCTGCTCATGGCGGCAGCCTAGCCCGACATCACGTGAAGATCATCGAGTCGCGGGGCTCTCGGAAGCGCCGGTGCCCCCCATGAGGAAATTCAGGACGAGCGGGCTGGCGGTGGCGCGGAACTCCTCGAAGTACGCGTGCCGGGCGCCCGGAATGAGGTGCAGTTGCGCGTGGGGGATGCGGCTTACGAGCAGCGGTGCGTTCACCGCGGGGGTGAAGATGTCGTCGGTGCCGTGCACGACGAGCGTGGGTGCTGTGATCCGCGGGAGGGCGTCCCAACTGTTGTGCTGGGTGCTGGCGCGTAGGTGCTGGCGCCGGGCGTAAGCCGGCATGGTGGGATCGCCCAACGTGTTGGGGGAGTGGGAATGTTCGGCGAGCCAGGCGGGGGAGTACATCAGCTCCAACAAGGCTGTGCGTGCCGCGTCGGTGTCAAGCTGGGCCAGGGACCGCTTGACCGCCGCGCTGCGTTCGACACCGTGCGGCTCTCCGGGCGAGGTGCATCCCAAAACCAGTCTGCTGACCCGGTCCGGGTGCTCGGCCGCGATCCACTGAGCAACCCGGCCACCCATCGACGTCCCGTACACGTGAGAGCGGTCAAGTCCGAGGTGGTCAAGGATGCACAGCACGTCGGACGCGAAGCCCCGCGTGCTGTAGGCCGCTGTGTCGGGCTTGTCGCTGCGCCCGGTACCGCGGTAGTCCAGGGTGATGGTTGTGCAGGCCACCTCGAAGTCTGGTCGTACCATGTCCCACCAATGATGCGTGTTTGACTGTCCGCTGAGCAGGACCAGCGGATCACCCTCACCATGGATCTCGTAGTAAATCGTGATGTCGTCTCGCGTCCGCACGAATGGCACAGGGAACCTTAGCTCCGCGTCCGTTGTCGGCCGCGGCCAGGTTCGATGCCCGGTGAGCGCTGTGGCAGCTTCCCCAGCTCGCGTGCCTGTCTCGCAATGTGGACACAACCCTGGCGGTGAGTTATTGTTTCGGACTCATCCCACACCCACGGAGACGGGAACATGGAACTTGGTATCGCTGGAAAGACCGCAATCGTGTGCGCCTCCACGTCCGGACTGGGACGGGCGACGGCTGAAGAATTGGCGAAAGAAGGCGCGAACGTGGTGGTCTGCGGGCGTCGAGAGGAGCTAGCCAAGCGCATCGCGGCTGGTCTACCGCGAGCGGCCGGCATGGGTGTCGACCTGCTGACGGCTGACGGGGCTCATGCTTTGATGGATATGACTTCCGGCATTTTTGGTCCGGTGGACATTCTCGTGCTCAACGGGCCGGGCCCTCGGCCCGCGCGTGTGACAGAAATCATGGAAACTGAGATGGTTGGTGCGGTGAACTCGCTCTTGACAATTCACCAACGGCTGATTTCGATGGTGCTTCCGGGCATGCGGGACCGGCGTTGGGGCCGCATACTCGCCATCGGATCGAGCGTGGTCGTCGCCCCGGTCGGGGATCTTGCTTTGTCTGGAATTGGGCGAGTCGCTCTCGGTGCCTATCTTAAAATGCTCGCGACGGAAGTTGCGCCGGACGGTGTCACCGTCAACATGTTACTGCCCGGGCGTATTGCCACCGATCGCGTAACTCAGCTTGACGCTGCCCGCGCGGCTCGTTCCGGAAGTGACGTCGACACCGTCAGCGCAGCGTCTGCCGCGGAGATTCCGGCAAACAGATACGGAGAACCAAGGGAGTTTGGCGCCGTCGCCGCATTCCTGTGCAGTGACGTCGCGTCCTACATCACCGGCAGCGCCGTGCGCTGTGACGGTGGTCTGTCGCCGGTGCTGTAGCTCCGGTTCTGGGAGCGAATCGTGAAATGCGCTGGCTCAGTCATGTCGTCACGCCTCCTCGGGCGATGAGCTGGGCGGTGATGACGTTGCGTTGAATTTCGTTGGTTCCCTCGCCGATGATCATGAGTGGGGCATCGCGGAAGTAGCGTTCGACGTCGAACTCGGTGGAGTAGCCGTAACCGCCGTGTACGCGCATCGCGTCCAGGGCGATCCGCATCGCGGTCTCGGAGGCGAACAGTTTGGCCATGCCTGCTTCCAGATCGCAGCGCTCGCCAGCGTCGTAGCGCTCGGCGGCCAGCAGCACGAGTTGGCGGGCGGCGGTGTAGTTGGTCGCCATGTCAGCGAGGTAGTTGCCGACGGACTGGTGCTTCCAGATCGGCTTGCCGAAACTCTCCCGCTCCTGCGCATAGCGCAGCGCGTCGTCCAGCGCGGCACGCCCAACACCGAGGGCACGCGCGGCAACCTGGATGCGGCCGATCTCCAGGCCCTTCATCATCTGAGTGAACCCGTGGCCCTCCTCACCGCCGAGTAGAGCCTCGGCCGGGGCGTGGTGGTCGGCGAAGAACAGCTCGCAGCTTTCCACGCCTTTGTAGCCGAGTTTGGGCAGGTCTTTGGACACGATCAAACCCTGGCCGGGCTCGACGAGCAGGATGCTGATGCCCTTGTGCTTGGGCTGTGCCCTCGGGTCGGTTTTGCACAGCAGGGCGATGAGCTGGGAATGACGTGCGTTGGTGATCCAGGTTTTGGACCCGTTGACCACGTAGTGGTCGCCGTCGCGGCGTGCCGTGGTGGTCAACGCCTGCAGGTCTGATCCGCCGCCGGGTTCGGTCAGAGCCATGGTTGCCCGGATCTCTCCGGTGGCCATCTTGGGCAGGTAGCGCCGCTTCTGGCGCTCGGTGCCGAAGGTGAGGATGAGTTTGGAGACCACGGTGTGCCCGCCCATCGCGCCGGCCAGGCTCATCCACCCGCGTGCGAGCTGCTCGGTGACCGCTACGTAGCAGGGTGTGGACACGGCGACCTCGCCGTAGGGGTCGGGGATCGCCAAGCCGAAGATGCCCAGCTGTTTCATCTGCGCAATGAGCTTCTCGGGGTACTCGTTGGCGTGTTCGAGGTGGCGGACCACAGGGCGGACGTCGCGGTCGACGAACTCACGCACGGTGTCGACGATTGCCTGCTCTTCGTCGTTCAGCTTGCTCACGAGAGGGGTCCTTTGCCGATGCTGGGGCTGCGGTGCGTACTGGCGGCTCGGGTCGTGGCTAGACGACGCCGCCGGCCCGCAGCGCGGCGATGTCGTCGTCGGTGCGACCCAAGCCCCGAAGGATATCGGTGGTGTGCGCGCCCAGCGCCGGTACGGGGTTCATCGCTGGCTCCAAGTCGGTGAGGTTGGCCGGGGGCAACAGGGCCTGGATCTCGCCACCGGGCGTGGCGACCTTGCGCCAGCGGTCCCGGCCGGCCAGCACGGGGTGGGTGAGGAAGTCAGAGACGGAGTTCAGGCGCGAGTTGGCGATACCGGCCCGATTCAGCAGATCCAGGACGATGGCTGCGCTGAGCTCGGCGAACCGGTTCGCAATCACATTGTTGAGGGCATCTCGGTGGGCGACTCGCGCGGAATTGGTGGCGAACCGGTCGTCGTCGACCAGCTGTGGATCGCCGAGCACGGCAGCGCAGAAGGAACGCCATTCTCGTTCATTCTGAATCGCCAGTAACACGATTTCGCCATCGGCGGCCTTGAACGGGCCGTAGGGGGCGATTGTCGCGTGTTGCGCACCGGCGCGAGCGGGTTGACGCCCGCCGTACTGGGTGTAGTAGGCGGGCGAGCTCATCCATTCGGCCAGCGCCTCGAATAGCGACACATCCACCGCGGAGACCACGCCGGTGGTCGCGCGCCGGTACAGGGCGGTGAGGATGCCGGAATAGGCGTACATGCCAGCGGCGATGTCGGCGACCGAGATCCCGACCTTCGCCATGTCCTCGGGACTGCCCGTCAGCGACACAAGTCCTGTCTCGCACTGCACGTGCAGGTCATAGGCTTTGCGGTCCGCCCAAGGCCCGTCGGGTCCATAGCCGGAGATCGAGCACGGGATGAGTCTTGGGTAGCGCTCAGCCAGTGATGCTGGGTCGAGCCCGAGGCGGGTGGCCGCGCCGGGGGCGAGATTTTGGACCATCACGTCCGCGTCGGCGAGTAGGTCGTCCAGCACGTGACGACCCTCGGCGGTCTTGACGTCGAGGGTCAGCGATTCCTTGGATCGGTTGAGCCAGACGAAGTAGCTGGACTGGCCATACACGGTTGCGTCGTAACGGCGGGCGAAATCCCCTCCGACGGGGCGCTCGATCTTGATGACGCGGGCACCGAGGTCTGCGAGCTGGCGGGTGGCGAAGGGGGCCGCGACCGCCTGTTCCAGGCTGATCACGGTGACTCCGGACAGGGGCAGGGTCATCTCAGGCCGCACATCCGCCAATGTTGCAAGTGCTTGCCAGCGCCTGTCAACGGGTGACCGTGCGCCAGCCGGGGATGGAGACACCCGCCGGGTGCCGCTGGGGCGACGTGCGACGGTCATGTTCGGGGCGTGCCGCTGCCGCCGTGTAGTCAACTTGGCCGCAAAAATTCACCCGATCGAGCGAGTTTAAAGTACTATCGGGCATTGCTTATTCTCCTTTCAGCTTCTTATGGTTGCTGTTCGAGGCCGGTGACTAGACAAGGACGTCGAGATGCCGAAGCTGCAGGTGAGACGAAGCGCTGGGCATGGCCGCGCAGAGGAAGATCGAGACTGTGGTGGATGTGCCACAAAAACTCCAGCTCAACCAGGCCCGTGAATCGACATCGTTCACCATGGCTCAGACCGATTGGAATTCGATGGCAGACTCGCCGAGTGACATGGGTGTCGCTACTGTCAAGGACGCGGTCGAGATTCTTGACTGTACGCTCAGAGATGGGAGCTATTCTGTGGATTTTCAATTCACGGAGCGGACCATCTGTAGTGTACTGACCGCACTCGAGGCGTGCGGGATACGCTTCATAGAATTAGGGCACGGGCTTGGCCTCAATGCTGCTGTAGCATTGGTCAAGCCAACTCTGGTCGCCGATGAGCGGTGCTTCGAAATAGCACAAGAGTCTCTTCTGAAGGCGGACTGGGGCATGTTCTGCATCCCCGGGATCGCGAAAAAATCTCATTTGAGACACGCGGGCGAGAATGGAATGAAATTCGTTCGAATTGGGGTGAACATCACCGAGGTGGAAGCCGCCTCGGAATTTGTTGGACTCGCGAAGGAGCTCGGCATGATGGCCTTCGTCAACCTCATGAAGACATCTCTGCTCGACGGTGACCGAATTACGTCGACGGTCCAGAAATGCGTGACGTTCGGCGCTGACGTGGTATATCTTGTCGACTCGGTGGGTGGTTTCCTGCCGTGCGAGGTAGGCGACATTTTTGCCCGGGTTGGTCGATCGGTCGATGTTCCGCTCGGTTTTCACGGGCACGACAACATGGGGTTGGCCAACGCTAATTCGTTGGCTGCGGTAAGTGGTGGAGCGACGTACGTGGACACGACATTGGACGGTATCGGAAGAGGGGCTGGAAACTCCAGCACTGAAGCGTTCGCTGCAATTCTACGTAAGCTGGGAATGGGTTCGAAGTATGACTACGCGAACTTGGCCCACCTTAGCGAGGATGAGATCCGACCACTTCTTCGGCTCCATGACGATCGATTTTATCAACTAGTCGGCGCGTTGACTCAGACTCACTCGAGTTACTTCCCATTCTTCCGTGAGTGCGCGGCGAAGACGAATATCGACGTGGTCGATTTAATGGAAGCCGTGGCAGAGGTTGACCGGGTTGACCCGACCGAAGAATTAGTTATGGCGATTGCGAAATCTCTCGCTCAGAGGTGATTCTTGAGCACCCTGAGGCTAGCTGGTAAGCTTCACGTATGCGATTGTGCAGCTTCCGTCACAAAGGCAGCGATGATGTCGGCATTTGGACGCCCGAGGAAATAGTTCCGTTAGGTGTGATTAATGCGGTGTCGGGAGCGCGATTCGGCCCCACTCTGCTTGATGTCATCACTGGTGGGGAATTGGACGGTTTACGCGGAATGCTCTCGGATCCACGCGTGCTGCGCAGTGCGATTTCGCCGTCATTGATATCCTACAATCCGCCCTATCGGAACCCTCCAAAACTCTGGGGAATCGGGTTGAATTTCGCGGGACATGCTGGCGACCTCGCGGTCGAGCAGCCGACTGAGGGGCCGGGATCCTACTTTAGGCCGAACACTACGATGATTGGAGATGGGGACGAAATCCTGCTCCCGCACCAGTCTGGTCGGGTCACCGCCGAGGCGGAACTCGGTGTCATTATTGGGTCTGCCTGCAAGAATGTTCCCAGGGATGACGCCGGAGCGGTGATCTTCGGATACACGACCATACTGGACATGACCGCGGAAGATCTGATCCGGGTTAATCCTCGTTACATCCCGAGGGCGAAGTCTTTCGACACGTTCTGCAGTGTCGGCCCGTGGGTGGTGACACCGGACGAGGTGCCCGATCTCTCATCGCTACGTATCTCGACTGTGGTGAACGGGACCACGATCGCCACCAACGAGGTGTCCGCGATGATGTACGACCCATACTGGTTGATCAGTTTTTACTCTCAGGTGATGACGTTCGAACCTGGCGATATCATCTCCACTGGCACCCCCGGGGCAGGTGTCATTCAGAACGGTGACGTGGTCGAAGCTCACATCCCAGGAGTCGGACAGCTACGCAACCGGGTTCGTCGCGCGCTCACTGTCGTGGCGGGCGCAACGAGCTGATCACCAGGAGCAACCCGACGATCAGCGCCAGAGCGGCGAGCACCCAGCGGCCGTCCACCTGGGGCAGCCAGGCGATGCCGCCGAGCAGCGCGGTGCCCGCGATTGCGAGCGCGCCCAGTCCGGCGAGCAGGGTGAGCGCGTCCGGCCCGCGCCGCGGCGTCAGGGCACCCGTCTCGTTAACGTCGTGCGGTGCCGGATCGGTGCTCGTCGGGTCCAGCTCATTCATGATCCGCGCTCCACGTGTACTTGGCCGACAACGGAGTGCACGTTCAGGATGATCTTACCGCCGTTCGCGCCGGCGGATCCGGGGTCGTTCACCGCTGCCCGGGTCGGATGGCCCCGGCCCGGGCCATTGAGGCAGTCGACCCTCCCGAGCTGCGTCTGGCAGCTCACCTGGGCGTCGACGTTCGGCGGCAGGATGACATGAGTCTCCCCGATGCCCACCGAGACGCTGGTCCGCACGGTCTGGCCGTTCGTCAACCGCAGACCGGTGAGGTCCAGCCGGCCGTTGCCCAGGGCGACCCCGTAGTGCCCCTGCACTTGGGCGGCCGTGGTCGGGTCCCAATACCTGTTGCCGATCTCGAGGTCAGACACTGGGATGGCCTGCAGTACCCCGGTGAGCAGGGCGAGTGGGACCGCGATCAGGATCAGCCCCCGGCCACCCTGCAAGAATGAGCCCAGCAGCAGTCCGAGCCCGATCACGCCCAGCAGCAGGGCGGTGATCTGGGCGGCCGAGATTGCGGGCCAGAACGCCATCGCGAGGCCGCCGGTCAACAGCGTGAGCCCGAGCGTGATCGGGGTCACCTTGGATCGGGGGCCCCGTGATGGCGTGGTCGGCGCGGGGCTTGAGGGTTCCGGGAGGTCCCAGGCGAACGGTGCCACCCCCAGCGGGTCCCACGCTGGGGGAGCGGGCCGCTCGGCGGCGTCGGCTGTGGTGTTCGGGGCCGGTGACGGTGTTTGCGCGGGTGAGGGCGACCCTGGGAGCTCGCCCAGCGCGGCCCGCGAGCGGTGCAGCAGTACCAGCGTCCCGATCGCCACGGCGAGCGCGAGCACACCGGACGGGCGCCCATCGAACACCGCCCTGGTCGCCGGCATCAGGAACAGCACGAGCACGATCGTGAGCGCCGCGGACATTGAGCCGCGCTCCCGCCAGACCGCGCTTCCCGCGGCGCGGGCCTGATCATGCTCGGCGGGCAGCAGCAGCCAACCCAGCAGGTACAGCAGCACCCCGACTCCACTGAACAGGGCGGCCACCACCAACGCCACCCGGACCAGCACCGGGTCGATGGCATACCGCCGGCCGATCGCCGCCGCGACTCCGGCGATCTTGCGGTCGTCGGCTCGCCGGTGCGGCCTGGTGGCCCAGATCTCCCGTACCGTGTGCTCCACGGTGGTTTCGCTCACGCCGACCAGCCTGACCTCCGCCGCCGGAGAGCACCATCGGGGGTCACCCTGATTCCGCCCCTGAGTCGGGGAGGTGCCAGGGGCGCCCCTGATACCTCTGGCGTCCCGCGCATGTGACCATGATGAGCATGAGCACACCGACGGGCCAGGCGCTCGGCCACCGGCCGCCCACCCGGTCGGTGGCCGGGCCGCCGCGGTTGCGCCGGCATCGCAGCGAGCGGGTCATCGCGGGAGTGTCCAGCGGGATCGCCGAGCACCTCGGTGTTCCGGTGCTGTGGGTGCGGGTGCTCCTGGTCGCGCTCGCCGGTCTCGGCGATGCCGGGCTGATCGCTTACGCGCTGCTGTGGATGTTCGTGCCGGCGACCGAGGTCGGTGCCCGGTCGCCGGGTACCGCGCGGGACCGGCAGCAGGCGGTCGGTCTGGTGTTGCTCGGGGTCGGTCTGACGCTGGGCGGGGCCGCGCTGGGCACCGCGTGGGGTGGCTGGGTGACCGGGCCGCTGGGGGTCGCCCTGGTCGGTGCGGTTGTGGTGTGGCGGGAGGCGGACGCCAGCCAACGGACCCGCTGGCGCAGTGGCGCGGGCCTGTTTTTCGGGGCTGGCAAGGTGGCGTTGTTCCGGGTGCTGGCCGGGATCGCGCTGGTGACCAGCGGGATCGTGGTGTTCCTGTTCAACCAGGGCGACCTGGGCCAGGTGCGGTTCGCGCTGCTGGCCGCCGCCGCGACCCTGATCGGGGTGGCCGTGCTCACGGTGCCCTGGTGGTTGCGCCTGATGCGGGTTTTGGGGGAGGAACGCCGGGCCCGGATCCGCACCGAGGAACGGGCCGAGATCGCCGCGCACCTGCACGACTCCGTGCTGCAAACGCTGGCGCTGATCCAGCAGCAGTCCGATTCGGCCCGGGAGGTCCGCCGGCTGGCCCGCGGTCAGGAGCGGGAGTTGCGCTCTTGGCTCTACGGACCGCACGGTTTTGGTCTAACGACGCATGCCAGCCCGGGTGCGGTCGCGGCGGCGTTCGCCGCGACACTGCACGGCGTCGCCGGCGAGGTGGAGGACACCTACGCCGTGAGCATGCAGGTCGTCGTGGTGGGTGACTGTGTCCTAGAGGATCCGCTGCCCGCGCTGGTGCAGGCCAGCCGTGAGGCGATGGTCAATGCGGCCAAGCACGCCGGGATCGCCGAGGTCAGCGTGTATGCCGAGGTCGAGCCCGGCCAGGTGCATGTCTTCGTCCGAGACCGGGGCTCCGGATTCGATCCGGCGGCCGTCGGCGCGGACCGGCACGGGTTGGCCGACTCGATTCGCGGCCGGATGCAACGCCACGGGGGTACGGTGACCCTACGCACCGCGCCCGGCGAAGGCACTGAGGTCCAGCTGGCGCTCGCGCGCCGGAAGGGCGGAGAACAGACATGAGCGCCGACCGTGACATCCGGGTCTTCCTGGTGGATGACCACGCGCTGTTCCGCACCGGTGTGCGGGCCGAACTGGCCCGAGCCGGCACCGCTGAGCCGGGCGTGGCGCCGGTCGTCGTGGTGGGCGAAGGCGGCTCAGTGGACGAGGCGGTCACCGGGATCGGGCATCTGCACCCGGACGTGGTGCTGCTCGATGTGCACATGCCCGACGGGGGCGGCGCGGAGGTACTGCGCCAGGTCCGTTTGGAACAGCCCGACGTGGTGTTTCTCGCGCTGTCGGTGTCCGACGCGGCCGAGGACGTGATCGCGGTGATCCGGGCCGGCGCCCGCGGTTACGTGACCAAGACGATCTCTGGGCGGGAGCTGGCGGACGCGGTGCGCCGGGTGCACGCGGGGGACCCGGTATTCTCGCCCCGGCTGGCCGGTTTTGTGCTCGACGCGTTTGCCCTACGACCCGGGGCGGCACCGGTGGGCGACCCGGAGCTGGATCTGCTCACCCCGCGAGAGCGCGACGTGCTGC
Organism: Pseudonocardiaceae bacterium; assembly: GCA_050699655.1. GTDB lineage: Bacteria > Actinomycetota > Actinomycetes > Mycobacteriales > Pseudonocardiaceae. The sequence goes on from JBOHFJ010000086.1 coordinate 11,230, forward strand.
GACTGCTGGCCCGCGGCTACTCCTACAAGGAGATTGCCGCTGAGCTGTTCATCTCGATCAAAACGGTGGAGACTCACGTCTCGTCGGTGCTGCGCAAGACGCAGCTGTCCAACCGCTACGAGCTGTCCCGCTGGGCCTCCGACCGCCGGCTGGTGTAGAGAGAGACCGCTGTCGAGGGAGGCGAGGAACATCATCGGCTGGCTGCAGCCCGGGCAGCGCGAGTGCCTGGTCGGCTCGATCCATCGCGGCGGGCCGCCCACTTGGTGGTGCCCGAAGCCGCCGGTGGCGTCGATACTCACGCCCGTCTGATTTGGGTGCGGCTCGATCAGCAGCCCCCGCTCGCCGGGGATGAGCTGGCCGCCCAGGCTCGGACCGCCCTGGGGGGTGTAAAACACTTTCAGCCCATCCGGGCGGAACTGCACGGTGGTGAAGTCCAGCACCGCGCAGTCGCACGTGTGCCAGAAGAATGACGGATTCTGGCTCAGCCGGAACGGCAGTGATCCGGCGTCAAGGGTGAGCACCCGCTCGGCGGGGGCCTCGCACACCATGCAGATCGGGACCTCGCCCGGGAACGCCCCGCCCATGACGTGCGTGCTGCGCTCCCGCTCCACTACGAAGCCCATGAACACGGGTGCATACGATGAGCGCTCGCGGCCGTCGGGTAGCCGCCCGGCCATCTCGACGAGGATCTCCCGACTGTCACGGTCGTCGATTTCGGCGCGCAGCGCCACGAGCAGCTCATCTCATTGATTAGCGTCTGCATGTGGCTCCGCGTCTGCGAACCCCACTCGTTCAGCGACGCCTCGTACGAGCCCGAGTCGTAAACCTGGCGCACATCGGTCACCCGGCGGTGAGTCGAGTCAATCGAACCAGCGGCGTCCTTCGCGTACTGCCGCAAATAGGTCGCGGCATCATTGAAATGATCTTCGTTGAGGCCTGGCCAGTAAAAACCGAAGACATCAGTGTCCAGGTCAACCAGGAGGCAACTCAATCGCCACCCCCACCTCCTCCGCTGCGACGTCCCAGGCGCACTCTGAGCAAACTACAGCTCACCCCTCGTAGCTGCGAACTCTGGCGACGCGACGTCATACGCGCCGTACGTGGACCGGGCGCGTGCGGTCACGGCTTAACCGTGACCGCACTAGTGAGTCCCGATCCGCGCGGCGGAGTTGATCAGTACCCGGCCGTCGGGCGCGGTGCCCAGGGCGAGGCGGTAACGTTCCACGGTTCGCTTCCGGTTTGTCGGTTCGAACACCAGGTTCACCAGTACGGTGTTGCCCCGCACGGCGACTGGCCCGCGGATGCTTATCCGGTTGATCTCGCTCCAGAAATTGTTGTAGTGCGGAAAGCCTTGGGCTCGTTCGGCGTCGCCGAGGTAGCTCCATGCCACGGTGGTGTCGTCGGGGAGCAGACCGTAGTAGGCGCGCACGGTCCGCTCCAGCTGCGCCGGCTGGAGTTGGGCGGGCTGAAGCTGGGGGGTTTGCGCGGGCGTGGGTGCGGTGTCCGCGCCAGCAGTTGGTGGCGCGGACGAGCCTGGCGCCAGTTGGTGACGACCGGCGGTGGGCACGGTTGTCGTCGAGGACAGGGTCAGCACCACGGCCAGCAGGAGAAGGCAGCCAGCGGTCCCGAGCAACACCGCCGGCCGCCGCCACCGCGGGGTTTGGCTGCGCCACGCCCTCAGGGCTGACGCGGCGCTGGCGGGCAGATCCACCGCGGTCGGCGTCTCCACTGCGGTCGGCGTCGCCGATTCGGGCACCGCGGCCGGCGTGCGCAGGTGGCTGTCGTGAGCCACCGCACCGAGCGCTCGGGCCGCTTCCGGCATTGAGGGACGCGCCGCTGGCTCGTCCGCCAGTAACCGCATCAGGACCGCAGCCAATGGCCCGGCCCGTCGTGGGGGCCGCACCTGGCCTTCGGCGACAGTCCGCAGCATCGCCAGCGTGTTGTCGTCCAGTCCGAAGGGTGGTTCGCCTTCCACCGCGACATAGAGCATTGAGCCCAGCGAGAACACGTCGCTCGCGGGGCTGGGCGGCTCGCCGCGGGCGACCTCGGGGGCGAAGTAGGCGGGCGTGCCCGCCAGCACACCGGTGCGGGTCACGGTGGCGTCCCAGCTTGCCCGGGATATCCCAAAGTCGGTGATCTTGACGATCCCGTTCTGGCCGAGCAGAACGTTGCCCGGCTTGACATCCCGGTGCACGATCCCGGCTTCGTGGGCCGTGGCCAGCGCGGCGGCGACCTGCCGGCCGATCCTGGCCGCCTCCTGCGGCGCCAGCGTGCCCCGCTCGGCGAGAACCTCGGCCAGGCTGCGCGCGGGCAGGTACTCCATGACCAACCACGGCACCACCTGGTCGCTGGCGTCGGTGGCCGCCTCGAGAGCCACGTCGTAGACGTGGATGGCGTTCGGGTGCTTCAGCCGAGCCGCGATGCGGCCCTCGCGCATGGCCCGTTCCCGGGCCGCCTGCGCGTCCGCCGCCGGCAGGCCGGGCTGCATCAGCAGCTCCTTGATCGCTACCGTGCGGTCCAGCCGCTCGTCGTGCGCTCGCCAGACCACGCCCATCGCGCCAGCGCCGATCCGCTGGTCCAGGCGGTAGCGGTCGGCGATGAGCCTGATGTCAGAGTTCACCTGCCGCCCTCCTCGCTCACCGCCTCAGGCTAGGTGCTTCGCCATCGGCGCAAGCCTTCTGGCGAGCACCGCATCGGTGTCCGGTAGCTCTCGCGGGATGGGCGGTGCCCGCCGTGGGGCCAGCCGTCGGGGGTGGCTATCGGTGGGTGGTCAGTGGGGCGATCGGGGCGATCAGTGCCCGAGCTGGCCGCGTCCCAGCCGCAGCAGCAGCATCGCCAGCTCATGGCCCTCTTTGCCCAGTTCGCGGTAGCGATCGAGGACGGCCATCTCGCGGCCGTGCACCACCCGCGGACCACCAGCGGCTCTTCGCGCGTGGCCGATCGTCCGGGACACCTCGGTGCGTCGCTGCACCAGCCGGAGGATCTCGGCGTCGAGGCAGTCGATCTCATGCCGTAGCGTGTTGAGGTGGGTTGCGGTGTCGTCCTGGATGTTGCGATCCGGGGGAGCCGCCTCGCCGCTCGCGTGCTGGGACCTCATCGGTGGTCTCTCAATTCTGCCCGGGGCCCGTGTTCCCCGGCAGCAACGACGCCCCAGGTCCGTGGACTCCGGGGCGTCGTGGTGGTCTGCGTGTGTGCCTCACGCCATCACGGGCACCGGATTCGGTACCCGTAAAAAAAGCGGTGGTGACGGTGCACGTCATCGAGTCTGCCACGGCGCGCGCCGCGGCGTCCACCCGCTTTGCCAGGCGCCGTTGGCCGCGGCGGACCCTCCGCTTGTCGGTGCTTGTCGGTGCTTGCAGTCCCTGCCGGTACCGTGGTCGCCACGATGAGCGCCTCCGTTGTCAACTCGCCTGATTCTGCGGGACACCCGCACCTGCTTGCCGAGCTCAACCCGCAGCAGCGGGCGGCGGTGGAGCATGCCGGCTCCCCGCTGCTCATTGTCGCGGGTGCCGGGTCCGGCAAGACCCGAGTGCTTGCCTATCGGATCGCCTATTTGCTCGCCCAGCGCGACGTCGCGCCCGGGCAGGTGCTAGCGATCACCTTCACGAACAAGGCCGCGGCTGAGATGCGGCAGCGGGTCGCCGCGCTGGTCGGCCGGCGCGCCGCGGTGATGTGGGTCTCGACGTTCCACTCGATGTGCGTGCGGATCCTGCGCCGGGAAGCCGCGATGCTGACCGGGCTGACGTCGAGCTTCTCCATCTACGACTCCGACGACACCCGTCGCCTGATCACGATGGTGGCCCGCGACTTGGATCTGGACCCGAAGCGCTACCCCGCCCGCACCCTGGCGGCGAAGATCTCCAACTTGAAGAACGCCCTGGTCGAGCCCGATGCGGCGGCCGAAACCGCGGGAGATGACTTCGAGCGTCGGGTGGCGGAGGTCTACGCCGGTTACCAGCGGCGGCTGGGCAGCTCGAACGCGCTGGACTTCGACGACCTGATCATGCGGACCGTGGAGCTGCTGCGGGGGTTCCCGGACGTCGCCGAGCACTACCGGCGCCGGTTCCGCCACATCCTGGTCGACGAGTACCAGGACACGAATCATGCGCAGTACGTGCTGGTCCGGGAACTGGCCGCGCCCCCCGCCGCGGCTGAGGATCCCGCCGAGCTGTGCGTGGTGGGCGATGCCGACCAGTCGATCTACGCCTTCCGGGGCGCCACGATCCGCAACATTGAGGAGTTCGAGCGAGACTTCCCGAACGCTCGAACGATCTTGTTGGAGCAGAACTACCGGTCCACCC
>JBOHFJ010000087.1:0-15494 GCA_050699655.1 Pseudonocardiaceae bacterium
GTCGTTTCCGACACACAAACCACGATCACCCCACCCGAGCACCACATTTGACTCGATCACACCGACTTCGTCGGGCCTAGCCCACTAGCCACAGGTACTTGCGGCCGTGTTTGGCCTTGAGACCGTGGTAAAGGTTGAAGCCGTCTACGTAGGCCTTCACCCGCTCCACGGGCCCTCCTGAGTGCAAGAAATTGTGCGGCTCTGGAACTCTTCGGCTACACTAGTTGAGCACCCCGCTCAGGTGAGCAGCCTGGGCCCAACGGCCCCCGTAACGGGGGCCGTTTCTTTGTCTCGGCTTAGCTGGACGCTACGGCAGCGTCCAGCTGGCTGGCCTCGACTGTCCCGATGCTGAAACAGCTCGAAGTGCACCCGCTTGCTGGGCAGCATGACAGTGCACGTTGCCGCTCATCGGCCTGGACGGGACATCACCGCCGTGCCGCGATCAGTGCTGCGAGGCGGTGGGCGGTTTGTTTGGCCTAGTTGGCGCCCATTTGGTATGGTGATTGTTATGGCAACTCGTAAGGTTACTGTGTCACTGGACGCGACCGCGCTGGATCTGGCGGAGCGCGCCGCTGCCCGGGATGGCGTGTCGATGTCCGCGTGGCTGTCCCGCGCCGCCCGCCGGGAAGCGGTCCGTACGGGTGTCGGCCCGGTGGGTGATGAGCTCACCGAGGCGCTGGCTGACGAAGCGGAGCTGGTCGCGGCGGAGAGGGATTTGCGTGCTGCGGGGTGAGATCTGGTCTTACGTCCCCCAAGGCTCACCCCGTCAGCCCCTGGTCGTGATCGTGTCCAGTGACGGGATCAACCAGTCGCGCCGACCGTGGTTGCTCGGCGCCCCGGTCACCCCGGAGGACCCGCAAGACATCCTGGCGGTACCCCTGGAAGGTCACGGCTGGGTGTCTGCGGGCAACCTGTCGCGCTTCTACCGCAGCTGGTTGCGGGAGCGTGTCGGTGAGCTGGACCCGCCGACCTTGGAGCGGCTCGCCGCTGCCCTGCGCGCCGCCCTCGACCTCTGACGCGGCCGTCAAAGCTGGCATTCTGGGCTACAGCGGGAGGGGCCACCGGTACGGGGAGTCTGGGTGGTCGAGCCACACGTACTGCAGGGCGGTGTCGTCGTAGGCGGTGACGCCGAACCGCTCGACGGGTGGCTCGCCGAGCCGTCGCCACAGTGCGTAACAGGACTCGACGGTGTCCCAGAGGCGCTGCGGGCCGCCTTGCGCCACCGGGTACAGCCCGTCGTCGTCCGGCCGAAGGCCGGCGGTGAGCCAGCTTCCGTCGATGCAGTGCCCGGACAGCTCCGTGCCCTCGAATTGGCGCAGGAACCCGCGCAGGCGCCGGCCGGCCAGGTGGAGTTGCGCCATGAACCCCAGCGACCTGTCGTCCGCCACCAGACCGGGGTTGACGTGGGTCGTTCCTTGTTGCGGGTTGCGCTGGTCGAGGAGCACCTGGTCCCAGTTCTCGCCATCGCGATGTGGGCTGTCCAGTCGGGTGCGCATCGGCATGAACGCTCCGAGCAGGTTCAGGAACGACCCCTCGACGACATCACCGTCGGTCATGGTCAGCCGCAGCAGGGAGCCGTCAATACTGCCCCGCAGGTTCACGACGATGACCCCGCCGGGGGCGAGCTGGGAGATCCAGGCGGGCGGAATGTGGTCGGTTGACGCGGTGGCGATGATCCGGTCGAACGGCGCCGCCGCGGCGAGCCCGGCCGCGCCGTCCCCAGCGTGCACAGTCGGGTGCAACCCGACAGTGGCCAGCGCTCGGCGTGCCGCGCCGGCCAGGGCCGGGTCGAGTTCCACACTCGCCACGTTCTGCGCGCCGACCCGGTGGCAGAGCAGCGCGGCGTTGTAGCCGGTGCCGGTACCGATCTCCAGGACCCGGTGTCCGGGCTGGAGATCGAGGGCTTCCAGCATTCCGGCCATCACGGTCGGCATGGAACTGGAACTGGTGGGAGCGCCCGCCCCATTGGCCAGATCAGGCGCCGGGGTCAGTTGGACCATGAGTACGTCGTCGGTGTACACGCCGCGCAGCCACTCCAGATGTTGCTGCGGGTCCGTCCCGTCCACCAGTACCTTGGGCCCAGAATCCGATCGGTAGAACTGGGGCACGAACATCTCCCTCGGCGTTTCCTCGAAGGCTCGCCGCAGCCAGGGGCTGCGCACGGCTCCACCGGAGGCCAATGCGCTCGCGAGGTTCCGGCGGTGCTCCACCGCGCTGGTCATGCCGCACGCACCAGCTCGTCGGCGATCGCCTCGGCGATCGGCAAGCCGGTCTCCTCAGCGATCCACCCCCACTGACCGGCCGGGTTGCACTCCAGGAACCACCACCGACCATCGGGCGTGACCGAGAAGTCGAACGCCCCGAAAATAAGACCGAACGCGCGCAGATAAGCCACCACACCGCAGCGCACCTCATCGGGTGTCTCGCACATCTCATAGCGCAGGTCGTCGTAGCGGGAGCGCCAGTCCACTTCGGCTTCGGGGCTGTCGGCGTGTACCGCCACCGCGAAGCATTGGTCACCGACGACGGTGAGGCGAACGTCGAAAGCTTTGGGTATCCATTCCTGGAACAAGTGGCAGCATAGGCCGATCGCGCCGTCGTCCAGGTCATCAGCGGTCAATCGTGAAGTGTAGATGATGCGTACCTCGTCCTGTTCGGTGACCACTCCGGTGGATAGCGACTTGTAGACAAGCCCCTCACGGACCTCAGCCGCGAACTCGCGCACCTGGGCGCCGACGTTCGTCACCAGGGAACGCGGAACGTTCAGCCCGCATTGGGCGGCTACCCGGAGCTGCCGAGGCTTGTAGCCGGCATCGGCCACCACTGCCGGGTGGTCGATCCACCGCCACGGCTGGGCGGACAGCACACCTCCGAGCCCGTGGGTGGACTCTAGCGTGGCGAACCGTTGCTCCGGCGCTGACATCCCTGGGGGAAATGTGAAGTGGGCTGGCTGGCGTCGGTAGACGCTGTGCACCGACGCCAGCTCGATTCGACGGCCGTGGCTGCGCAGCCACCCGGGCGAGTTGATGCGCTCTGGCGTGGCGGCGAGGGACAGCGTGCCTGGGAAGTCGGCTGTATCGATCCGCGCGACATCGGCCTCGCGGGCCAGTAGGGCATCAACAACCAGATCAGCTGTCCCGTCCTGAGTCTGCGCGATCACGAGCACGGTGTGGCCGCTCACTCCTCGTCCATCTCGACATAATGCTCGGTGTCGGGTTCGTAGCCTGCTCCCTGGCCATCAGGGGTGATCTTCGTGGGGATGGTCCGGGTCTTGTTCGTCGGTTTCTTGCTGTGCTTGCCGCATTGGGCTGGCTTCACGGCATACCGCAGCCCGAACGGCCGGGTAGCCGCTCCGGAGGGTGCCGCTGAGCTGGGCGTGAGCCGTCCTCCACTTGGCGAGAGCGGGAACCGGCTGGTGAAGGGCATCAACGGGTCTGGGACGCCGGGCGTGGGCTCAATCATGCGTCGAGCGTAGATGTCGGGCAACTCGCCTGACCAGCTCGTCACGGCGGGAGAACCGGCGGCTCAGGCGGTGGCGGCCAGGACGGCGTGGGTGAGCACGTCGAGTCCTTCGGTGAGCAGCTCCGGCGGGATGACCAGCGGCGGTAGCAGCCGGATGACGTTGGCGGAGGTGCCGCAAGTCAGCACCACGACCCCGGCTTGGTGACACGCGTGCGCCACCCGAGTGGTGAGCGCCGGGTCAGGTGCTCCGGTGGCGGGGTCGATGAGCTCCAGGGCCAGCATGGCGCCGCGTCCCCGGACCTGGCCCACGGCGGGGCATTGCGCGGCGAGCGCGCTCAGTATGGGCATGGCTGTCGCTTCGATGCGGCGGGCCGCACCCGCCAAGTCGTGCTCGCGCATGGTCGCGATGGCGGCCAGCGCGGCGGCGCAGGCCACGGGATTGCCGCCGTAGGTGCCGCCCAGCCCGCCGGGGTGCACGGCGTTCATCAGGGGCGCGCGGCCGGTGAGGCCGGCCAGCGGGAGGCCACCGGCGATGCCCTTCGCGGTGGTGACCAGGTCGGGCACGACGTTCTCGTGGTCGCAGGCGAACCAGTCGCCGGTGCGGCAGAACCCGGTTTGGATCTCATCGGCGACGAACAGGACACCGTGCTCGGCGCACCACCGCGCGATCGCGGGCAGGAAACCGGGAGCGGGCACGATGAACCCGCCTTCGCCCTGGATCGGCTCGATCACCACGCAGGCGAGTTGCTCGGCGCCGACCTGCGTCTGGATCAGAGACAGGGCCCGGGCGGCCGCTTGCTCCCCGCTCATCGCGGCCGGGTCCCGGAACGGATAAGAAAACGGGACGCGGTAGACCTCAGGCGCGAACGGCCCGAAGCGGTGTTTGTAGGGCATCGCCTTGGCGGTCAGCGCCATGGTGAGGTTCGTCCGGCCGTGATAGGCGTGGTGGAACACAACCACCGCGGCCCGGCTGGTGGCGTGCCGGGCCACTTTGACGGCGTTCTCGACGGCTTCGGCTCCGGAGTTGAACAGCGCCGAGCGCTTCTCGTGCCCGCCGGGGGTGAGCCGGGCCAGTTCCTCGCAAACCGCGAGGTAGGGCTCGTAGGGGGTGACCATGAAGCAGGTGTGGGTGAACCGCTCGGCCTGCGCGCGCACGGCCGCGACCACCGCGGCCGCGGCGTTGCCCACGCTGGTCACCGCGATGCCCGAACCCAGATCAATCAGGGAGTTGCCGTCGACGTCGAGCAGCACCCCACCGCCGGCCGCCGCGATGAACACCGGCAGCGCGACGGGCACCCCAGCGCTGACCGCCGCGTCGCGCCGGGCGAGGAGTTCCCGAGACCGGGGGCCGGGCAGCTCGGTCACCAGGCGCCGCCGCTGCACGAGCTCCGTACTGGTCATCGCGGCCTCATCCCGGGTGCTGGTTGCGCGTGCGCGTGCGGGCTCTACCGTGGCGAGCATGCCACTGTCGCATCCGGCTCACCAGCGCCGTCCCCGCCACCACGAGGTGTCGGTCAACCCCGTGTTCACCCGCGAGCCGGTGCGGATCCCGCGCAACCAGTTGCCGCCGGGGGAGCTTGATCCGGACACCGCCTACCAGGTGGTGCACGACGAGCTGATGCTCGACGGCAATGCTCGGCTGAACCTGGCGACCTTCGTCACCACCTGGATGGAGCCCCAAGCCACCCGGTTGATGACGGAGTGCTTCGACAAGAACATGATCGACAAGGATGAGTACCCGCGGACCGCGGACCTGGAGCTGCGGTGCGTGCGGATGCTCGCGCGGCTGTGGCACGCCCCGCCCGCGCCGGATGCCACCGGCTGCTCGACCACCGGCTCTAGCGAGGCCTGCATGCTGGCCGGGTTGGCGCTCAAACGCCGCTGGCGACACGCCCGCGCGGCCGCCGGCAAGCCCATCGACCGGCCGAACATCGTGATGGGCGTCAATGTGCAGGTCTGCTGGGAGAAGTTCGCCAATTACTGGGACGTCGAGGCCCGCCTGGTCCCGATGGAGGGGGAGCGCTTCCACCTGTGCGCCGAGCAGGTGGCGGCGCACTGCGATGAGAACACCATCGGCGTGGTCGCGGTCTTGGGTTCGACCTTCGACGGCAGCTACGAGCCGGTCGCCGAGATCTGCGCCGTTCTGGATGCCCTGCAGGCCAGCACCGGGTGCGACATACCGGTGCACGTCGACGGCGCGTCCGGCGCCATGATCGCCCCGTTCTGTGACCCGGAGCTGGTGTGGGACTTCCAGCTGCCCCGGGTCGCCTCGATCAACACCTCCGGCCACAAGTACGGCCTAGTTTATCCCGGCGTCGGATGGGTGCTGTGGCGTGACGCCGCCGCGCTCCCCGAGGATCTGGTGTTTCACGTCAACTACCTGGGCGGGGACATGCCCACCTTCGCGCTGAACTTCTCCCGCCCAGGCGCGCAGGTCATCGCCCAGTACTACAACTTCCTCCGGCTGGGTTTCGAGGGCTACCAGCGGGTTCAGCGCACCTGCCGAGAAGTGGCCACCGCGCTGGCGAAGGAGATCGGCGAGCTCGGGCCGTTCCGGTTGCTCACCCGCGGCGATGAGCTCCCCGTCTTCGCCTTCACCCTGCACGAGCAGGTCAGCGGTTATTCGGTCTTCGATGTTTCCGCCGCGCTGCGCGAGCACGGCTGGCTGGTTCCCGCCTACACCTTCCCGGAAAACCGCACCGATCTCGCGGTGCTGCGCATCGTGGTCCGCAACGGGTTCACCCGCGACCTCGCCGAGCTGCTGCTGGCCGACCTGCGCGGCGAGCTGCCCCGGCTGAGCCGCCAACCCACTTCACAACGAGGCACCGAATCCGCCTCCTTCTCCCACGGCGCCAGCCCGTCTCGCCATCACCGTCGGTGATGCTGTGCCAGGTGCTCAGGTCTGGTCGAGACGGGGGAAGAGCACTTCTTGGGCCAGCAGGAGCAGGGCCGCGGCGGCCGGGATGGCGACCAGCGCACCCACGATGCCCAGCAGGGCGCCCCCCAGCAGGACCGCCACGACGGTCACCAGGTCCGGTACCTTGAGTACCCGGCCGATGATTCTGGGCACCAGCAGGTAGTCCTCGACCAGTCGATAGGCCAGGAAGAATCCGATGGTCGCCAGGCAGACGGGCAGTGACACGCTCAGCGCGACCAGGCACACCACCACCCCCGCGATGGTAGAGCCGATCACTGGGACCAGGTCCAGGATGGCCACGAAGATGCTCAGCAAGAGCGGGTAGGGCACCCCGGCGATCTCCAGGAAGATGAAGGTGAGGGCCCCGGCGATCAGGGAGATCAGCAGGTTGCCCAGGACGTAGCCACCGATCTTGGCGAAGATGTCATCGCCGAGCAGGGTCGCGCGGGGACGGCGGGAACGCGGCACCAGCCGGTAGAGGCCTGCGCGGATGCGGGGCAGGTCGGCCAGGAAGTAGATGGTGAGCACGACCAGGATCAGGCCGCTGGCCAGGGCGCCGAGTACGACCTGCCCCGCGCCGAGTAGGCCGTTGATGACGCCCGAGGCGTCCCCGCTGAGCGTCTGCTGCAACCGTTGCTGCAGCTGAAAGCGGTCGTTGAGCTGACCCAGCAACTTGCTGTGGCGCAGCAGCCGCGGCACCAGGGTCGGGGCTTGCGTGACGAACTGGGTCGCTTGCGCGGCCAATGGGGGGATCGCCGCGGCCAGGAACCCACCGACCACCGCCAGGCCCGCCATCAGCACGGTGATCACCGCCGCCCACCGGGGGAACTTGTGCCGAGCCAGCAACGCCACCGCCGGTTCCAGGCCGATCGCGAGGAACAGCGCCAGCCCGATGAGCACCAGCAGGTCGCGAGCGGTGATGATCATTTCGACGAGGCCCACGGTGACCGCGACCCCGGCGGCGGCGCTCATCCCGATGAGGAATGGCGATCTCTGGTTGAGCGGTCCGCCTGGTCGGCCCAGGGGTTGGTGCACCACCGCCTCGCCCGCTTTCTCAGCCAGCCCCGTGACACGTGTTAACTCATGGGGTTACTACCGCAGCGTAGGCTAGCCCCCTTTGGGGTGACGTGCAGTGGCTACGCCTGTGGGTAGTGGCCAGCGGTGCGGCCCGTCGGGTTGGTCGTACCAGACGTGCTGGTCTTGTGGTGTGGCGGTGAGGCCGAAGCGTTCGTAGGACGGTTGGCCCTGCTCGTTCCAGAAGGTCGCGGCTTGCTCAACGTGGTCCCAGAGTCGTTGGGGGCCGTACTGGCGTACGGGGTATCCGCGAGGGGTCGCCGTGGTGGCGACTTCCGCGCGGGAGCCATCGCGGGCGAGGAGGAAAACGGCGGGTTGGCCGTCGTCGTCGGTCATGCTGCCGTGGGTGACCTCGGGCAGCCGCCACTGGAGGATGAATCCGAACAGGCCGTGCGTGTTGACGGTCAAGGGGTCGATCGTGGTCCACGACTGGGTGGCGGGCAGGTCGAGCACGGGCCATTGGGGGTGTGCGGGTGCGATGTCGTGGCGCATGGTCATGAATCCGGCCCAATACGCGACGAAGGGGCCGGTGGCGGTGTGGTGGTCATCGACGGTGAGCCTGGCCAGGGTGCCGCCGAGTGGCCCGTGCACATCGGTGAGGATCACCGCGCCGGGTGCGGCCTGCTCGAGCCAGTTAGCAGGGATGGCGGGCACGGCACAGGTGGCAATGATCCGGTCATAGGGGGCGCCCGGCAGGTAGCCGGTGTGGCCGTCGACGGCGGCCAGGGTGGGGGTGTGACCGTTCACGGCTAGTCGTTCGCGGGCCAGGTCGATGAGTTCGGAGTCGATGTCCACACTGGTGACCTGGGCGCTGCCCAGCCGCTCGCACAGCAGGGCGGCGTTGTAACCGGTCCCAGTGCCGATCTCCAGCACTCGGTGCCCGTCGGCGACATCGAGCGCCTCCAGCATGTCGAGCACCAGCGACGGGTGAGTGGAGGAGCTCGTATAGGTCATCTCGATGGCGGGGCGCAGCGCCCGGGACAGCGGGATCGGCATGAGCTTGGTGATCAGTGTGGTGTCGCTGTAGACCGTGTCGAGCCACTCGTCGCGCCGGGGGCCGTCGATGCACAGCACGGCTGGGGTGTCCTTGTCGGGGTAGTAGGTCGGCACGTACGGGTGGCGCCAGGTCCGCTCGAAGGCCGCCCGCCAGGCCGGTGTCCGCAGGATGCCCTTGGCGGTGAACTGCTCAGCGAGTTCAGTGAGCCGGGCGCGGGCCCGAAGCTGTTCGGCCGGGCTCAGATCGGTGGGGTAGTTCATGGGCGGGCTCCCGACTCGAGGAGGTCGGCCAGTGCCGAGGTGATGGGCAGCTCAAGGGCGTCTTCGAGCCACCCGTACTGACCGAAGGGGTTGCACTCGAACATGATCTACTCGCCGTCGGTGGTGACGGCGAAGTCGAAGGCGCCGAAGGATAAGTCGAACGCGTGCATGAACGCCAGCATCCCGCTGCGGATCGACGCGGATGGCTCAATGGCCGAGTACTTGAGGTTGGAGTAGTCAGCGCGGAAATCGATCCGCGCGGCGTCGGAGCCGGCGTGGATCGCGGCCGCGAACACCCGCTCGCCGACTACGGTCGCCCGCACCTCGAATGCTTTGTCGTCGATGAACTCCTGGAACAGGTGCGCTGTGGTCTCCACGCCGGACAGATCAGCCAGCTCGGCGGGTCCGAGTCTGCGGGTGTAGGCCGTCTGTAGATGACCGGACTCGACCAGAGACGCCGCGGACAGGTTCTTGCCCGCGAGCGGTCCGCCGACAGCGGCGGCGAAGTCTCGCACGCCGACTGCGGTATTCGTCACCAGCGACCGAGGAACCCGGAGACCGCATCGGCGGGCGACGTCGAGCTGCCGGGGCTTGAGCGCGTCGGCTTCTCGTGACGGGTAGTTCACCCACAAGGCATCCAGGCTGCACAGCACCCCGGCCACCCCGACGCGAGCCTCAATAGACCTCGCGGGGCCGCCGCCTTCCACACGACAGATCAGCCGGGGGGAGTACCGCTGTGGACCGAAACGACGCCCCGAGCGGTGGGTCGGGGAGCGCCGCTTCGCAATCACTGGCCGCCAACCCACCGCGTGACGCCGACGGCACCGTCATTCCGCTGCAGAGCCGGGTCGAACAGGTCGCGGTGGACCAGGCCTGCGGGGCGCTAACGTCCCGACTGAACCAGCACGGCCAGGTCATCGGCCACAGCCTCAACCTGATACACGTGCGCTTCGGTCACGAGTACCACCTGACCACCCTGCGACCCCACCTCGTACGCCTAGTCCCAACGCCAGACAGCCACTGATGCCCACCGCCGCACCGTCTCATAGATCCTTGCGCACCCTCCAAAGGGCTCGCTCTGGACAGCGTGAATAATCATGGTGCGGTGCTGTTTCGGCGCTCTATCATCATAATGGTTACCACCGTTCAGGACGTAGGCGATCACGAATCTTGGGACATTACAGCTTTTCGTGAAATTGAAGAGATCCATATTGACACCAAGCGCCGCCAGTGCGAGTAGCAGCAGGCCGGCCTGCAACCACCCCGCCGCCGCGGCGCTCATGTGAACCGTTCCGAAACCACCAAAGCCACTACCAGATAGATGACCAGCAACACTGACACCACCAACCCAGCAAGATCCGCGATGTCCGCCTTTTTCTCGACGTTCGCGCCGTCCGTTCCGACCAGGTGCTCCACCCCCCGCACCGCCAGAGTCAAGACCGTGAAAACCACAATCGTCAACACGGTAAATGCTACCTCCAGAATCCCGAGCTCCTCGCCATCGAAAGGGATCATTAAAAGGACGCTGAAAAATCCCTTTCTTGTCGAACGGGGCGACACTGTCCCAAACAGGCGACACCGTGTCGGTCAATCTTTCACGCAGCGCTCCGTTCGGCGTGTTCCTCTCTGCCTGGACATCTCGCGATGAGCTGTGCTCTGCTCTTTTGCGCCCCCGATTGACTACGTGCAAGAGGGAAGGTGCACAAGCATCCATGAGACCGTGCACGGACGCCCCAGAAGGTGCACAAGCATCCATGAGACCACCCGGGCGCGCGGGGTGGGATGGTGGTATCGGGTCTGACACGCCAAGACCCGCACAGGAGGGGCGTCTGATGTCAACGCTGGAGATGGGGCTGCGGCTGGCCGCCGGGCTGGGGCTGGGAGCCGTGATCGGGATGGAGCGCCAGTGGCGGGCTCGTGGCGCCGGGCTGCGGACCAACGCGCTGGTCGCCACCGGTGCGGCGCTGTTCGTGCTGCTCTCCGCCTACGGCTTCGACGCTGGTCTGGCCGGTGGCGTCCGGGTCGCCGACCCGACCCGGGTGGCCGCCCAGATCGTGTCCGGGATCGGGTTCCTCGGCGCCGGGGTGATCCTGCGTGACGGGCTGAACGTGCGCGGGCTCAACACCGCCGCCACCCTGTGGTGCGCCGCCGCGGTCGGGGCGCTGGCTGGCGCTGGGATGTACCCCATCGCCGCGCTGGGCACCGCCGCGGTGATCATTGCGAACGTGGTGTTACGACCACTGGGGCACCGCATTGACCGCCAACCCAGCGGCGGCGACGAGCTCAGCATCAGCTACCGCTTCGAGGCCGTCTGCGCGGAGCCGGCCGAGGCGCACATCCGTGCCCTGCTCGTGCAGGCCGTCAGCGGCAGCAAGTTCCAGCTGCGCGGCATCCGCAGCTACAACACCGACACCGACCACCAGGTCAGCGTCGTCGCCGAGCTGACCGCCGAGACGCGCAACGACAGCCAACTTGAGCAAGCCGTCAGCCGGCTCAGCCTCGAACCCGCCGTCACCGCCGTCACCTGGACCGTGCGCACCGACCCCGACAACACCACCGACGACTCCCTCAATGGTGACACCAGCACCCATAGCGGCGCGAGGAGCTGGCGGTTGCGCTCACCGGTCACCCGCAACCACTGACCGAGGACCGCACCCTCGGCCCCACCACCTGACCGCCACCCTCAGTGCAGGGCCGGCCACAGTGAGTGATCGAAATGGGTCATGGCACCATAGGCCTGTGACAGGCACGCAGCCCCGCAAAGGCCGGCACGCCAGGCCGGAACCACCGCTCGCGGTGCCCCCTGGCCCGATGTCTGCTGTCCCGCTGTCCCCGGAAGCGCTCCCGCAACTCGCGGACGCCTCCCTGGGGGACCTGGTCCGGGAAGCTGCCACGCACTTCTCCACCTTGTTCCGCTCGGAGGTGGAGCTGGCCAAGTCGGAGGTGACCGCCGAGGTCCGCAAGGGCGCCAAGGGCAGCATCTTCTTCGTCCTCGCGCTGGCGATCGTGCTGTTCAGCCTGTTCTTCCTGTTCATCACGGTGGCCGAGGTGCTGGCGATCTGGCTGCCGCAGTGGGCCGGGTTCGCCATCGTGTTCGGCCTCATGCTGGCTGCCGCGGCGGTGTGTGCCCTGCTGGGTTGGCGCCGGGTGCGCAGCATGCGCAAGCCAGAACGCACCATCAGCACCGTGCGGGAGACCGGGGCGGCGCTGAGCCGTCGGCGTCCCGTCGCTGCCCCCTTAGCCGCTGACCCGTTAGCCGCTGACCCGTTAAGGGAGTGAGCCGCCCGCCGGACCCCAGCTCGGTGCGGGTCCCTGGGCCGTGGACGCACCGCGACATCTCGGCCAACGGGATCCGGCTGCATGTGGCGGAGCTCGGCACAGGCCCGCTGGTGATTCTGCTGCATGGCTTCCCGGAGTTCTGGTGGTCCTGGCGCCATCAGCTCCCCGCACTCGCCGCGGCGGGCATGCGCGTGGTTGCGGTGGACCTGCGTGGTTACGGCGACTCGGACAAGCCTCCTCGGGGATACGACCCGTGGACGCTGTCGGGTGATGTGGCTGGCCTGGTCCGAGCGCTCGGGGAACGCCAGGCCGACTTGGTCGGGCACGACTGGGGCGGGATCCTTAGCTGGTGCACGGCCGCGCTGCACCCCCGGGTGGTGCGCTCGGTGGCGGTGCTAGCCGCAGCGCATCCGTGCGCGATGGGCCAAGCGCTGCTGCGCGACCCGGCGCAGCGCTCGGCGGCCCGGTACCTGGCCAGTGCCCAAGTCCCCTGGCTGCCCGAGCGCGCGCTCACCCGTGACGGCGCGGTGCTGGTGGAGCGGATCCTGCGGGTTGGCGCGGGCCCGCGATGGTGCGCGTCGAGCGAGTTCACCGCGGTGGCCCGGCGTTGCCGTGCGGCCATGCTGATCCCCGCCGCGGCGCACTGCGCGCTGGAGTACTACCGATGGGTCGGCCGCTCGCGCTTGCGCTTCGATGGGCGCCGGCTGTCCCGCGCGGTGGACCGGACGGTGCGGGTGCCGGTGCTCCAGCTGCACGGCGCCGCTGACCCGTACGTGCTGGAGCCCACCGCGCGCCGCTCGGCCCGCTGGGCCGGTGCGGGCCACCGCTACGAGGTGCTGCCCGGCGTCGGGCACTTCGTGCACCAAGAAGCGCCGGAGCTCACTACGGAGCTGCTCACTGAATTCCTGCGTGCCTCAGCGTGATAGTCCCGTGCCTCGGTTTCGTCGGTGCCGTTGCCGATCCGCAGCTGGCGCGCCACGATAGTGACCACTGCGGCGATCACGAGGTTGCCGATCAGGGCGACAAATCCCACGTAGATCTGCATTGGTGAGTTTGCGAAGGGATGCCAGCCGAGGATCGACAGTGCGCCCAGCTTGAGGCCCGTGTCACCGAAGTGCCCCGCACCGGCGGCGGGGTCGGGAATGCTGTACAGCATCGACAAGCCCCACGCCAACCCGAGAGTCCAGCCTGCGGCCAGGCCCCAGATGTGGAACCATCGGGTGTAGAGCGTGATCGCCACCATCGGCAGCGTCTGCAGAATGATCACGATAGCGATCTGATGCAGGGTGATGGAGTATTGCGGGTCGAGCACCACGATCAGGGCCACGGCACCGAACTTCACCACCAGCGAGGCGCGTTTGGCCTGCCTGGTTTCCTGCTCGGGGGTAGCGTCCGGACGCAGGTAGGCTCTGTAGATGTTCCGGGTCCACAGGTTCGCCGCCGCGATCGACATAACCGCGGCGGGAACCAGCGCGCCGATCCCGATGGCCGCGAACGCGATCCCGGCGAACCAGGCTGGGAACTGCCCCTCGAAGAACACCGGAATGATCGTGTTGGAGTCCGGTCGACCAGTGGCCGCATTGACGATCGGGTGCGTGTGCGCCGCGATCGCCGCGTAGCCGAGCAACGCGAACAGCCCCACCACCAGTGCATTCATTGGCAGCGCTGCCAGGTTGCGTTTGAGGACGTTGCTGCTGCGGCAGGCCAGTACGCCGGTCACCACATTCGGATAGACGAACAGTCCGAGTGCCGAGCCCAGCGCCAGCGTGGCGTACTGTAATTGATCATTAGCGCCCAGTAGGATTCCTTCGTTATGCGAGTGTGTAGCGGTGAACTTCGCGTTCGCGGCGTGGAAGATGGCGCCCCACCCGAGCTTCCACGACACGGTGACCGTAGCGGTGATGATCACTAAATAGATCACCAACCCTTTCACGAAGGAGATCAACGCCGGGGCCCGCAGGCCGGACCGGTAGGTGTAGAGCGCGAGGATCACGAACGCGACGAACACCGGGATATGCCCGGCCAGTCCAGATCCGTTGAGGCCCATCGTGCGCAGCACCGCCTCCAGACCGGCCAGTTGCAGGGCGATGTACAACATCATCGCGACGATTCCGGTGACCGCCACCAGCAGCGCCAGGGTGGCTGACCCGTAGCGGCCTCGGACGAAATCCGCTGGCGTCACATACCCGTGCACCCGCGACACCGACCACAATCGCACCGCCGGCAGGAACACCAGCGGGTAGATGAATGCGGTGAAGATCAGCGAGTAGAACGCGGCCGGCCCGGTGCCCCACGCCAGCGCGGGCGCCGCGACGTAGGTGTAGGCGGTGAAGATGTCGCCACTGAGGAGAAACCAGGTGACCCCCGCGCCGAACTTGCGACCGCCCAATCCCCATTCGTCAAGGCGATCGAGCGGAGAACCCGCCTTCCAGCGGGCGGCGTACAAACCGAGCACAGTGATGACAGCGAACAGCAGGGTGAAGATGACCAGCTCGGTCCAGCGCATGGTTACCGCCGGTTGTCCGTCTTCAGGTACACCACCGCCACGCAGATCACCCCGAGCGGGATGAACAGGAACTGGAACCAGTAGAAGAACGGGAAACCGAACAGGCGTGGCTTGTCGCTGTTGTACAGCGGTGTGACCAGCACGAGCAGCGGCACCAGGAGCAGCAGGTTCCAGCCGCTCCAGCGTGGCGCCGGTTGTTGAGGCGAATCGGATGGCATCTTTGCGACCCCATTCAGACGTCAGAAGAGTCCAACGAACCTTTCAAGATCCTGCGCGGGTGGCTCATCAGGCTCCGCCCGGAGTGCACCCTTATCCCGGCGACTGCGTAGGCGGTGGGGCAGGCCCTCGAACAGCGCGACTTCCAGCTGTTCGGCGACCCACAGGGGTCGCTCCCACCAGGGCAGCACGTACAGCTCCGCCTTCAGCTCGGCCCGGCGTGGGTCGTCGCGGGGATAGGCGCGAACGATCAGCCGCAGGCAGGCTCCCGGGGCGAACCCGAACACGGCGGGGACCAGGACCGCGCTTCGCCAGGATGCGATAGCTTCTAGCAGCTCGACCATCAGGCGAACCTCCAGGCCAGACCGGTGATCCGTGGGGCGAGGCGGGCCGCCGTGAGGACTCCGGCGAACCGCGGGTCGTGGCTGGCGTCCCGGAGAACCGCGCCGACCCCCAGCTTGCCTTCGCTGGTGAGCGTGTAGTAGCGCCGGGGCGGGCGCTTGTCGCGGATGGTGGTCGGGTCCTCCCACCCGTCCTCGACCCAGCCCTCGTCGAGCATTCGGGTCAGCATCGGGTACAGCACGCCGGAGCGGACGCCGCTCTGCTTGGATAGCTCGTAACCCCAGTGCCGCCCCCCAGCATCCCCCACCAGAACCATCGCCACCTGCACCAGCGCATGTGTAGTCCGCACCCCGCAAACCCTACATATACCTTCCAAGACCCACAACCCCCGCATTCAGCGGGCTCAGCGGGGTAAAAGGTACGTTGATAGCCCCGCTGAGC
>JBOHFJ010000088.1:0-15485 GCA_050699655.1 Pseudonocardiaceae bacterium
CAGCAGAGCTGTGCTGACCAAGCACGACAGCGTTGCTGTTGAGTTCGGGAACCCCAGCGCAGGCGGGGCTCGACGTGCGGCGGTGCGTGCAAGCGGTAGTGCCGCTGATGCGAGGCGATCCGTCCCGGCGCAGGGCCGCGAGGGTGGCGTGTTTGCGGACGGTGAACGTGCGGCGCACATGATCCGTGACCGCCTGAGGGTGGGTGACGTGACCGTCGGTGCAGGATGATCGTGGTTTGTGTGTCAGAAACGACACGACATGTCGCTGGCGGCACGCAAACGACGATCATGTGGGTGGGAGCTCGATCGCCCGGTCCGCTGTTGGGATTTGGGGCGGTGAAACGACGCGGCGGTCGATGACTCACAGTCGCTGACTGACCACATTTACCTTCTATTGCGATTAGCTCCTAATCAGACGTATCTTCGTCGTGTGACGAACCTTGAGTCGATCGTGCTGGGTGATGAGCTGATGGCGACTGTCACGGCGCTGCGCCGCCTGGTGCGCCGGCGGCTGCGGCTGGTGGTGCCCGGGCCACCGCTGCGAGGCGCGCAGCTGGAGCTGATGGAGGTGATCGAGAGGCAGCCGGGCATCGGGATCACGGCGGCCGGGCGGGTCCTGCACCTGGCGGCCAACACGGTGAGCACGCTGGTCGACCAGCTCATCGACCTGGGGATGCTGGTGCGGGACACCGATCCGGGGGATCGTCGCGCCGCGCGGTTGTGGTTGACCGAGGTTGCGGGCCAGCGCTTGGCGGCGGGGCGTCAGGCCCGCATGGAGCTCATAGCGGGGGTCGTGGCGGAGCTGTCCGCCGTCGAGCGCGAGGCACTCAACCAGGCATTGCCCGCGTTGCGCACGCTGCTGGTCGCCCTCGATCCGGGCCAGGGCGATCTGGTGCAGGTCGATTCGGGGCAGGGTCGATGACCACGCTGAGCGCTCCGTTGGCCGTTCGAGGCAGCGGGATCCGGCACTGCTTCGGGGATACGGTCGCGGTCGACGGGATTGATCTCGATGTCGCCGCTGGGACGGTGTTCGGTTTACTCGGGCCCAACGGCGCCGGCAAGACCACCGCGATCCGCATGATCACAACACTGCTGCCGACCTCGGTCGGGGTGATCGAGGTCTTCGGGGTGGATGTGGCCCGCCACAAGCTGGGCGTGCGGCGACTGATCGGGTACGTGCCGCAGCAATTGTCCGCCGACGGGCAACTGACCGGCCGGGAGAACGTGGCCTTGTTCGCCCGCCTGTTCGACGTACCGCGAGCCCAGCGACGGCGGATCGTGGACGACGCGCTGGAATCGGTCGACTTGACGGGTGTGGCCCACCGCACCGCGAGCACCTACTCCGGCGGCATGATCCGTCGGCTCGAACTCGCCCAGGCCCTGGTCAACGCGCCCCAACTGCTGATGC
This sequence comes from Pseudonocardiaceae bacterium, assembly GCA_050699655.1. Taxonomy (GTDB): domain Bacteria; phylum Actinomycetota; class Actinomycetes; order Mycobacteriales; family Pseudonocardiaceae. Next base: position 1,409 of record JBOHFJ010000088.1, read on the forward strand.
TGGACGAGCCCACCATCGGTCTGGACCCGATCGCCCGGGCCAGCGTCTGGGAACGGATCCTCGAAGTCCGCGCGAACACCGGGATGACCGTCCTGGTCACGACTCACTACATGGACGAGGCCGACCAGCACTGCGACCGGATCGCCCTGATGCACCGAGGCCGGATCCTCGCCCAGGGCACACCCACTGAGCTCAAGGCCCGGGTTGGTCCCCACGCCACCCTCGACGACGTGTTCCGCGCCGTCACCGGTGATGAGTTGGGCAACGCCTCCGGAGAAGGGATGCGCGATGTCCGAGCAATTCGTCGTACCGCTCGCCGACTGGGGTGAACTGACCCCGATTGGTTTTCCTCGGCTGGTGTTCTCTCGGATTGTCACCATGAGCCTGGTCGAGGTGCAAAAACTCCGCCACGACCGCACCGAACTGTTTACCCGCGCGATCCAACCCGCTCTGTGGTTACTGATCTTCGGTGAAACCTTCACCCGGCTGCGGGCCATCCCCACCGGCAACGTCCCCTATCTCGATTACCTCGCGCCCGGGATACTCGCCCAATCCGCCCTGTTCGTCGCGATTTTCTACGGCATCCAGATCATCTGGGAACGCGACGCCGGGGTACTGACCAAACTCATGGTCACCCCCACTCCGCGAATCGCCCTGGTCACCGCCAAGGCCTTCGCCGCCTCGGTGCGCGCCCTGGTCCAAGCCATGGTGGTCCTCATCCTCGCCGCGCTGCTCGGCGTCGCACTGACCGACAACCCGCTCAAGCTGCTGGGGGTGGCGGCAATCGTCATCCTCGGCTCAAGCTTCTTCTGCTGCCTGTCGATCACGATCGCCGGGTTGGCGCTCACCCATGACCGGCTGATGGGCATCGGGCAGGCCATCACCATGCCGCTGTTTTTCGGTTCCAGCGCGCTGTACCCGATCGACCTCATGCCCGGCTGGCTGAAGGTGTTCAACCACATCAACCCACTCGGCTACGAGGTTGACGCCCTGCGGGGCCTGCTCATCGGCACCCCCGCGCAGCTCGGCGTCGACTTCGGCGTCCTGATCCTGTCCGGCGCGGTGATGATCAGCATCGCCTCCGCCCTCCTCGGCAGGCTAGTCCGCTGAGCCCGCGCGGAAAGCCGGGATGGATCCGGCGGCTGGCCGGCTACCCGCTCAAGCACCGGCGCGACGTGGCACTCGCGCTGACCGGCGCGCTGCTGGGCAGCGCGTGCCAGGTGCTGGTGCCGCTGATCGCGCGGCAGATCGTCGACGGGGTCATCCTGCGCCACGACTCGCCGCTGTGGCCCTGGCTGGTGCTGCTGATCGTGGTCGCTCTCGCCAGCTTCGGGTTCACCTACCTGCGCCGTTACCACGGCGGGCGGGTCGGCCTGGAAGTTCAGTACGACTTGCGCAACGCGATGCACGACCACCTGCAGACGATGGATCTGGACAACCTCGGTCGGATGCCGACCGGCCAGCTCGTCGCCCGAGCCAGCTCTGATTCCATGCTCGTCCAGGGCATGCTCAATTTCTTGCCGATGATGAGCGGCAACGTGCTGCTCATGCTGCTCTCGCTCGGGGTCATGTTCGCGCTGTCCCCGGTGCTGGCCCTGGTCAGTCTGATCGTTGCGCCAGTGCTCTTCGTGATCTCCTACCGGATGCGCTGGCGGGTTTTCCCGGCGACCTGGGATGGCCAGCAACGCGAAGGTGACGTCGCGCAGATCGTGGACGAAGACGTCAATGGCGTGCGCGTGGTGAAGGCCTTCGGCCAAGAGGACCGGGAACTTGGCCGGGTCGTCGAGGCTACCAAGTCGCTCTACGGCGCGCGCATGCGCGCGGTCCGGCTCCAGGCCCGCTACCAGCCGCTGCTGGAAGCGGTTCCTTCGCTCGGCCAGGTCGCTATCCTCGCCTTCGGGGGTTGGTTGGCGTTGCGCCACGAGATCACGCTCGGCACGTTCCTCGCGTTTTCCACCTATGTCGCTCAGTTCGTGGCGCCAGCCCGGCAGCTCGCTGGGATGCTCATCATCGCCCAGCAGGCCCGGGCCGGGGTGGAGCGGATCTTCCAGTTGCTGGACCTGCCGCCGGCCATTGCGGACGCACCCGAAGCGGTGCCCCTGCCCGAGCTGCGGGGCGAGATCACCTTCACCGGCGTGCACTTCGGGCACGCCGAGGGCACCCCGGTGCTGCGCGGCGTCGAGCTGCACATTGCCGCCGGTGAGCGGGTCGCGATCATCGGGCCGAGCGGTGGCGGGAAGTCGACGTTGGCGATGCTGGTCGCCCGCTTCCATGATCCGGACGCCGGCGCCGTTCTCGTCGATGGGCACGACCTGCGCACCGTGACGCTGCACTCCCTGCGCCGCCAGGTTGGAGTGGCCTTCGAGGAGAGCTTCCTGTTCTCTGACACGGTGCGGGCAAACATCGCATACGGCCGCCCGGACGCGACCGACCAACAGATCGAAGAGGCCGCCCGGATCGCCCACGCGCACGATTTCGTCGAACGGCTCCCGCGCGGCTACGACACGATGGTCGGCGAACGTGGCCTGAGCTTGTCCGGTGGCCAGCGGCAACGCATCGCGTTGGCCAGAGTGATCCTGAGCGACCCGCGAATCCTGATCCTCGACGACGCGACCAGCGCCATCGACGCCACGGTCGAGGAGGCCGTGCACGACGCGCTGCGCGGTGTGCTGGCGAACCGGACGACGCTGCTGATCGCGCACCGCCGCTCCACGCTGCACCTGGCTGATCGCATCGTCGTGCTCGATCAGGGGCGGGTTGTGGAGCAGGGCACGCACGACGAGCTCTTCATTTGCAGCGCCCTCTACCGCACCTTGATCTCCGGGTTGGAACGCCAGCCCGCGACCCCCTCGTGCGCTGGCGGCAACGGGCGCCCCGCGCGGCGAACCGACTCGGCGTGGAGCGGTGGCCACGGCGGCCCGAACACCGGACGCGCCCCGACACGCACGATCGGCCCGACACGCACGATCGGCCCGCCGAGCATCGGTCCAGGCCTCGGCGGTGGCGGAGGTGGTTGGCGCGCCAACCTCGCTCCGACTCCCGAGCTGCTGGCCCGGGTCGCCGCGCTCCCACCGGTGCGGGATCACCCGACCGTGGACCTCGACCGGGAATCACGGCCCGAGCGGAGTTTCCGGCTGGTCGGGCTGCTGCGCGAGTTCTGGCGGCCGCTGCTGGTCGGCTTGCTGCTGGTGATCGTCGACGCGCTGGCCGGGCTGGCCGGTCCGGTCCTGATCAAGATGGGCCTGGACAACGGGGTGTCGGCCGGTTCCCAGACCGTGCTTTTCGCGGCCTCCGCGATCTTCCTTGTCGTCATCCTGGTTGACCTGACCGACCAGATCGGCGAGATCTTCGTCACTGGCCGCGCCGCGGAGCGGATCATGCTCTCGCTCCGGATCCGGATTTGGGCCCAGCTGCAACGCCTCTCGCTGGACTACTACGAACGCGAGATGGCCGGCCGGATCATGACCCGGATGACGACCGATGTGGACCAGTTCGAATCTCTCATCGAGAACGGGTTGCTCTCCGCGTTGGTCTCACTGGTCACCTTCGCGGGAGTCGGCGCCGCGCTCATGCTGATCAACACAGAGCTCGGCCTGTGCGCGCTCACCGTCGTGGTGCCGCTCGCCATCGCCACGGTGGTCTTCCGCCGCACGGCGGCCCGCCGCTATGACCTCGCGCGGGAACGGATCGCTATCGTCAACGCGGACTTCCAGGAGAGCCTGTCCGGCGTGCGCGAATCCCAGGCGTTCACCCACGAGAACGAGACGAGGAAACAATTCCACCGGCTCGGCCGCGACTACCTCACAACCCGCCTCGCCGCGCAGCGGCTCGTTGCCATGTATTTTCCGTTCGTGCAGTTCCTCTCCGCCGGTGCGGACGCGATCGTCCTCGGTGTCGGCGCGGGAATGATTTCCTCCGGGCGGCTCACCACCGGTGCGTTGATCGCCTTCATCCTCTACATCGACATGTTCTTCTCGCCGATCCAGCAGCTCTCTCAGGTGTTCGACTCCTGGCAACAGACCCGGGTCTCGGTGGGCCGGATCGCTCAGTTGATGCGGCTGGAAACGCTGACACCGATCGCCGAGCGACCCGAGCCCGCCGGACGATTGCGCGGTGAGCTCGTTTTTGACGGTGTGCGCTTCGCCTATCCCACGGTGACCGATACCAAGCCACCCGAAGCGCTGCGCGGCATCACCCTGCGGATCGCGGCCGGCGAGACGGTGGCGATCGTGGGACAGACCGGCGCGGGCAAGTCGACCGTGATGAAACTGCTCGCCCGCTTCTATGACCCCGACGAGGGCAGCGTGCGAGTGGATGGGCATGACCTGCGCCGCCTGGATCTGCGCGCATTTCGCCACCAACTCGGCTACGTGCCGCAGGAAGGCTTCCTGTTCACCGGGAGCATCCGGGACAACATCGCCTACGGCCGGCCGCGCTCCAGCGACGCCGAGGTGGAGGCCTCCGCCCGCGCGGTCGGCGCGCACGACTTCATTGCCACCTTGCCCGGCGGTTACCTGCACCAGATAGCGGAGCGCGGCCGATCGCTGTCGGCCGGGCAGCGGCAGCTGATCGCGCTGGCCCGCGCGGAACACATCGATCCCACCGTGCTGCTGCTCGACGAGGCGACCTCCAATCTGGACCTCGTCAGCGAGGCGCGGGTAGCGGAAGCGATGCGGCGCCTTGCGCGCAATCGCACCACCATCGTCATCGCCCACCGCCTGCACACCGCGCGCTCCGCCGATCGGATCGTCGTGCTCGACCGCGGCCGGATCGCCGAAATCGGCTCGCACGACCACCTGCTCAGCACCGGCGGGAAGTACGCCTCGATGTGGCAGGTGTCCGACCTCGTCGGCGCGCGGCGGTCATCGCGCCTCGGTGACGTCGAGCGCGACCAGCAGCGCGCGTAGCGCGGGAAGCGCCTGGTTGAGCGCCTGGCGATCGGCGCCGGAGAGCTTCGCCACGCCGTCTGTGATGAAGTCGATGCGGACCTGGTGACACGCCGCCAACCGCTGCGTGGCCTTCTCGGTCAGCCACAACCGCGCGGCGCGGCGATCGTCGGGGGCGGTCTGGCGCACCAGCATCCCGATGTCGATGAGCTGGTTGACCAACGTGCTCACCGAGTTGGCCGCCAGGTGTAAGGCGCGTCCCGCCGACGCGATCCCGATGCCCGGCTGCTTGTTGATGACTTGCAGCAGCTCCACATGCGCCCCGCGCAATGGTGGCCCGGCCTCCGCCGAGGGCAGCCTCCGGCGCACCAGGCGCCGCAGCGCGGCCATGGCCGTCATCAGCTCCTCGGCCAGCTCGGTTTGATCCAGCACGGCCTGATCCACCCTCGTCACAGAACGACGATAGCTCGTCAGGGGAGTACCACTCGGGTTCATTGTTACTCACCGTAAAATCACTCCTGGTGATTATTTCTGCTCAACCTGTGCAATGATCCCCCGTTTGAGGGGTACGTTGTCCACGTAACATAACTTTTGGTGATCGATTCTGTTCGCTCCGTGGTCAGCTGGTGCTCGTTGAGGTCGGGACTGTGGTCGCTGAGGGACCGGCGGACCACCAGAATGAGGTCGGGCGCTCACTCGGGAAGGGGCCAGCACGTGGATGAGAGCATCGGGTTCGTCGGCCTGGGCAACATGGGGCTTCCGATCGCGCGCAACCTCGCGCGGGCTGGCTACCGGCTGCGGGTTTACAACCGCACTGTCTCCAAGGCCCAACCGCTGCTGGAACTTGGGGGAGTGAGCCTGGCGCCGACGCCGGCCGAGGTCGCCGAACCCGGCGGGATCGTGCTGAGCATGCTCGCCGACGACCACGCGGTCGAGCAGGCCACCGCCGGGCTGGCGGATAAGCTCGGAGCGGGCGGCCTGCATGTGTCACTGAGCACCATCGCGCCGACGACTAGCACCCGATTGGCCAGCCACGGCTGCGGCTATGTCGCCGCGCCGGTGTTCGGCCGGCCAGATCGGGCTGAAGCCGGCCAACTGATCGTGCTGTCGGCCGGTGCGCCGGGTGACCGTGAGCGTGCCAGGCCGCTGCTGGAGGCGATCGGCTCGACCGTGTTCGAGTTGGGTGCGGACCCGGCCAGCGCGAACGCCGTGAAGCTGGCCGGCAATTTCCTGCTGATGAGCGCGATGGAAGCGATCGCCGAGGCGCTCGCCTTCGCCGAGAAGCACGGCGTGCCCAGGGCACTGGCCGCCGAGGTGCTGACGACGACCCCGGTGATGGCCAACGCCTACGAGGGTTACGGCGCCGCCATTGTCGCCGGGACGTTCAGTCCGCCTGGATTCGGCCTGCGGCTGGGCCGCAAGGACGCGCGGCTGCTGTTGGCCGCCGCGGGCGCACTGGAGGTGCCGATGCCGATCGCCAACCTGGTCCTGGACCGCTTCACCACGTCGGTCAACAAGGGTCGAGGCGACCTGGACTGGTCAGCGCTGGCGATCGAGGTGTTCCAGTCAGCCGGCCTGGACTAAATCGTGGCGAGGGCCAGCCCCGAAGGTTGCCCCACCTGCCCGTGCTCATACCCTCACCCCATCACCTTCTGCCCCGCACCGCTCTGTGAGGTCCCTGATGCACAGCACCAGCCCCTCGTCTTCCGGCGATGCCACGCCAGGCATAGACATCACCAAGCCGAGCATTGCCAGGGGGTATGACGCGGCCCTCAACGGGAAGGACAACTACGAAGTCGACCGCGAGCTCCTCCGGCAGATCCTGCTGGTGGCGCCGGAGGCGACGCAGATCGCGTGGGACAACAGGATGTTCCTGATCCGCCTGGTCCGATTCCTCGCCTACGAAGCCGGAATCACCCAGTTCCTCGACTGCGGCTCAGGCTTGCCGACGGCGGAGAACACCCACCAGATCGCCCAGCGCATCCAACGGGAGGCGCGCGTGGTCTACGTCGACAACGACCCTGTCGTCGTCGCGTACGGTCGCGCGCTGCTCCAGGACAACGACCAGACCCACCTCATTGACGCCGACATCTTCGAGCCACGCCACATCCTTGACAACGAAACCGTCCGCAAGCACCTCGACTTCTCCGAGCCGATCGCGTTGTTGCAGAACGGGACACTGCACCACTACAACGGCACCCGCAGCCCGGCCGACCTCATGCGGGAGTACATCGACGCGCTGCCCGCGGGCTCCTATGTGGGGATCAGCCACTTTCTCGACCCGGAGACCAGCGAGTACAGCCCGCTCGCCCGGAGGATCGAACAGGTCTTCCTGCGCAGCCCGCTCGGCTGCGGGTGGTTCCGGACTCGGACCGAGATCCAAGCCATGTTCTGCGGCCTCGAACTGCTGGAGCCCGGCCTCACCCTGTGCGCTCAGTGGTGGCCCGACGGGCCACAGCTCACGCCGCTGCACCCCGTCCAGCATTGCATCGCCGGTGGTGTCGGCCGCAAGCCATGATCCAGCCTTTTCTGGTGGCCATCAGGCCGCTGGCTCGTCCTGGAACGGCCGTACCTCAACTGGCGCCCGGCAGGCGAGGGTGGCGCGCTTGGCCAGCTCGAGCGCGGCGTCGAGGTCTTCGGCCCGGATGATCCAGATCCCGCCGAGCTGTTCTTTGCTCTCCGCGAACGGGCCGTCGGTCACGAGGATCTCCTCGCCCCGGGGTTGAACCACGGTGGACACGTCGGGGGTGTGCAATCCGCCCGCGAAAACCCACCCGCCGCTGGCCTTGAGGTCGTCATTGAAGGCGGTGACCGCCTTGTACAGCTCCTTCATCACCTCCGGCGCCGGGGGTTGCTGGCCCTCGACGTAGTGCACGGACAGCAGATACAGCGTCATGCTCTTCCTCCTCAGACCGGGCCGGCCGCGTGTCGTTCTCTCACCGCTAGATGCGGGTCGTGGCGAGTTGCCGGGCCGCCCGAGCCAGGTCCCGGGCGTCACTGCCAGGTCGGGCTTCCAGCGCGGTGGCCAGTGGTATCAGTCGTTGCCGGCGCACTGCGACGGATTGCAGGGCGCTCGTCCCGTCGATGGCCTGGCGGGCCAGGGTCAACCCCTGGGGCTCTCCCGTCCGAACGTATACCTCGGCGAGGATGAGCTGTGCCGTTGTGCGGTCCTTGCGGTGGCCCTCACCGTAGGTACGCACCGCGCTGGCGGCGAACCGCTCGGCGGTGTCGAACTGGCCCAGGTCAAGCTGGATCCCCGCGTTCACGCGATCCGAGCTCGCGCGCTCGAATCCATCGCGGGGCGCCCACCCATCGTTCGCCTCGGCGAGGTAGCGCGTGGCCTCATCAACGCCGCCCATGATTGCGTAGGCGGTCGCGGAATTCAGGTTCAGCCACGCGGTGAGAGTCCGCGCCCGGGTGTCGTCGGTTGCCCATGGGGACTTCCCGGGCATAGGCACTCGGAGTCGAACCTGCCCGAGCTGGAATAGTTTTAGCGCGAAGTTGGGGTGCCCATTGCGGACCAGCGTTCCGCCGGCTACGAAGGCGGCGTTGGCGATCCCGTAGGCGTCTCCGGCCTCGCTGGCCAATCGCAGGGCGCGAGTGAAGTAGGCCGTCCCGTCCAGTCCCGAGTCATAATGGCACCATCCCGCCTCGATATGCAGCTCGGCCAGCGCGGCACGAAGCTGCGCTTGTACCGCGTCGGGCGCGGGCACTTCCAGCCACCGTGTGTAGAGAGCCACTTCGGCGCCGAATATGTCGGCTTGCCCGCCGTAGTACCGTGCGACACCGCGCAATCGCTCGGTTACCGTCCGCACGGTGTGCACCTGGGACATGCTCAGCCGCGAGGGCAGCGGTTGCCCGGCCTGCAGCGCGAGCTCACTCAGCCCCATAAAGGCTTGGTCCAGGCTCGCGGTCATGGTGGTGGCGAGCAGGATGCGGCGTTTCACGTTCTCGTCCACCTCCTTCTTGACCGAAGGCGTGTCCGGTGTGTGTTCACCGTAACTCACGCCCAGCCGCGCCCGGGATGTGCCGAGCCCGTCGGCGATGCGCTCGAGCACTCGCACGTTCAGCACCTGCCGGCCGTGGAGGATCTCGCTCACCTCGGACTGGGATTGGCCGGTCAGGTCCGCGATCCGGCGTTGGCTCACTCCGACGCGCCGCAGCAGGCGGTACAGCGCGCCAATGTCGCGGGCGGCCAGCGCGGCGCGCACCTCGTCGTCATCGAAGAACGCGGGGTCAATGCGGTGCATCGGTGCTCACCTCTGTCCTCGTGGATCGAGCCTGATCCGGGATTTGCCGGCCCGCCAGTCAAGCAGGGCGGAGCCCAGCTCGTTTCCCCGGGTACTGCCACTGATCGAGGTTCTTGCGGCGTAGCCGCGCTGAGGTCACTGGCGGGTTGTGATCGGGAACGTGGTGCTGGCCTTGCCTGACGCCGACGCCGGGATGACCGGCAGGACCAGCGCTGAGGGGTGCTGGGCGTCGTGCAGGACGGTTTGGTGGGCGAGCTGCGTCGCGGTGCTGTCCCCCAGCCACGACCCGGTGTTGGGGTTCGGGTCGAACTGCGGGAAGTCGCTGGAGGAGATCTCCAGGCGGATCCGGTGGCCGGCGCGGAACAGGTTGCTCGTCGGCCACACGGTGATCGTGTACTGGTAGACCGTGCCCGGCTCGATTGGCGTCGGCGCGCTGCTCGACTCCCGGAAGCTGGCCCGCTGGATGCCGTTGTTGAGGTTGACGGCGGTGCCGTCGGGGTGTGTGTCGACCAGTTTGGCGGTCCAGTCGGTGTCGGGGGCTGAGGAGCTGGCGTAGAGCGTGACACTGATTGGCCCGGTCACCTCGGTGTCGGTGGCCAGCGGTGGGGTGGTGTACACCAGCACATCAGCTCGCCGCTCGACGGAGCGCTGGTCGTAGGGCCCCTGGGAGCCGCCCGGCGCCGCGCAGCAGGAATGCCCGCCCACGCTGGGCACGGGGTTGCGGGGGTCGTAGTCGTAGGTATCCGGTTGTTGCCCGGCAACCGGAGCTGTGGTGACCAGCTGGCCGTCACCCCGTGCCGATGCGGCGTGCCCACCGCTGGACAAATAGTAGTTTGTCCAGCGCGTGCCGGGCAGCGGCCAGGCCGGCGCGGTTTTCCAGACGTTCGCGCCCATCTCGAAGTAGTTGACCGTCGGGCCGTTGCTCACCCCGTTGTCGACACCTTTCAGGAAATGGTCCCACCATGCCAGCATCAGCTTGTTGACGGGGGAGTCGCCGACCGGTCCGATCCGCTTGAGCATCGGCGCCTCGATGCTGTCGGGGCGGCCCCAGCCAATGTGATCCCAGGGACCGATCACGATCCGCTGGTTGGCGCGGGCCAACGCTGACCCGCCGGTGCTGACCATGCCGGTGAAGTTGCGCACGCCACCGGCGAGGAACGCGTCGTACCAGCCCTCGATGTCCAGCACCGGGATTGTGATCGTGGAGTAGTGCCGCTGTGGCGCCCACCGCCGCCAGTATGGGCCGTCGGTGCGGTGGGCGATCCAGTCAGAGAAATACGGCGCGACAGTCGGGTCACCGGGATGCAACGGTGGAAAATCGCGGTAGGGAACATATCGCAGCCAGTGGGCGATGTTCCTGCCGTCCTGGGTGAGTTGCTGGGCGACTGTGGTGTCACCGCGATTCCTGGCCGCGGACCGGGCGATCGTGTCCATCGCCCACGGCTCGATGAAGTTCAGCCGGAACGCGCCGTTCTCGTAGGTCCAGCCGTCGTCGTAGTCCGATGCGGTATTGGTAGGCACGATCGTGGTCAGATGCGGTGGCGCGGTCTCGGCGGCCAGCCACTGCGTCGCGCCGACGTAGGACGAGCCGTACATGCCGACCTTGCCGGACGATCCGGGCAGTCTCGCGGCCCACTCGACGCTGTCATAGCCATCGTCGCGGTCGTTGGTGAATTCCGAGAACGTGCCCCCGGAGGCGCCCTGCCCCCGGATGTCCTGCACGACCACCAGATAGCAGTGCGCGGCGAACCAGCCCGGGCGCTGGTAACGCGAGGGCTCGACCTGGGCGTCCGCTTTGCCGTACTGTGTGCGCATCAAGATCACCGGAACGGCACTGGCGGTTGCTGGCCGGTACACGTCGGCACGCAGTATGGTGCCATCGCGCATCGGCACCGCCACGTTGGCCGTTGTCGTCACCGTGCACGGGCCGGCAGCCGACGGCGGCGAGCAGGACGCGGCACCCGTGGCCGCACTCAGCAAGGCCACCACGACCGCCGCCACCCCAGATTTCCGAAACCACCGCACAGCGCCGCGCCCCCAACCCGTCCACTACGGGTGTACCCGGTTCGCGGCCAGCTGACAACCTGCGGTGCCATCGACGCAGCGATGACAGACGTGACACGGGGTCGGCGGGTGCGAGTGAGATCCTGATCCTGTTCGCCTTCGATCCGGCGACCCGGACGGTCCTGCTGGTGGCCGGAGACAAGGCGGGTGACTGGAAGCGCTGGTACGGGCGAGCTGTGGCCCTCGCCGAGCATCGATACGAACAGTGGATCAAGGAGGTGGAGTCGTGACCGAGTGGCACACGTGGGACGAGGTGAGCGCGGAGTTGGGCGACGTGCTCGGCAGCACCGAGGAGCGCGTGCGGCGCGTCGAGCAGCTGCGCCGCGGGCTGGTGTTGCGGCGGCTGGTCGAGCAGCGCAAACGGGCCGGGCTGCGCCAGGTCGACGTGGCCGCAGCGGATGGGTGTGTCGAAGGCCCGGGTCAGCCATATCGAGCACGGGGCGGTCGCGACAATCGAGCTGCTCGCCTGATACCTCGACGCGATCGGTGGCCGTTTGGAGATCACCGCCGCGTTCGACGGTGGCACTGAACGTGTGGTACTGGACTGACCGGCCGCCTAGAGATCCTCGGTCCCTGGGGCTGACTGCGATTCGTTCCCACAACGGATCGAGGGGCATCTAGACAGGCTGCCGCAGCATTGACGTGGGGTCGGTCGTGTCACAGATTTTTCGTAATTTTCATGGCGTGCCGTAAAGCGTTCGTCTTTGCATCGCTGAGCAGATCGGAATCCAGAGACCCACCTGAAAAATAGGATTCAGGATAATCGGTTCGACTGTTGAGCGCCAGATGAATAAATCCGAGGATAAGTTCGCGAACACGGTTTCTCAAGGCTGGGTAGTTTGAGGAGAATTTCTCTTGTTTTGGCTTGATCTTCGCTCCATGAACGACTTTGCTCCGCGCATCGTAGAAACCGCGAATCGCATCGAACGTGGCCGTCCGTTCTCCATCGTCACGCCCAAGTAGCCGAGCAAGACGGAAGGCTAGACGGAACGTGCTGTCCTGCGTGCTTACCAGCAAGGCTTCGGCTGCTGTGATGAGGTCAACCACCTTGATATCGTCACGTGCGGGTACGCGGTCGTAGCTTGACTCAAAGAATTGCAGCGCCAAGTCTAGGTGGTAGGGAAACGGCGCGCCCAGTTCGTCTAAGCGACACACTTGAACATAGACATTACGGACATGTTCGATGTCCTGCGCAGTTAGCGAATAGGCGTCACCAAGGCGACGCACCGTGGTCCCGTGCGTCGCAATTCCAGCGTTGGGCGGAAAACCGGCGCCGACGGGACGCGTCGTCTGGATTTTTCTCAGCGTGCGCTCGCCTGCGATGTGAACATCGCCCTCTTTTGCCAATCGGAGCGCGCGAAGGGATCTCAGGGTCACCGGATAGTGTGTCCCTGTGCCGCCGAGCAAGAAGTTTTCAGGGCGCTTGGCTACCCGCTCTTCCACCACGAGGAGGTGCTGCTCACCGTGCCAGTCATCGTGAAAATTTTTGACCTGGAAGTCACTCCGGCCCTCAGTTCTCAGGTTGTACGAATTTCGGTGATGGATGGTGATTTCACTAGCAAGCTCGATCTGTGACTCGACGCTAAAGAAGTTCTGCAGGTAGCATGCCGATAGGTAACGCCACTGAGGATGACGACTCTCTTGCTCGAATTCCTTCCAGGCTTGGTCAACGGCGCCGTCGATCGACTGATCAACGGCGCGCTCCAAGCTGTCGTAAACGACTGAAGCGCTACTGTCGCCATGTGATCCTCACCGATGAATTCAAGGATTCCAGGCAAGGATCGAATCGCAATAACCGCATCACTGAAAGAGTCTAGGCTGCTAATCTTGGCGTCTCGCTCTGTATTGTATCGAGCCTTGCCGCCCTGGACGGATTCTCCAAATAGATCCCGAGCGTCGCGAGCAAGCTTCCTTAGTGAATCGTACACAAACGGCTGCTTCGTCAATCCTCCTCCAAGGCTCCGCCCGTGACGACCGCTCAGGGTATCTGACGACCTTCCATGATCAGGAAAACCAGCTTCCAGACTCCGCTGGACGGATCGCATCCGTGGTCACAGCCGGTCGGGTCGAGGCGTTCCGCTCGCCGTAGTGCGTCCATCACGCCCTCCTTGAAGTCAGAAAACCGTAGACCATTCTTCTGGTACCCAGGCACCTGCTTCGCTAATTGTCGCAGGACGGCCTTCGTGTCGCACAAAGGCGCTGCGCAGTCTTGATGGTGCAGTAACAACCACAGCTCGAAACACGGATTCGACACCGCAAGTCGCACATTCAGCTTGGCGGCGATCGCTACGGCTGGCTCAAGGTCAAATTCATCGGAGTCGACGACGCACCATACCTCGTCGAACTCGTCCCCACCCTCCGGAGCGATGGACCGAGCGTAGTTGACGAGGTCCTTCGGTGCCCGAACCTTCGCCTTGATCTTTACCTGCACCGCCGGGTTTCTTAGGAAAGCTTTCAATCCCAGGAAATAATCTGGTTCAGTGCGTTCTCCACCGCAGACGACCAGCAGCCGCAGCCGTGGCTCGCGAAACGGAGGTCGCCTCGCCCGACGAGGACCTCGACCGTTCACCGGGAACCGTCAGTCAGTGGCGACATGAGAGCTGGGCAGGTCGAACCCATCGAGAATCGGAACGGCTCCATACGCCCCACCCAGATAACGACGTGCAAGGTTGTGCTCCCTGCGTGGCTTGAAGTCCGTGAGCGGGTAAAGCTCAGACGCTCCGTCCGGATGTTTTTCGACGAACCACACCTGATCTCGCTCCAACCCTGGCTCGCCTGCCACCGGGGCGAGCAGGAACGCATCGTGAGTGGTGAACAGAAGCTGAGCCCGACCTATGTTGAGTGTGCTATCACGGAAGAGGCCGACCAGCTTGCGGA
>JBOHFJ010000089.1:0-15354 GCA_050699655.1 Pseudonocardiaceae bacterium
TGACCGTGACCCACTTCCAGCGCACCGCGCGCTTGTAGGCGCCGGACAGGATGAAATGCATGTGCCGGATGGTCGTCGCACCCAGCGGCCGGCAGCGGTGCTCACCGCAGCGGTGATCGCAACGATGTTCGACAGCAGTGCGGTGCTGGACAAAGGGGCGCCCGGAGCAGTGGCCACGGCACCGGCGTAGCTCCGCGTAGAACGAGTCGAGAATGTCCGCATCCAGCGCGCTGACCTTAATCTTGCCCAGAAACGGCGAGATGTGGTTCCGGACATAGCCACGGTAGAGCGTCAAGGTGCTGGCCGCGCCGTCGAACTGGTCAAGGTAGCGCTCAAGTAGCTGATCCACCGTGGCGCTGGTTCGCGGATTCCGGCGCTCCTCGACCTGACTGATCAACCGGTCGCGGGCAGCGCGCGCTCGTCTGTCGGCCCCGGGTCCGGCGGCGATGAGCTCGGTCAAATAGTGCCGCCGCTTGCTCACCGGGTCGAGCCAGGCATAGACGCGGACCCGTAGCGCCCCGCTCGGCAGCTCATCGATGCCGCCCCGAACGCGCTCGGGAGCCGCTGATGATCGCGTCATGGAGCGCAGGCTAACACGATTCGCGTCACGAGTGATGTCACGCGGACAGTTCAAGATCCATACAAGAACGTGTTTTCCCTGGTCAAACCGGAGCCGACGCGGGGACTCGAACCCCGAACCTACCGCTTACAAGGCGGTTGCTCTGCCAGTTGAGCTACGCCGGCGGGTGCGACAGCCATGGTAAGGGCACCGGGTTCCGCACGTCTCCCCACGTCACTGTAGGGGGCCGCGCCGCTAATCTCGGTGGGTAACGGTGTGGACGGGGAGGACAACCCATGGCCGAGGCGACCAGCACCGCGACCACCGGAGCGGATTTCGTGGTGGTGGCCAACCGGTTGTTGGTGGACCTGGAACGCCTGCCCGATGGCACGCAACGCTGGAAGTCCAGCCCGGGCGGGCTGGTCACCGCGCTGGAGCCGTTCCTGCGCTCGCGCAGCGGCGCGTGGGTCGGCTGGCCGGGCGTGCCCGACACCGAGGCGGAGCCTTTCACCGAGGGCGGCATCACCTTGCATCCGGTGCCGCTGTCCGCGGCGGAACTCACCGACTACTACGAGGGCTTCTCCAACGCGACACTATGGCCGCTCTACCACGACGTGGTGGCTCCCCCGGCGTTCCATCGACACTGGTGGAACGCCTACTTGAAGGTCAACGAACGCTTCGCGGCGGCCACCGCCAAGGTCGCGGGCGACGGGGCGACCGTCTGGGTGCAGGACTACCAGCTGCAACTGGTGCCCCGCATGCTCCGGGAACTGCGGCCGGACTTGCGGATCGGGTTCTTCCTGCACATCCCGTTCCCGCCGGTGGAGTTGTTCATGCAACTGCCCTGGCGCACCGAGCTGATCCGCGGCCTGCTCGGCGCTGACCTGGTCGGGTTCCAGCTGCCCGGTGGCGCGCAGAACTTCCTGTTCCTGGCCCGCCGGCTGGCCGGGATGTCGGCAACCAAGAGCGCGGTGGGCGTGGGCACCAAACCCGGCCAGGTCACCGTCGGCGACCGGACCGTCCAGGTCGGGGCCTTTCCGATCTCCATCGACTCCGTCGCGTTCGATAAGCAGGCCCGCAGCCGGTCGATCCGCCAGCGCGCCTCGCGGATCCGCGAGGAACTGGGCAATCCCACGACCATCGTGCTCGGGGTGGACCGGCTGGACTACACCAAAGGCATCGACGTGCGGCTGCGCGCGCTGGGAGAGCTGTACGCCGAGAACCGCATCCGCGCCCAGGACGTCGTCATGGTGCAGCTGGCCACCCCGTCACGCGAGCGGGTGGAGCACTACCAGCGGATGCGCAACGACATCGAGCAGGCCGTCAGCCGGATCAACGGTGAATTCGGCCGGGTGGGCCACCCCGCGGTGCACTACCTGCACCAATCGATACCGCGCAGCGAGCTGACCGCGCTGTACCTGGCCGCAGACGTGATGCTCGTCACCCCCGTGCGCGACGGCATGAACCTGGTCGCCAAGGAGTACGTGGCCTGCCGCAACGACCTGCGCGGCGCGCTGGTGCTGTCCGAGTTCGCCGGCGCGGCGGCCGAGCTGACCAGCGCGTTCCTGGTGAACCCGCATGACCTCGATGGCATCAAGAATGCCATCGAGGCGGCCATCACCCTCGATCCTGAGGAGGGGCGCAAGCGGATGCGGGCCCTGCGCCGGCAGGTGATGACCCACGACGTGGGGCGCTGGGCGCGTTCCTTTCTGATCGCGCTCAGTACCTCGTGAGCGCTCCGCCGCCAGTATTGTCAGACCCTCGCCATACCATCTCGCCATGACCCGACCCGGGGACAGTCCCGCCCTCCGCAAGCAGCGCGGTGCGTTCTTCACTCCCCCGGAGATCACCGATTACCTGGCCGACTGGGCGGTCGGCGGGGACTCCGACGCCCGGATTCTGGACCCGACCTGCGGCGAAGCGGCGTTCCTGCTGTCGGCGGGTCGACGGTTGCGCACACTGGGCCAGAACGACGCCACCCTGGCCGAACACCTCTTCGGAGTGGATCTGCACGCGGCCTCGCTGGAGCAGGCGCGCACCGTCCTGGAATCCGAGGGGCTTGACGCGCACCTGCTGGCCGCGGACTTCTTCGACGTCGCCACCCCGGAGCAGCCGGGTGCGCCGCTGCCCGCCATGGACGCGGTAATCGGCAACCCGCCTTTCGTCCGTTACCAGCGCCAGATCGGGCAGGCACGAGCGAAGTCGCGGCAGGCCGCGCTGCGCCAACACGTCCGGCTGTCCGGTCTGGCCTCGTCCTGGGCTGCGCTGCTCGTCCACGCCTGCGGCTTCCTCAAGCCGGACGGGCGACTGGCGATGGTGCTGCCCGCCGAGCTGCTGACCGTGGGGTATGCCGAGCCGATCCGCGGGTGGCTGCGGCGGCGTTTCGAACAAGTGCATCTGGTGCTCTTCGAGCGGTTGCAGTTCCAGGACGCGACCGAGAAGGTGGTTCTGGTACTGGCGGGTGGCAGCGGTGGTTGCGACGCTTTCTCGCTCTACTGCCTGCCGGGCGCCGCCGACCTCGCCGACATCCGGCCCATGACCAACCTGAGCGTCACGCCCGCGGACAGCGGAAAGTGGACCGATTTGCTGCTGCCGAACCGGCAACGGCGTTTGTTCAAGGCCGTGAGCGCCGAGCACTTCACGCCACTGTCCAGCTACGGTAAACCCGAGCTGGGCACGGTGACGGGGGCGAACAGCTATTTCACGCTGACGGAGCAGACGCGCGTGCGGTACCAGCTCATCGAAGACCGACACGTGATCAAGGTCTGCCCACCCGGGACGAAACACCTCCGGAGCCTGGCCTTCTCCGCGCAGCGTTGGACCGAACTGCGCGATCACGGTGAGCGGGTGTGGCTGCTCCATCCCGCGGCGAATGACCGATCGAAAGCGCTGGCGGCATATCTCGCCCGGGGGCGGGAGCAAGCGGTGCACGAGGCCTACAAATGCACCGTCCGCTCCCCGTGGTGGCGGCCAACAGCTGTGTCACCGCCGGACCTCTTCTTCACCTACATGAGTCATCGCTATCCCCGGCTGATCGCCAATACCGCCGGGGCGAACTTCGTCAATTCGATGCATGGAGTTCGGCTGCTACCGGGCGCGCTGCGGATCGCCCGGTCGGCCTTGCCGCTCGTGTCCCTGAACAGCGTCTCTTTGCTCGGCGCTGAGGTGTTCGGCCGTTCTTACGGTGGCGGCATCCTCAAGATGGAGCCGCGCGAGGCGGCCATGCTCCCAGTGCCGGTCCCGGCTGACCTGCAGACAGCCTGGGAACGCCTGCGACCATCGAGCGCGATGCTCGACGAGTGGCTGGCAGCCGGTCGCTGGACCGAGGTGGTCACTCGGGTGGACGACGTGCTCCTGCGCGAGGTCATGTGCCTGGATCCCCACCAAGTCACGCAACTTCGCGCGGCCGCCGACGCACTGCGCTCGCATCGGTTGACCCGATCGGAACCGGCACCGTCCGTGAACGGTCAGTGAGGGGTGCAGTTGGGCTCGAGCAGCCGCCGGGGGCCTGGGCCGTGTTTGCCGAGCTGGTCATGGGGATTCGCCAACCGGCAGCGGTCGATGGACAGGCAACCGCACCCGATACAGTCGGTGAAATCGTCCCGGAGCTGCTGGAGATGGCGTATTCGCTGGTCAAGCTCGGCCTGCCAGCATTGGGATATTTGTTGCCAGTCGTGGCGGGTGGGCGTGCGGCCATCAGGTAGCAGCGCAAGCACGGCGGCCACGTCAGCCAGTGGGATCCCGACGCGCTGGGCAATGCGGATCAGCGCCACTCGCCGAAGCGCGTCTCGCGGGTAGCGACGCTGGTTGCCCGAGGTGCGCCGGCTGCTGATCAGACCCTGGCGCTCGTAGAAGTGCAGCGCTGAAACCGCCACACCGCTGCGCGCGGCAAGCTGCCCGACGGTGAGCTCGGCCCGGTCCCACGCTGACTGCTCCATGATCACCTCTCATCTTGACCTCAAGGATAGTTGAGGTCATAGCCTCGCTGCCATGGAACCAATGACAACGACCTATGCGCTCGCGGTGATCGTGGGCAGTGTCCGCGCGGGCCGGTTCGGGCCCGTCGTAGCCGGCTGGTTCGTCGGCCAGGCCAAGCAGCGCGACGACGTCACCGTCGACGTTATCGACCTCGCCGACACCCCGATCCCCAGCGCGGACTTCGCCTCTCGGATCGGCGCGGCCGACGCGTTCATCATCGTCACTCCCGAGTACAACCACGGCTATCCCGGACCGCTGAAGACCGCGATCGACTCGCTCGGCCCGCAATGGCGCGCCAAGCCGGTCGGCTTCGTATCCTATGGCGGCCTGTCCGGCGGGCTCCGCGCGGTCGAGCAACTTCGCGCCGTGTTCGCCGAACTCCATGCGGTGACGATCCGCGAGACGGTGAGCTTCCACGGGGCGCACGAACGCTTCGACGAGCACGGGGTGCCCCGCGACCCTGAGGCGGCCAACACGGCGGCTGGAGTCCTGCTCGACCAGCTGGCCTGGTGGGCGCACGCCCTGCGACACGCCAGGGCCGCTCATCCCTACGGCACCTGACCAACCACGACTGATCGCAAGCCCACAATGAGGGGAAGCCGCACAGATTCACTCGGTCGCCGGTGTCCACCGTGGCCCGGAATGTGCAGGGTAGATCGCAGAGAAACTTCCCCGTAGCGGACGGAAAGGTAGGAACAGGTGCACGACGAACCGAACGAGGTATGCGAGGATCTAGAGTTGGTCATTGACCTCGGTGACGCGGCCGACTTGACGTTGGGCAGTGGTAACTCGACCCAAGAGGGCAAGCGTCACATTTACAACTGACCCGGACATGTGTGGTGCCCGCCTTCGCGATTGAAAGCGGGCACCACACATGTCACACAAAGGAGAAAACGGGTGTTGTGGTTCGGGGGGTTTAGGGGTAGAGCAGCCACGACGCGAGTGCCGGTCGGTGTCCGGAATCTATGGCGCACGGTTCCGGGCGCCTGGCTTCACGGTCAGTGGCTCGCGCACGAGGTGCGCACCGCACACACCCGCCGTCGTGCCCTGGCTGTTCTTGGGCCGTGCGGTATCTCGGCTGACGAGCTAGCTCGGCTGGCCGTTCACGGTGTGTACCCGTGTGGCGTCCCCGTCCCGCACACGGTGATCACGCGGCTCGGTTGCGCGCCACGCTGGCAGAAGCCGTGGCGGTTCGGGTGGACGCGGCCGAGTCACCCACGGCTGACCTGTCCGGGGGCTACGACTCGACGAGTCTTGTCCTCTTGGCCGCACAACGGTTACGTCCCAGCCGGTCGGTGACCGGCGTGACCCTGCACCCCAACGGGATCACCAACGGTGGTGACATGTCGTATGCGCGCCTGGCCGGCCAGATTCCGGGCATTGATCACCAATGGCTACCGCTGAGCGCCGAGCATTCACCCTACGGCGAGCTTGACGGCGTGCCGCCAACCGACGAACCGGCTCCGTCGACCCTTGGCTACGCGTCGTTTTCCGCTCAGCTCCGCTGGTTGCGGGAACAGCGCGGCTCGGATTGCCACATGACCGGTGACGGCGGGGACGCCTTGCTGTGTACCCCGGCACGTCCTCAAGGGCCGACGCCGACGACGCGGAGGGCTGGCCTGACTTCACGACACGGCACATTGCGACCCTCATGGCGACGATCGGGCGAACGGCAAGGGCAGACATTCAGATTGCAGAGACGGCCGGGGTACCTCTGCACAATCCGTTCCTGGACTCCCAGCTGATCGACACCTGTTTGTCAGTGCCGCTGGCCGAGCGACCCGGCCCAGCCGAGTACAAACCGATCATGCGCCGGGCGCTCGATGACCTGTTTCCCCCGCCGTTGACACAGCGGATGTCCAAGGGGGACATGACCCCGGACTACTACCAAGAGTTACGCGCCAACCTGGCGGCCGTGGATGGTCTGGTCGACGGACGGCTAGCCGACCTGGGATTAGCCAACGCGGCCAGATTGCGGCGCACGATCGCGCTTGCCGCTGCTGGTGTTCCGGCCGCCTACGCCACGCTGGAAACGGCCGTGTCGGCGGAGGTCTGGCTACGGGCGATCGACGCGGCTCCTACCGTGCCGTGGAAAACCGCTCAGGCGCTGTGGGAAGCCGGATGACTCCGCAATACGTCTGCGCGCCTGATCACGTCTCAGCGTGTGATCTCGGCCCGGCAACGGTCCTGGTGGATTGCCGGACGGGCGCCGTGAAGGTGTTGACCGGTCCGGCCGCCAGATGGTGGGCCGAGCTGGCGGCGACCGGCGACCCGGCCGAGCCGACCGCATTGGGTGCCGTGTCCGCGCAAGCGTTGCTCAGCCAGCTCCGCGCGGCCGGCCTTCTGGTGCCGTCCGCGCAGCCCCAGCCTTGGTCGGCACCAGGGGTGACCTGGTGTCACGGTGTCGCGGCGGATCCGATACGCCTGCACGCTTGGGTGGAAACTGACAGTCAACCCGTGGCCGAGCCGAAATCGACCACCCGCTATACAGTGCTACGCATAATCGACGGAACAGGTCAAAGGAGACGATCACCATCAGCGCGGAGAACGACAACACGCCCGAGCCGATTCTGTGGCTACGCGGCGAGAAAGTAGGACTGGGTCCGTTCAGTCGTGACCTTGTTCCTCGCTACTGGCGTTGGGAAAGCGAGCCGCGCGCCTTGCTCGGCTATGGTCAACAGTACGCCGAGACCGAACAGACTAGGGCAGCGGTGTTCGATACGCAGTCACGAGATGGAAACCCTTACTTCACGGTCCATGATCTCGCTGGAGATCAGCCAATCCCGGTCGGCATCAGTCAGCTCATCGTAGACAATCGAACCCGAACCGGGGAGCTTGTCATCATCATCGGCGAGGAGGGACGCGGAAAGGGACTTGCCACGGAAGCAACACGGTTGACACTGGACTACGGGTTTCACATCACCAATCTGCGGAACATCTACCTTTCTGTCCTGGCCTCGAACACTCCCGGAATCAAGGCATACGAAAAATCAGGGTTCAAGCTGATCGGGCGTCGTCGCCAGTCCGGCTACTGGCTAGGAGAAATCGTGGACCACGTATTCATGGACGCCATCCCCGCCGAATTTCCTGGCCCATCTGTTCTTAAACAACGGTTTAAGGAAGCATTGTGAGGGACTACGCGTCACCGTGACGAGGTAGATCATGAGCCCTCGCGTCATGCTCTCAGTTCCGCAAACAGCGTGCCCGCGGCCCTCTTCGCGAACCCGACCAGAAGGTGGGTGTCGGGAAGGTTCTGTTCGTGCACGGAGCCCTGGTTCGCGACGGCCCATGGTGGTGGGCTAGGGCCGCCGCGTGGCCGCCTGGCGCGCGGGGTGGTCCGGTTCGGTGGCCAGGGACGTGATCTCGGTCCGCGCCGCCGTCAGCGAGCTCGCCGCCAGGTCCCGGAATCCGGCGAACTCCGAGACGACGTCCGCTACGGTCATCTCGGCTCGCACGGCGCTCAGGCCCACTTCGGCGACTCCGAGGTTGCCGAAGTAGGCGCGCAGGTAGGGGACTTGGAAGTCGAAGGCCTCCCGAGGTGTGCCCGGGCCGTAGCCGCCGCCGCGCGCGATGGCCAGCACCACCCTGGTACCCCCCAGCAGCGGCGCGCCGGTATCGGGGTCGAGGTAGGCCCCGGGGAAGGTCACCCGGTCGATCCACGCTTTCAGCGCGGCAGGCACCGAGAAGTTGTACATCGGCACTCCGATCAGCACGGTGTCCGCCGCCAGCAGCTCGGTGATCAGCGGCAGGGTCAGCGCCCATTCCCGCTCCTCGGCCGTGCCCTCGACCAGCGCGGCCACCCGGCTCGGCGGGACGCCGCCGTGTTGCTCAACCCGCCGGCCCAACGTGGTGTACGCCGGCACCAGCGGTGGAATCGGATCGGCGGCAAGGTCCCGGTACCGGTAGCCGGCCCCGAGGTGCCGCTCCCGCCATGTGTCCGCGAACAGCGTGGTCAGCTGCCTGCTGACCGACTCGCCTGGAATGCCCGCGCTGGAGTCCAGGTGCAGCAGGGACCTCATCGGCCTACCTCGATCGACACGTCTCGGCTCCTCATCTGATCAGTCAGCGGCCGGGACCGCCTACACTGACTGCGCTGGGACTTCAGGGGCGTGGCACACACACCTGACCGCTCGGCTCCCGCGCCGAGTCGCACCGCTGCTGTCCTCACCGGGTATGACGAGACGGGACGGGCGGAGGTGACCGATGGGTGCGCAGGACGGGCTGGCCGAACGATTCGAGACCCATCGCGGTGACCTGCGCGCACTCGCCTACCGGATGCTCGGTTCCCTGGGCGAGGCCGAAGACGCTGTCCAGGAGGTGTGGCTGCGGCTTGGTCGCGCCGACATCGACGGTGTGGAAAACTTGGCCGGCTGGCTGCGAACCGTGGTGTCCCGGGTGTGCCTGGACATGCTGCGTTCGCGCCGGTCACGACGCGAGGATCTGGTCGGGCAGCGGGTGCCGGACCGCGCCCGGGCAACCGGCCACGGGAGTGATCCGGAGCGCGAGGCCCTGTTAGTCGACTCAGTCGGACGTGCGCTGCTCGTGGTGTTGGACACGCTGGCTCCCGCCGAGCGGATCGCGTTCGTGCTGCACGACCTGTTCGCCGTGCCGTTCGAGGAGATCGCGCCGATAGTGGACCGTTCACCGGTGGCCGCGAAGAAGCTCGCCAGCCGGGCGCGCCACCGCGTTCGCGGCGCGCCGGAGGTTCCCTCCGCCGTGCTCGCCCGGCACTGGCGGGTCATCGACGCCTTCCTTTCCGCAGCGCGCCGAGGCGACCTCGACGCGCTGCTCGCGGTGTTGACCCCTGACGTGGTGCACCGGGCCGACCCGGCCGCGCTACCACCCGGCGCGGTCACCCAGGTGCAAGGCGCCCGGGCCGTCGCCGAGGAGACGGTCGTGTTCCGGCGCAGGTCCCGATTCGCCGAATCGGCTCTGGTCAACGGCATGGTGGGAGTTGTCGTGGCACCGCGGGGACGGTTGATGTTGGCCTTGACGTTCACCATTGAGGGGGACCGGATCGCCGCATACGAGGTAATCGCCGACCCGAAGCGACTTGCCAGCCTCGACCTCGCCGCGCTGGGCGACTGACCGGCTCTACGGGCGCTAAATACCCGCTTCGGTTGCCGCCGTCCTCAGCGAGGCGACGATCTTGAGCAGGTCAGTTTCGTTGAGGCATAGTCGCGCCGCACTGCCACCAGCACCATGCGGACTCGTGCTGACGGGTAGTTGCAGCCGTGCGTACCAGTCGCCAGGAGACGGCAAATCGCCTGGCCATCGCGGTATCACGTGCAGGTGGACATGGCCTACCGTCTGCCCCGCGCTCACGCCGTCCTGGATTGCCCAATCGAATCCCTCGGCCTCGAAGTGGGCCACCAGGAATCTTGTGATCTTGTGTGCGAACGCAAAGAAACGACAGGTCTCATCATCACCCAGAAGCCCCACCCGGGCAACGTGGCGCCTCGGCACGATGAGGGTGTGGCCGGGCAGTATGGGAGCTATGTCGTAAATGGCGGCAAAATCGTCGTTGCCGGCATATTCGGCCGCCTGGATGCGGGGATGGTCGAAGGGGCATTCGATCTCGGGTCGGGTGTCTGACATTGCACCAGCTCTCCTCGACGGTGATGGCCTCAGCGTTGACCGCGCAAGCGGGCGGCTTGCTGGACCCAGACCCCCACCCGGTCCGTCCGCCTCGCGGCGGCGGCCACGCGGCCGATCGCGAGACAATCCGGACAAGGCCGACCCGGCGGGCAGACCAGCGCCGCGGCGAGGATCTGGCGCCCACACCATGCCACATAGCGGCCGGCATTCACCGTCGTCATCGTGTGCTCGCTGACGAGGTGCTCACCACCGTCCCGGGCACACGTGACCGGAACCGCGTCGGGACGCTGCGGGTGGCTGTCAAGAGCCACCGCGGCGAACCCGGGACGTCTGCGGTGCGACATGCGGCGTTGCCCCCTCGGTCATTGGACGATCCCGAGGAGCAGACCGCCCAGCGGCCGCGTGCGGGTAGGGTGAGAACTCACTCACGGTGCCCTCACGCACGTTCACGACCAGTGGGAAGGAAGATGGCCGACGTGCTGGCTAGCCCAGGGACTGGCAACCCAGCGCCCCGGTCGGGCAGAATGTGTTCGTCGCCGAGTTCCGCCGCTGGCGCGATCTCAGCGGGTTGTCCCGGTCGGCGTTGGCCACGGAGATGGGCTATAGCCGCTCCTACGTGTCCAAGGTGGAAAGCGGCAACGAGCACGCGTCAGGCGAGTTCGCCAGGAAAGCGGACACTGTGCTCAACACCGGTGGTGCCTTGCGACGCGCGTGGCGGGAACAGGAAGCACTCCACACCACGACCGCCAGCAGGCCCGAGCCGGTGACCATCGCCGCGATCGCGGAACCGGCTCGCGGCTTGCTGGTCGAGCATGATCACGCTGAGCTTTACGACGACGGCGACACCTACCGGCTCACCCAGCGCCGCCGACTCATCAACCACGGGGATCAACCGATCACGCGTTACCCGATCCAGATCTCCGTTGACCGCTATCCCGGCGATCCTGAGCGCTCACATGAACTTCACCGCAACAACCCGCTGACCTGGGACGAGATCGATCTTCACGCCTGGCACGGCGATGACCGCGCGGAGCCGATGCGCTGGAGCGTCCAGCACGATCGGGACGCCTTCAAGAAAGTCTGGCTGCTCTTCGCCAACGATAACTGCCAATTCCCGCTCTACCCCGGCCAAAGCACCTGGATCGAGTACACCTACACCGTGGGTGACGACAAGTGGGGAAATTGGTTCCGTCGCGCCGTCCGTCTTCCCACCAGGCACCTGTCCGTCAAGCTGGACTTCCCCACCGACCTCGATCCCACCGTGTGGGGGAATCGCACCTCCATGGCGGCCGAGTCGACACCTTTCCAGACCCCGATTTATGCCCAGCGGGTCGGTGAACGCAAAATTTACTCGTGGTCCACCAAGGACCCGCCGCTGCACGCCCGTTACCGGCTGGAATGGCGCTTCCGCAATCAGCCCAGCGAGGCGCCGCCGAAGTCACCCAAGCCCAGCGCCATGATGCAAGCGCTCGGCATCGCGCAAGACGGCGATCCCGTGCTGCGACGCCCGACTCGTCCGTTCGCCCTGCCATCGGAGGCCGACGAGGCTCGCCGGGTCATCGCCGAGCTGCACGCGGTAACCCACCGTGTCGCCCAGGCGTGCTCACTCGGCCAGCGCATGGGCATCGCCGCGCCGCAGATCGGCATTGAGCGGGCCGCAGCCATCGTCCGGCCGCCCGGCAGTGAGCACGTGATCACCCTGCTCAATCCCCGGATCATCGAAAGCAGCGAAGACGGCGACGAGCAGTAAGAAGGCTGCCTGAGCTTCTTCGATATCCGCTGCCTGGTTCCCCGCCCGCTGGTCATCCACGTCGAGCACCAGGACATCACCGGTGAGAAGCGGATCACCCGCTTCGAGCGTGGGATCGCCCGCCTGGTCGCCCACGAGGTGGATCACCTGTACGGCATCCTGTGCCGCGATCACCTGCGCGACGGTGTGGCGCCTGTCCCGGTCGAGCAGTACCGCGGCACCGGCTCGAGCTGGCACTATCCGGACGATGCTCCGCGGGCGACTTCATCACAAGGCGCGAGCACTCTCGGGTGCTCTCAGTAGCAACAGGAGGCTTAGCGGCATGCGGCTGCACCACGTTCGTCGCGGCTCCGGCAAGCCCCTGCTCCTCGTCCACGGCCTCGGGGGCACCTACCGGTCCTGGGACCCCATTGTTGCAGCGCTGGCCCACGAGCGTGCGGTGATCGCGGTCGACCTGCCCGGCTTCGGTGCCACCCCGCCGCTCACCGGCGAGGTCTCCGTCGCGACGCTCACCGACGCGGTGGCGGCTTTTATCGACGAGCAGGGTCTCGCGGGAGTCGACACGGTAGGCCACTCGATGGGAGGCCAGATGGTGCTCGAGCTCGCCCGCCGCGGGGTGGGCGGCACCACCGTGGCGCTGGGCCCCAGCGGGTTCTGGCACCCGGGTCAGCAACGGGTGATCGGCATCTCGTTTCGCGCGTCGATCAAGCTGGTCCGGGCGCTGCGGCCGGCGCTGCCGCTGCTCACCGGTAACCCGGTCACCCGCACCCTGCTGTTCGCCCAGCTCTCGACCCGCCCGTGGGCACTCTCCCGGGAGCTCGCCCTGCGGGAGCTGCGCGGCTTTGCCACGGCGTCCTCATTCGATGACGCGCTGGACGCGCTGGTCGACAGCCCATTGCAGCGGGGTGCGCCCTCAGGCTCGACACCCGGAGCTGTCGTGCTCGGCTGGGGCCGCCAGGACCGCGTCAGCTTCCCCAGCCAGGCCTCGAACGCCACCATGCTGTTCCCCGGCGCGCGGTTGCACTGGTTCGACCACTGTGGCCACTTCCCGCACTGGGACGCCCCGCAGGAATCCATCCGGCTGATCCTCGCCAGCACCGCGTGAAGTATCTGTTTGGCGAGCCGTAGGTCTAGATGATATATCTTCTTTGAAGGAATTCTTATATACAACGGGGAGGGCTCGATGTCGAAGACGCTCATCGACCTGGACGATGAACTGCTAGCGCAGGCGGCGGAGTTGCTCGGCACCACCACCAAGAAGGACACCGTCAACCGGGCGCTGTCCGAGTACGTCAAGTTCCGGCTCCGGGTGAGCTTCGGCGAACGGCTCGTTTCGGGTGGGCTCCCGGACCTGGCCGATCCAGCGGTCATGGCACAGGCATGGCGGTAGCTGACCACCTCGTCGACAAGAGCGCGTGGGCCAGGCTGGCCAAGCCGGCGGTGGCTCAGGTCGTGCTTCCGCTATTGAACGCGGGACGGCTCGCCCTGTGCGGTATGACCGAGCTGGAGGTCTTGTACAGCGTTCGCAGCGCCCAGGAACACCACCGAGTACGCCTGGAGCTGCGTGGCCTGGAACGGCTCCCCACTCCGGACGAGGTCTGGGACCGGGCGCTCGACGTGCACGGCGCGCTGGCGAAGCGCGGGTGGCACAGAGCGGTAGCGATCCCAGACCTGATCATCGCCGCCGTCGCCGAGCGGCACGACATCCCTGTGCTGCATTACGACCGCGACTTCGACGTGATCGCGGAAGTCACCGGCCAGGCCGTCGAGTGGGTCGTGCCGCCGGGCACGGCCGACTGAGTCGGTGACTGTTTGCTCACCCGCACTGGACGCCGCGCCGATCATGTTCGATGCTCTGCGGGTGACCTCATCACAAGACCACCCACGCATCCGGGTCGGCGTCCCCCGGGAGTCGCGCGACGGTGAACGCCGGGTTGCCCTGGTGCCCAAGATGGTCGAGAAGCTGACCAGCCGCGGCGTGCGGGTCGTCGTCGAGGCCGGCGCTGGCGTGGGCGCGCTGATGCCCGACGAGATGTTCACCGAGGCCGGCGCGAGCATCGACGATCCGTGGGACGCCGACGTGGTGGTCAAGGTGGCGCCGCCGACCGACGAGGAGATCGGGCGGCTGCGCCGAGGGGCGGTGTTGATCGGGTTCCTGGCCCCCCGGTCGGACCCGGAGATCGCCGCGAAGCTCCGCGCGGCGGGGGTCACCGGCTTCGCGATGGAATCGATCCCCCGGATCTCCCGCGCGCAATCGATGGACGCGCTGTCCTCGCAGGCCAACGTGGCCGGGTACAAGGCGGTGCTGCTGGCCGCCGAGCTGTCCACCCGGTTCTTCCCGATGCTCACCACCGCCGCCGGCACCGTCAAACCGGCGAGCGCGCTGATCCTCGGCGTCGGGGTGGCGGGGCTGCAGGCGCTGGCCACCGCCAAGCGCCTGGGGGCCCGGACCACCGGCTACGACGTCCGGCCCGAGGTCGCCGACCAGGTCCGTTCACTGGGTGCGCGCTGGCTCGAGCTGGGTATCGAAGCGGCCGGCGAGGGCGGCTACGCCCGCGAGCTGACCGCCGATGAGCGGGCCGAGCAGAAACAGCGGCTGACCGAGGCGACCAGCACCTTCGACGTCGTGATCACAACCGCGCTGGTGCCCGGGCGCAAGGCCCCGATCCTGGTCACCGCCGAGGCGGTGAAGGGCATGCGGCCCGGCAGCGTGATTGTCGACCTGGCTGGGGAGACCGGGGGCAACTGCGAGCTGACCGTACCGGGTGAGGTCGTGGTCCGCCATGATGTGACGATCGCCTCACCACTGAACCTACCGGCAACAATGCCCGAGCACGCGAGCGAGCTGTACGCCCGCAACGTGGCATCGCTCCTGGAACTGATGGTGGACAAGCAAGGCCGGCTGACGCCGGAGTCCGAGGACGAGGTGCTGGTGCGCTCCTGCATCACCCGCGAGCGGGAAGGGAACCATGGCTGAGCTGCTCCCCAACCTGGCGATCCTGGTGCTAGCCGGTTTCGTCGGCTTCGCGGTGATCTCGAAAGTGCCCAACACCCTGCACACTCCGCTGATGTCCGGCACGAACGCCATCCACGGCATCGTGCTACTCGGCGGCATCGTGGTGCTCGGCCTGGGCCAGGATCTCACGATCTTCGACAAGCTGCTGCTGGTGGTGGCCATCGCGTTCGGCACCATCAATGTGGTCGGCGGTTTCCTGGTCACCGACCGGATGCTGGCCATGTTCAAGGGCAAACAGCCGGCCAAGATCACCCGAAAGGGCCCTGAACAGCGATGACAACTCTGGTCGTGAGCCTGTACATCGTGGCGTTCGCGCTGTTCATCTACGGCTTGATGGGTCTGACCGGGCCGCGCACCGCAGTGCGCGGAAACCTGATCGCGGCGGTCGGGATGGGCCTCGCGGTGCTGGCGACCCTGCTCATCCCGGGAGTGGGCAACTGGGCGCTCATCGTG
>JBOHFJ010000090.1:0-15196 GCA_050699655.1 Pseudonocardiaceae bacterium
CTCCACACACGTGACGGCGGCCATAGCGGAGGGGAAACGCCCGGACCCATCCCGAACCCGGAAGCTAAGCCCTCCAGCGCCGATGGTACTGCACCCGCCAGGGTGTGGGAGAGTAGGACACCGCCGACCACCCCCCACTGAAGGGGGCCCCACCACACCCCGGGGCCCCCTTCAGCTTCGTTCCCAACGAGAGGATCGCCGACCGTGTCGCCCGGACCGGATCCCGCCGCAGGTGCGGGCCGACCTGTGGTGCGGCCCGGTCACGTTTCGAGGCAGCGCTTAGCGAAACCTGGCGTGGTCAGTGACCGTCCCAACCTCCCTGCGGACGTGGATGCCAGCGAGTTGGACCAAGGAGTCCGCAAGGAGCTGCTGACGTTACCGAAAGCTCTCGCAGACCTTGTCGGGAGTCATTTGGTCATGGTTGCGCGTTCCTTAGACGATGACCCCCAGCTTGCGCTGGCGCACGCTCGGTTCGTGCGGAGCAAGGCGAGCCGGGTCCCTTGCGTTCGGGAGGCCGCTGGGCTTGCCGCGTATCACGCGGGGGAATGGTCTGAGGCGTTGGCTGAGCTGCGCGCCGCCCGTCGGTTGGGCGGTGATCCTGGTCGTCTGGCGGTGCTGGCTGACTGTGAGCGCGCGTTGGGACGGCCGGAGCGTGCTCTGGAGATCGCACGGAGTCCGGAAGTCAGGCAGCTGGACATGGAAGAGGCTGTCGAGTTGCGGATTGTGGCCGCTGGCGCACGCCGTGACCTCGGTCAGTTCGACGCCGCGGTGGTGGCGCTGCAGGGGCCGGACCTGGACGGCGCGGGGGAGGAGCCGTGGCGGGCCAGACTGCGGTACGCCTATGCCGACAACCTGCTTGCCGCTGGTCGAGAGCGGGAGGCGATCCGCTGGTTTTTGGCGGCCGCTGAGGCCGACGCTGAGGAGGCAACGGACGCGGCGGAGCGCGCGGTGGAGCTCAGTGAGCGGCCGGAACCAGAGTGAGTGGCCTATTGGACGGCTACGATGCGGTTCTGCTAGACCTGGATGGCACCGTGATTCGGGGAGCCGAAGCCGTGTCGGAGGCGCCGGAGGTGGTCAACGAGTTGCGCCAGGCCGGACGGGCGGTGCAGTTCATCACCAACAATGCCTCGCGAGCGCCTGAGGAAGTCGCTCAACACCTTACCGATCTGGGTGTCCGTACCGTTCCGGAGGAGGTCATCACCAGTGCGCAGGCTGCGGTGGCTTTGCTGGCGGCCCAGCTTTCCGCTGGTGACGCCGTCCTGGTTGTCGGTGCGCCAGCGCTGGTCGACGCGGTGCGCTCGGCTGGGTTGCGGCCAGTGAGCACGGCGGCGCAGCGGCCCATGGCGGTCGTGCAGGGTCACAGCCCGGAGACTGGGTGGGCACAGTTGGCGGAGGCGTGCTTAGCGATCCGTGGCGGCGCGATGTGGATCGCCTGCAATGTTGACCGTACGTTGCCGACCGAGCGGGGTTTGCTGCCCGGCAACGGTTCGATGGTGGCGGCGTTGCGGACCGCCACCGACCGGGAGCCCACGGTGGCGGGCAAGCCGGCGCGCCCGCTGCTCGAGACGGCAATGGACCGAATCAGCGCGCGGCGGCCTCTGGTGGTCGGTGACCGGCTGGACACCGACATCGCTGGGGCTCGGGCCGTGGGGCTGGATTCGCTGCTGGTGTTGTCCGGAGTCGCTGACGCCGTCGCGCTGCTGGCGGCGCCACCAGAGCAGCGCCCCAGTCATCTCGGCGCCGACCTCCGAGTGTTGCGTGGGTCCATGGAGAAGACTCGGATCCAGGCGCGGCCTGGCTGGTGCGTCGAGTTGGCCGATGGCGGCCTGTTGCTGCGCAGTGACGGGGCCACCGACGACCCGCTTGACGCGTTGCGGGCGCTGTGCGCTGCCTGGTGGGTCGAACACACCGGACCGGTGGGGGTGGGCGCGCGTGACGATACCGCCGCCGCGGTGTTGGATGCCGTGGGCTTGGGCGAGGTCGCGCGGTGAGCGAGCTCGTACCTGCCGTTGTCACCGACGCCCTTGCCGGGCTGCGAGATCTCGACGAGCTTCCAACCGTGGATCACGTAGCGCGGTTCAGCGCTGTGCATGACGCGCTGACCGCGGCCCTGTCCAGCATCGATGAGGTTTAGCGGCCCGGAGGCTGAGCTCAAGGCGGGGGCTTGATAGGGCGGCGGCTTGATGGGGCGGAGGTGCGATGGGACGCAGGGCCCGGCTGGATGCGGAGCTGGTGCGGCGCGGTCTGGCTCGATCCCGTGCTCACGCCTCTGAACTCATCGCGCAGCGCCGGGTCCGGATAGGTGGGGCAACGGCGACGAAACCGGCCACCGGAGTTGACGCCGACACCCCCCTGCTGGTTCGGGCGGTGGACAATGATCCGCACTGGGTCTCGCGGGGTGCCCGAAAGCTGCTCGGCGCGCTGGATGGCCTCACCGCCGGGGGGCCATCCGTAGCGGGTCGGCGCTGTCTGGACGCCGGCGCCTCCACCGGTGGTTTCACTGACGTGCTGTTGCGCCGAGGCGCCCGGGAAGTGATCGCGGCCGATGTCGGTTACGGGCAGCTCGCCTGGGCTTTGCGCACCGACGAGCGGGTCCAGGTGCATGATCGGACGAACGTGCGGACGCTGCGGCCGGAGGCCATCGGCGGCGCCGTCGATCTGACCGTGGCTGACCTGTCGTTCATCTCCTTGCGCTTGGTGCTGCCGGCCTTGGTCAGCTGCACCAGACCAGAAGGTGATCTGCTCCCCATGGTTAAACCCCAGTTCGAGGTGGGTCGTGGACGCTTGGGGGCTGGCGGCGTGGTCCGTGACCCGCTGCTGCGCGCACAGGCCATGCTGGATGTGCTGGCGGTCGCCGCCAATCTCGGTCTGTGCCTCCTCGATGCCACCGCGAGCCCACTGCCCGGGCCGTCCGGCAACGTCGAATACTTCCTGTGGCTGCGTCATGGCTGTCATGGCCTCCACGCTGTGCCCGATCCCCCGCGTCCGGCCGAGGAGCTGGTGCACGCCGCGGTGCGTAGGGGGCCGCAGTGAGGGTCGGACGTGAGGTTCTGCTGGTGTTGCACACCGGGCACCCAGAGAACCTGCACACCGCCGAGCGGGTCGCGCACCAGCTGGCCGAGGCGAAGATCGGGCTGCGGGTGCTTGCCGAGGAGACCGTGCACCTCGATCCCGCGCTGCGGGAACACCAGGTGCCCACCGGGCCGCAGGCCGCCGCGGGCGCGGATCTCGTGCTGGTTCTCGGTGGCGACGGCACTCTGCTGCGGGCCGCTGAACTGGCCCGGCCATGCGGTGTTCCCCTGTTAGGGGTGAACCTCGGCCGGGTTGGCTTCCTCGCTGAGGCCGATCTCGACTCTCTCCACCAGGCCGTGCGTGCCATCGTCGACGGCGACTACCTCGTCGATGAGCGGATGACCGTCGACGTCACCGCCAGCCTCAACGGATCCACTCTGGCCCGCACCTGGGCGCTCAACGAGGCCAGTGTCGAAAAGAGCCGGCGAGAGCGGATTCTCGACGTGGTGCTCGAGGTGGACCGCAGACCGGTCTCCGGGTTCGGTTGCGACGGGGTGCTCTGCGCTACCCCCACCGGGTCCACTGCCTATGCCTTCTCCGCGGGTGGGCCCGTGGTGTGGCCGGACGTCGACGCGCTCGTCGTGGTCCCCAGCAACGCGCATGCGCTGTTCGCCCGCCCGCTGGTGGTGTCGCCGGACTCAGCGGTCGCGCTGGAGACCGATCCGCTGGGGCACGCCGCGGTGCTCTGCTGCGATGGGCGCCGGACCTTCGCGCTGCCGGCGGGCGCCCGGATCGAGGTGGTCCGTGGCCGCACCCCGGTCCGGCTGGTGCGCCTGAACGACTGCTCGTTCACCGATCGGCTGGTGCGCAAGTTCGAACTCCCGGTGCAGGGTTGGCGCGGTCCTCGAGCCGGCCCGCGCTAGGGTGCGGCCTGTGCTCACCGAGATGCGCATCGAGGGCCTCGGTGTGATCGACGAGGCCACCCTGGATCTGCACCCTGGTTTGACCGTGGTGACCGGTGAGACCGGAGCGGGCAAGACCATGGTGGTCACCGGCCTGCAGCTACTCGCCGGTGGGCGAGCCGACGTCTCTCGGATTCGGCGCGGGGCCGAGCGAGCCATCGTCGAGGGCCGCTTCCGGCCGCTCCAGGGCAGTCCGGCGGTGGAACTTGCCAGCGAGGTGGGTGCCCGCACCGATGAGGACGGCAGCCTGATCGCCAGCCGTACGCTCACCCTGGACGGCCGTTCCCGGGCACATCTGGGTGGCCGCTCGGTTCCGGCCGGAGTGCTGGCCGAGCTGGCCGAGGGCATGCTCGCGGTCCACGGCCAGAACGACCAGCTGCGGCTGCTGCGCGTCGGTGAGCAGCGCGGCGTGCTGGACCGTTTCGCTGGGGAGGCGGTGTCCGGGCCGCTGAGCGCATACCGGAGGGTCCGGGAGCAGTGGCTGCGCTGCTGCGCTGAGCTCGCGACTCGTCGAGATCAGTTCCGAGAACTGGCCAGGGAAGCTGACCTGCTCGGGCACAGCCTCGCCGAGATCACCGCCGTCGACCCGCGGCCAGGGGAGGACTCCGCACTGCTCGCGGAAGCCCGGCGGCTGGCCGACGTTGATCAGCTCCGGGACGCCGCCGCCATCGCGCGGACCGCGGTGTGCGGTGCGCCAGACGGTGATGGTGACCAGCCGAGCGCGACCGCTCTGGTCGGACAGGCGCGTCGCCTGCTGCACGCGGTGGACGACCCCGCGCTGCGGGCGCTGGGGGAACGCCTGGAGGAGGCCGCCGCGGTGCTCGGTGATGTCGGTGCCGAACTCAGCGGCTATCTCGAGGCCCTGAACGCTGACCCGGTTCGGTTGGCGCAGGTGTTGGACCGCCAGGCCGAGCTCAAGCGGCTAACCCGCAAGTACGCCGCCGACATCGACGGTGTGCTGGCCTGGGCCCGGCGGGCGCACCAGCGCCTGGCTGACCTGGACACCTCTGATGAGGCCATCGCGGCGCTGGAGGCCCGGCGCGGCGAGCTGGCCACCGAGCTGACCGGGCACCTCACCGCCCTTACCGCGGCCAGGACCGCGGCTGCCCGAGAGCTCGGGGACGCCGTTACCGCCGAGCTCGCCGGGTTGGCGATGGGCCAGGCGCAGCTGTCCGTGGCGGTCTGCCCGGCCCTGGCCACCGACGGCGACGAGGCCGCATTCATCGTCGCCGGGGCACGGCTGCGGGCCGGTCCGGATGGTGCCGACGAGGTGGAGCTGCGGCTGGCGGCGCACCCCGACGCGGGCTCACTACCGGTGCACAAGAGCGCCTCTGGCGGAGAGCTGTCCCGCGTGATGCTGGCGCTGGAAGTTGTGCTGGCCGATGCCGACCCGGTACCCACGATGGTCTTCGACGAAATTGACGCTGGGATCGGCGGACGGGCCGCGGTGGAGATCGGGCGGCGTCTGGCCCGGCTGGCGTGCAGCCACCAGGTCGTGGTCGTCACCCACTTGGCGCAGGTTGCCGCCTACGCTGATCGGCACTTCGTGGTCGACAAGGCGACCCCCGCCACCGGGTTGACCCGCGGCGGGGTCCGGGAGCTCGATGAGGTGGCCAGAGTCGGCGAGCTGGCCAGAATGCTGGCCGGGCTGGATGACACCGATACCGGGCGGGCGCACGCCGAAGAACTGCTGGCCACCGCTGTCGCTGACAAGCGGGTCGGGAGTGCGCTTTAGCCGGCACCCCGGCGCGCCTCCCGGACCAGCGGCACGGCTTTTGCCACCATCACGAGCATGAAAATCTCCGGTCTGCTCAGCCGATCCGGCCATGAGCTTCCCGGGGTGACCGGGCTGGCCAGGGTGGACCGCCACGCCGAAGCGCTGGCTCTGCGCGTCGGTCGCGGCGACATCGTGGTGTTCGACCAAGTCGACCTTGACCGCAGAACCGCCGATGCGCTGGTGGCGGCCGGGGTCGCCGGGGTGGTCAACGCCGCGCCGTCCATCTCCGGCCGATTCCCGAACCTGGGACCAGAGATCCTCATCTCCGCGGGCATCGTCCTGGTCGACGGGGTCGGCGCCGCGGCGTTGCGAATCAAGAATGGCTGCCGGCTGCGGCTGTACGAGGGCGGCGTGTACGTCGGGGACAGTGAGATCGCGCGCGGTACCCCGCAGACCGCTGACTCGATCGCCGACTTGATGATCGAGGCCAAATCAGGGTTGTCCGCTCAGCTTGAGGCGTTCTCCGCGAACACCATCGAATTCCTCCGGCACGAGCGTGCCCTGATCATTGATCGGGTGGGGGTGCCGGACATCGCGGTTCCGATCCGCGGCCGGCAGGTGCTGGTCGTGGCCGCTGGTTACAACTACACCGCCGACTTGGCCGCGCTCAAGCACTTCATCCGGGAATACCGCCCAGTGCTGATCGGTGTCGAGAAAGGTGCTGACGCGCTGCGCGCCGCAGGGCATCGACCGCATCTCATTGTTGGTGACCCCTACCAGATCGAGACCGCCACCCTTACCTCAGCCGACGAGGTCGTAGTGCCCGCCCAGCCAGACGGCTTCGCCCCGGGGTTGGAGCGGATTCAGGATTTGGGGATCGGCGCGGTGACGTTTCCCGCGGTGAGCAATCCGGAGGATCTCGCTCTGCTGCTGGCTGAGGCGCACGGCGCCGAACTCGTGATCACAGTCGGTTTCCAGGCCACCCTGCGCGAGTTCCTCGATCGGGGGCGCTCCGGTTCCAACCCGTCCACGTTTCTCACCCGGCTGAGGCTGGGCGGAAAGCTAGTTGATGGTCATGCAGCCGCCGCCTTGTACCGCGGCCGGGTTTCGGTGAGCGCGGTGCTGTTCCTGGTGCTCGCCGCGCTGGCGGCGGTGACTGTGGCGCTGCTGGTTTCCAATGTCGGTGGCGTCCTGGTCAGTGATATCTGGAATGACATCGTCTCTTGGGTCAAGGGGTGGAGATAGACCGTGATCTCACTGCGGTACCACGTGATCTCCATTGCGGCTGTCTTCCTGGCTCTGGCGCTCGGAGTGGTGCTCGGGTCCACCGCGATCAGTGATCGGCTGCTATCCGGGCTCAGCTCAAACCGGGACGAGCTGGGTCGCCAGGTGAGTGTGCTGCAGACCGAACGCAACGGGCTGCGTGCGCGAGTGGCCGAGGCCGACATGTTCGGCGCGGCGGTTGGTCCGCGCATCGTGACTGGCGCGCTGCGCGGCCGCACCGTGGTGCTGGTCACCAATGCGGACGCTGATCCCGCTGACCGGGATGCGCTGACCGCTCTGCTGAGCAGCGCCGGCGCCACTGTCACTGGTGAGTTGCAGCTGACCGACGCGTTCACCGATCCGGCCCGCTCCGACCAACTCAGCGAGTTGTCCACCCGGCTGCTGCCGGCTGGGTTGCGGTTGCCCACCGCCTCAGATGCCGGGACCCTGTCTGGGGGGCTGCTCGGATCACTGCTCCTCATCAGCCCGCACAACGGCAAAGCGCAGGCCACCGCAGCCGAGACCACCGCCGTGCTCGCCGGACTCGGTGACGGCGGCTTTGTCCGGGCCGGCCCGCAGGTAAGCGCGGCTCAGCTTGTTGTGGTGCTCACCGGCGGCGCCGATCGCGGCAACAGCAGCGCGGACCGGGCCGGTATTGTGGCCCGATTCGCTACTCAGCTTGCGCGTTCTGGCGCTGGCGCTGTCCTCGCGGGCAGGCCCGGCTCCGCCGAGGGCAACGGCCCGATTGGCGTGGTGCGAGCCGACACCGTGGCGGCTTCTGTGCTGTCCACAGTCGATGATGTCAGCACCGCGGCCGGTCGGGTGGCGACGGTGCTGGCGCTGGCCGAGCAGGCGCAGGGCCACGCTGGGCGCTACGGCACCGGCGGCAACGCGCAGGCCTTGGTTCCCGCGCTCCGAGGCTGAATGGCGAGCTGGTGTGAGCGGACTGCCGCTGGCAGTGTTACCGTGAGGTTCCGTGGTCGGCGGTGTCCCGCCAGCCGCAGTGCAACCGGTCACCATTCGATAAGGCCGGTCCGGACCACGGGAGAAGGTCTTGGTCAAGCCCACTCGCCCAACCAGGTACCTGTTTGTCACCGGAGGCGTCGCGTCCTCGCTGGGCAAGGGGCTCACCGCGTCGAGCCTGGGCCAGTTGCTGACGGCGCGCAGGTTACGGGTGACGATGCAGAAGCTGGACCCCTATCTCAACGTCGACCCGGGCACGATGAATCCCTTTCAGCATGGTGAGGTGTTCGTCACAGACGATGGCGCGGAGACCGATCTGGACATCGGGCACTATGAGCGGTTCCTGGATCGCAACCTCGGCCGCAAGGCTAACGTCACCACGGGCCAGATTTATTCGGCAGTGATCGCCAAGGAACGGCGAGGTGAGTATCTCGGCGACACCGTGCAGGTGATTCCGCACATCACCGACGAGATCAAATCACGGATCCTGGCCATGTCCGATCCGGACGACGACGGCCGGCCACCGGATGTGGTGATCACCGAGATCGGTGGAACGATCGGAGACATCGAGTCGCTGCCGTTTCTGGAGGCGGCCCGGCAGGTGCGCCACGACGTCGGCCGGGACAACTGCTTTTTCCTGCACGTCTCGCTGGTGCCCTACCTCGCCCCCTCCGGCGAGCTGAAGACCAAACCGACTCAGCACTCCGTGGCCACCCTGCGTAACATCGGCATCCAGCCCGACGCCGTGGTCTGTCGCGCTGACCGGGAAATTCCGGACGTGCTGAAGCGCAAGATCGCTCTGATGTCGGATGTGGACATTGACGGGGTGGTCGCGGCTCCGGATGCGGCGTCCATCTACGACATCCCCAAGGTGCTGCACTCCGAGGGCCTCGACGCCTATGTGGTGCGCCGGCTCGGGTTGCCCTTCCGTGACGTGGACTGGACGGAGTGGGGAGATCTGCTGGCCCGGGTGCACGCCCCGACGGAGTTGGTGCGGATCGCTCTGGTGGGCAAGTACGTCGATTTGCCCGACGCCTACCTGTCGGTGACCGAGGCGCTGCGCGCCGGGGGGTTCGCGCACCGGGCCAGGATCGAGATTCGCTGGGTGCCCTCGGACACCTGCGAGACCCCGGCGGGTGCGGCGGTCGCGTTGACCGGGGTGGACGGGGTGCTGGTGCCTGGTGGGTTCGGGGTGCGCGGGATCGAGGGCAAGATCGGGGCCATTCGCCATGCCCGGGTCCGGGGGATTCCCATACTGGGATTGTGCCTGGGCCTGCAGTGCATGGTGATCGAGATCGCCCGGAATCTGGCTGGGCTCGACGGTGCCGGCTCAACGGAGTTCGACGCCGCACCCGAGCATGCGGTGATCTCCACCATGGTTGACCAGACTGACGTCGTGGCGGGGCAGCGCGACATGGGTGGGACGATGCGCCTGGGTGGCTATCCCGCGTCGCTCCAGCCGGGTTCGGTAGTGGCCCGGGCCTACGGCGCGACCGAGGTCCGGGAGCGGCACCGGCACCGCTATGAGGTGAACAACGCCTACCGGGACAAACTCGTCAGCGGTGGTTTGGTGATCAGCGGGACGTCCCCGGACGGCCATCTGATCGAGTTCGTCGAGCTGCCCGCTAGTGTCCACCCGTTTTTCGTCGGCACCCAGTCCCACCCCGAGCTCACCAGCCGCCCCACCCGCCCGAATCCGCTGTTCGCCGCCTTCGTCGCGGCGGCGCTGAAGTACCGGGCCGCGGACCGGTTGGCGGTCGAGATGCCGACGGGGTCGCGGTGAGTGCGAAACCGGTGAGCCCAGAAACCAAGGAGGCACGCCCAGGTGAAGATCGGTGTCCCGCGTGAGCTGGCGGTCCACGAGTACCGAGTCGCGATCACTCCCGCGGGGGTGCTGGAGCTGACCCGCCACGGGCATGAGCTGCTCGTGGAACGGGGTGCCGGGGTCGGCTGCGCATTCCCCGATGAGGTCTACCTGGCCGCGGGTGCCCGCATCGTGCCCCAGGCCGACGACGTGTGGGCGCAGGCCGAGATGGTGCTCAAGGTGAAGGAACCGG
The DNA here is from genome assembly GCA_050699655.1 of Pseudonocardiaceae bacterium. GTDB lineage: Bacteria > Actinomycetota > Actinomycetes > Mycobacteriales > Pseudonocardiaceae. Next base: position 9,975 of record JBOHFJ010000090.1, read on the forward strand.
TGCCGGTGGAGTACCACCGGATGCGCAAGGGCCAGGTCTTGTTCACCTACCTGCATCTGGCCGCGTCGGCTGCGTGCACGGATGCGCTGATCGACGCCGGGATCGACGCGATCGCTTACGAGACCGTGCAGCTGCCCGACGGCTCGCTGCCCTTGCTGGCCCCGATGAGCGAGGTCGCTGGGCGAATGGCCCCGCAGGTGGGGGCGCACTGCTTGGAACGCATGCAGGGCGGGCGCGGGGTGCTGCTCGGTGGCGTCTCTGGAGTGCCCGCCGGCAAGGTGGCGGTGCTTGGAGCCGGGGTGTCCGGGATGAACGCGGCCACCATCGCGCTGGGCCTGCAGGCCGAGGTGGTGCTGCTGGACACCAACATCAACCGGCTGCGGGAGATCGATTTTGTGTATCGGGGCCACTTGCAGACCGTCGCCTCGAACGCCTATGAGGTGGAAAAGGCGTGCTTGTGGGCGGACTTGGTGATCGGGGCCGTGCTGGTGCCCGGCGCCAAGGCGCCCACGCTGGTCAGCCACGAGCTGCTGGGCCAGATGCGCCCGGGATCGGTGCTGGTGGACATCGCCATCGACCAAGGTGGCTGCTTCGCCGACTCGCGGCCGACGACACACGCCGACCCCACCTTCACCGTGCACAACTCGGTGTTCTACTGCGTGGCGAACATGCCTGGCGCGGTGCCGCACACCTCCACCTACGCGCTGACCAATGTCACGCTGCCCTACATCCGCGCGCTGGCCGACAAGGGACTGCGCCAGGCGGTGCATGACGACCCGGCGCTGGCCCGAGGGGTCAACGTGGCGCGCGGATCGGTGGTGCTCGCCGAGGTCGCCAGGGCGCACGGCCGGGAATGCCTTCCGCTGGCCGAGGCACTCGAGTGAGCACGGGCCTGGCTTCATCGGCCGACACTGTTCCATCGGCCGACACCTCGGGGCTGCCGTCGGCGATTGCCGCGGTGATCTCGGGCTACCTGGATCACCTCGCGGTGGAACGTGGCACGTCCGCCAACACGCTGGATTCCTATGCCCGTGACTTGCGCCGTTATGGTGCTTACCTGGCGTCAAGCGGGGTCACGGGGCTCGCCGCGGTGCGCGAGGAGCAGGTGACCGGGTTCCTCGCGGCACTGCGGGAGGGCGCCGGTGGACACCGGCCGCTGGCGCCGTCGTCCGCGGCTCGGGCGCTGGTCGCGGCCCGTGGGCTGCACCGGTTCGCGTTCCGGGAGGGGCTGGTGTCGCTGGACGCCGCCGCCGATGTGCACCCCCCGAGCCCGCCGAAACGGTTGCCCAAGGCCCTTGGCGTGCAGGAGGTGCTGCGGTTGCTCGAGGTGTTCCCCGCGGAGGGGGGACCCCGTTGCCTGCGCGACCGGGCGCTGCTGGAGATGCTGTACTCCACTGGCGCGCGGATCTCTGAGGCGGTCGGGCTGGACCGGGACGACGTCGACGGCCCGGCGCGCACCGTGCTGCTGCGCGGTAAGAGTGGCAAGCAGCGGCTGGTGCCGGTGGGCCGACCGGCGCTTGCCGCGTTGGATGCCTATCTGGTGCGTGGTCGCCCCACATTCGCCGCGCGGGGGCGGGGTATTCCCGCGGTGTTCCTCAACGCCCAGGGCGCCCGGTTGTCCCGGCAGAGCGCCTGGGCGGTGCTGCGGAATGCCGCGGCGCGGACCGAGATCGCCGCTGTGGTGTCACCGCACACCCTGCGGCATTCCTTTGCCACCCACCTGCTGGAGGGCGGCGCGGACGTGCGAGTGGTGCAGGAACTGCTCGGGCATGCCTCGGTGACCACGACGCAGGTCTACACCCTGGTGACAGTGGACAACCTGCGTGAAGTCTACGCGACGGCCCATCCGCGAGCGCGTGGCTAACTCCTACCCGGCTCACCCCCACGCACCGAAGGCTCAGGCGACTCGGGCGCGGACACAACCCAGATGATCGACGATCACGCACCCAACAACCAGCCCGACACGCCGACACCACCCACCGAACACCCCGCCAAGATCAAATCACCTGCGACGGCCCAGCTCAATAGGACCCCTGAAGCGGCGGGGGCGGCCAGCTATTGCCTTACCCAGCGCAGACGCACTTTTTCAAGTCCAGAAAGTTATTTTCGTGTTGGGTATATCAAACGGATGATGCCTCCACAGGGCATGCGCCCTTGCGGCGAGCTGCCCATTGGGCCAGCGGTGGGGTCACCAGGCCAACGACTGCGAACACAGCAGCGAGCGACAGCCAGCCCGTGATGCCCGGTGCGCCGACGATCCCGATCACCACGGCGGGGCCCACGGCCTGGACGGCGGCTTCGCTCGCCGCCGCGGCGCCCTGGTATTTGCCAGTCTGTTGCGGGTTCATTAAGGCGAGGGACAAACCCCACCGGGCAGCGACGAAGTAAAGCTCCCCCGTAATGTGGACGAGACCAGCCAGAACGACGATGAGCGACGCAACGGCAGCACCAGGCCATCTCGCGGTCGCGAGCAGCAGGCAGCACGCTGCGAGCGCCGCGCCGGATACGACTGCGGCGCGGCTGGCCCGCCCGATGCCCGCCGCTGTTTTGGTCACTCCCAGCTGGAACGCTGCGATGCAGAACGAGCTGAGGAATACGATCAGCCCCGAAAGCCAGGTCGGTGCGGTGGTCGCGTTGCGTACCCACAGGGGAATGCCGATGGTCAGCAGAGCCCAGCAGAGCGCCGGGAGGGCGGTCACCAGCATGACTACGTTGTACGGATGATCCCGCAGTGCTGCGACGTCACCGGACGCGCGACCCGTAAAGGCAGGCTCGGCCGGGTCCGCGGGAAGGGTGGCGGCCAGAACCGCGAGAACGAAGAACGTGACCCCGTTCACCACGAGCGACAGAAGGAATACGCCCGGCCGGTCGAGCGCCAGCACCCCAGCGCCCAAGCCAGCGCCCCCAGCGTAACCGATGTGCTGCACCACCCGGACTCGCGCTAGAACCGCCATCAGCTCGTCACCAGCGAATAGCTTGCAGACCAGGCCGTTCCGTACGCCGGCGCCCCCGCTCTGTGTGCCGAAGAACACGACGGCGACAATCAGCAGCGAGATCGTGGTGTGGATGACACAGAATGCCAGCATCGCGAGTCCACGCACGACGTTGACGGCAACGAGTATGTTCCGGGCACCGAACCGGTCCGCAGCGGCACCGAGAGGGTAAGCGACACCGACGCCGACGATTCCAGCGGAGCTCACCACAAGACCGACGGTGGCGGCTGGGTAGCCCGCGATGGCGGTGAGGAAGATGATCCACGTTGAGATCCAGATGCCGTCGCCCACGCTGCTCACCGCTTGGCCGGTGAGCAGCCGCGACATGGCACGCGCCTCGGCGTTACGGGTCATTCGGCGGTGCGGATGAGCGAGCACCAGACGCAGCCCGGGGCCGGCGCGAACTCGTCGAGTGATGTGGCATAGCTTTCGAGATTGATGTTCAGACGCTTTCCGAGAAGACCGCACTCGGTGTATCCGGTGGCAATCTTGAGTGCTTCGTTAGTCGCCAGTCCCGCGATAGCGCTCAGCGACGGAGCACTCTGCCACGCGTTGACCTTCCGGATCGGCGAGGCCTGCACGCTGACCTTACGCAGCGTCGACACCGTTTCACCGGTGCCCCACCACAGTTTCTGCATCTGAGGCCGAACACACTTCAAGCACGGGCCGGTGCCGTCGTTGGGGTAGATCGGGCCGATCGCGATGTCAAACGGGTCACCGGCGATCTCGATGATCGGGATCCGGCGCTCAAGCGCTGCCTGGTGCAGGACCTGTTCGGCTGTGCCCTTGACGAAGTGCGACTGGTTCGCCCAGCACAGGCAGATGAGGGAGGCGCCTTCGATGATGTGCGCAACCTGGATTGGATCCGGTTCGACGAACTCTTGCACCACTTCAACGTTGACATGCGGGTTGACCCTGGCGAGTGCCGACTTAGCTGCCAGGACCTTCGGCTGTCCCACCGAGGAATTGTCATAGAGCACTTGACGGTTAAGGTTGGAGACCTCGACAAAGTCAGCGTCCACCAGGCGGAGCGTGCCAAATCCGGCGAGCGCGAGATTGAGTGACATCCAGGTGCCCCAGCCACCCATTCCGAGCACGCACACCAGCTGCAATTTCAGCTTTTCCTGGTAACGAAAACCCGGAGCACCCTGCGTTTCATAGGCCGAGAACTGGAGTTGCTGCCGATCATATCGCTCGATTTCGACACTGCTCAGCGTGGCGGACTCCAGTGCGCCGTCGTCCAGCAGATGTGCGTCGGCGAGCTGGCTGACGACCTTGATGATCTGCTCTTCGCTGACATCATGCTTTCGCTGCAATGCCCGCGCGATGCGAGGGAAGGTTCTAGTGCCGTCTAGTAGTAGAAGCAGGTCCAAGAACACCTCGGGCGGGTTGCGCACGATGTAGGAGTTCTTTGCCAATTCGCCGATGGCGATGTCCCCCTCGGCTGATCTGGTAACGGAATGAGACGGCTTCAAACGTGGTTTCGTAAGCATCATGACACCCCGCTCGTCAAGGGGTGGGGCGCCGAGTCGGCGCCCCACCAGGGAACGTTCTACTCGGCGTCGGCGAGCTCGCGAGCCTCGTAGTACATCGCCGCCTCCTCGGCAACCAGAGCGATGCGCTCCTCGATGCCTTCCAGCTCGATTTCGATGGACATAATTCTCCCCTCCTTCCCTATCCTAATATTTCATCGGACTCTTTAACCCTACTGTAGATCGAAGGTTTTCATCAATGCGCCATAGGGGTGATTACTGTACGAGATCGACACCGTTCACCGTAGTGCACATATGTGGATAATCAGCTTTAAGAAGATCATCAAAATCTGACCGCCCCATGAATGGAGTCCACCGCGACCCCGCCCTGGCCGTAGCGCTATTTAGTTCGCCACCCAAGAGCCCGGTTCAGCAGCTAAGTGCATCACTTCACCTGAATCAGCGACCGGCCCACCTCCGACGGCCTCCTGGATATCTGATTCCAGCACCGCGGATATCATCATGATCAATCTGGCGCGCTCGTTCGATTCTTTTCGTCGCGTAGTGAGCGATGCGCTCCCAGCGACGCACGACCACAAGCTGGTGTACCAGGGCTCGGTACCGAGCCTCATGCTCAAATATGTGCGTTCGGTCGAGCATGAGGTGGGGGTAGCCATACGACATCATCTGGCTCTCCTCCCTGACGTTCACCAATGTTGTCTCGGTCCCACACCGCGCGTCGCTCGCACCCGTGAGC
>JBOHFJ010000091.1:0-15156 GCA_050699655.1 Pseudonocardiaceae bacterium
GACAGCTCCGTCGTGGGGAAGTTACTCCGTTAGAGTGAGGCCGTCGACTCCCATACTTACAGGGTGAAGTGGAAGTGAGTCGTGGCTGCACCGATGGGGATCCTCGCTACTAAGCGTGGTTGGTCCGGTCTGATGGTTCCATGTCTTTCGCGCCTCGTCCACAGAGTCTCCACAGACTGTCCACGATTGCTGCACAGTCTCGACGACTTGTCCACATGATGTGGAGGCCGTCCTGTCCATGGTGGCCTTAGAGTTGCGTGCCGTGAGTCACACACCAACTTATGACCAGCTGCGTGGTGAGCGTATCGACGCTGGTGTCCCCGCCAGCGAGGCTGACTCGCGCCAGGGTGATTACATTGGCAGACACCGCCTCCGGGATGACGCGCGCGCGGCGGCGGATGGTCCGCCACGGGGGCCTGGAGTTGATCTCGTTGGGGGCTGGTCCTGGTTCGGGGCTGGGGAGCCGGCTCATGAAGATCCGGTCAACGCCACATGATCAACCCGCTTTCCGCCGGGGACACATCGTCGTGAGCAGAGACCTGCGGCGGGTCAGTAGGCGGACTGTGGTCAGAGTAGACTCCGCAGGCGTTTGTTCCGCCATCTCGCACGCGCGTGGCAGGCGGTCGTGGACGGTAGATCGAGGCGCTGCCGGCCGGCTTGATCGGGGTTGTGAACAGGTAATCCGTTGATGTCGCCGCTATTACCACCGGAACCCCGAGTGGGGTGGGCGGTGGAACGCACCCTCGTTATGGAGCCGTTCACGCTCCGGCGGTAGCGAGTCACGGGACACGTGGCTTTCGATTGCCGGCCGACGGGGATCTCACCGGCGCTGGGTGGACTCGTCGGTGTTCCGCGCGGGGGTGGTGATTAGCTCGGTCTCCTGGGTTTGGAGGGTGTTGATGAGGGTGGTGATGGCGCGCGCCGCCTCGTGCACGGCTGTGCGTGTGTGGTGGGCGTGCATGGTGGTCAGGGAGGGTATGTCTTCGTGGTCGGCGGTGAGCCATCTGTCGAAGCTATGTCGGGCTACCTTCACCGCGAGTTCAACGTCGTGCCACTGTCTGCTCGCGGTGATCGCGCGGGTGGTGCCGTCGCTCTGGGCCAAGCGGCGTCCCGGGGAATCGTTGTGGTTCATGCCGGCGACCCTTGCCGCGGGGTGGTAGGTGGGTCGGGTGTCAGTGGGCTCGGTCTGGGTGTGTGGCAGCAGCACCACCCGTCCCCGGGTGGCTGGTGAGAGACCAGTGACGGTCACCGCCGGTTGTGGTGCGTTAGCGACCTGGTGCCCAGCGGGGCGTATCGCGGTGGGTGTGGGACCCAGGGCGTCCAGGGTGTCCGGGATGGACGCTCCGGCCGTGACGCGTGACAGGGCGATCTCGTGGTCTGGGCTGGACAACGCGGTGATCAGTTCGGAGGGATGGGTGCGGTGCTCGACCTCGATTGTCCGCTCGCGGGAATCGGCGATAGCGGTGGGTACCAGCGTGGCGGGCGGGACGATGGGTGGTGGCGCCACCGGTGCCCCCCATCCCAGGATGGCGCCACCACCGAGACCGGCCGCTGTACTGGCCCGAGCCCCCATTCCGGGTTGTGGCTGCCGGTCGCTGGATCCGGTTGGGCCGTGGCCCACCGGAGTTCGTGTGGACCACCCCATCAGTGCCCGCCATCCCATCAGTGCCAGCCACGTTAGGTGGAATGTTTGGGGCCAGCTTGGTAGGATTGAGGAGGGGTTCGGGCGAGGGGTGGCGGTTGGAGGTCGCGACGGTCCGGGAATACTAATGACTACCTCCGGATGGCGGGTGTTCCGGTGTTCTTCGCCGAGCAGGAGCGACGCCGGGTCCGGGGCGGGTGCAACGAGTAACTCGTGCATCTGTACCGGCGTGTGCAGGTGCACTGTGGTGAAGGTAGCGCGCGTCCCTCACGGCGTCAATGCACGTGCATCCGCCTTCGGCGAGTAGTGGAGGTATTCATCCCATCCATGCAGGCGCGGGTCCCTCGCGAGATCGAACCGGTCATAGCCAGGGTGGTCAGGACTGCTTGACAAAGGGTTTTCCTTGGACGCCGTGCTCTGTACCTGCCCGTGGCGCGGCCGTATCCCACGACCTGAACGGTGAGCACGGGCAGGTCGGACACGTCGACGAAGTACACGTTGCGTACTATGTACACGTTGCGTGTCGTCTGATCCTGCAAGAGCCAGACCTCTTCGAGGTGGCGTGTGACGTACGTACCGACCGCGGACTTGCTCCGCCGCGGTCGGTACGTACGCCGGCAAGCGCACATTGGCGCGATGGAAGCGGCCGCCACCCGCATCGGCGAGTACCAGCCAGCGCTCCTATGGATCATCTGATGGCGGTGAGTGACCTACCCGGCGTTGAGCTGGGGGTCATTCCCCTGCGGTCCCCAATGGTGATCATACCGGTGTCCGGGTTCCGGGTACTCGACAACGAACTGGTGTTCGTGGAGTCGTTGACCGGGCGCCTAAGGCCCGAGTGTCGCCTCGGGTGTGCGGGTTCCGGGGTGTTCGGAGCTGGTATGGCCTGTTCAGGGCGTTGCTGGGAGTGCGCGCAGGCGGGCGAGGATCTTTTCGAGTAGGTGGTATCCCGGTAGTAGGCGCAGGTCGAAGGCACCAGCGTGACGGACCAGGCGGGCGGGCACGCGGATCAGCTTGTGGCGCAGGGTGGCGATCATGGCTTGGCCCTCGCGGACGCCGTGACCGGTTAACTGCCCGTCGGGTCCGGGGGTGGCGGTGAGGTGGCGCGGCCAGTCGGCGATGTTGACCGCGAGCAGTGCGGCCCACATCCAGGCGGTGTTGACCTGCGGATATCCTGCTGGGAGGTGGCGTAGCGCGGCGCCGATCTTGGCGTCGCGGAAGATGTTCTCTATCTGGGTCCGGTGCCGGTGCCAGTGCTCGACCGCGGCGGCTTTGTCCGGTGTGGACACATCCAGGTTGGTCACGATGAACGAGTAGCCATACACCGCGTCGAGCTCGACGCGGGGCAGTGCCCGCTGGTTGGGGCGCAGGGTGCGGCGGCGCCGTGCCCGGGGATCGTGCGAGACCGCCCCGGCGGCGATGTCCAGGCGCACCCGGCGGTGACAGCGGACACGTCATTCTCCTTGTAGGCGGACACCGCACCTCCCTCGCTGCGGACAGCTGATCTCTCTGGGGTTGTCCGGGTTGGCGGCGTGTCGGTCCGACATGGGTGGTCTCTCCGACGGTGGGCTTCGGGTTGTCGTTGGGCCCGAGGCTTGTGGAGGGACCTGGGAAGAAGGATGACAGGGAAGTGAGGGAAATTCTTGAGGCGTGTGACCTGACTGGGTGCGCGCACTCGGCCGCGGTGTTGGTCGGGTGTGATCCGAAGACGGTGCGCCGCCATGTTGAGCGGCGGGATCGGGGGTTGGCGGTGGTGGACCCGGTTCGGCGGGCGCGGTTGATCGACCCGTTTTGGGCAAGGTCGAGGAGTGGGTGGATCGTTCCCGGGGGCATGTCCGCGCGGATGTGGTGCATGAGCGGCTGGTCGCGGTTGGGTTCGACGGGGATGAGCGCACTACCCGGCGGGCGGTCGCGGAGGTGAAGGCCCGGTGGCGGGCTGGGCATCGGCTGCATCCCCAGCCGTCGAGGCACGTGACGTACACCTTGCGCTCCGCTGAGACTTGCCGCCAGGAGCGGCTACCTGCCGGGCAGGGGATCCTCGACCACCCGCTGAGCGTTCACCGTATCGTCACCGGAGTTAACACCGCCGAAACAAATACCGTTCACTCTTTCTGGTGAATTTATAACGGATGGTGCACGGTACGTCCCACCTGTACCCGGTGGTTCTTTGCTATGCGCCATGTGGGTGTAAGGAGCGCGCGATGATTCCGTACCCTCCGTGGCTGAACGCGGGAGACAACGCCTGGCAGCTGGTCGCGGCGACCCTGGTCGGCCTGATGAGCATCCCCGGCATCGCGATCTTGTACGGCGGGATCGTGCAACGCAAGTGGGCTGTCAACACCATGCTCATGGCGTTCACCGGGTTTTCCCTGGTGCTGGTGGTGTGGGTGCTGTGGGTGTTCAAGATGGGTTTCGGCAGCCCGCTCAAGCTCGGCCCGGGCATCCTCAGCGACTTCGTCGGACGCCCCGGCCCGATCCTGGGACACTCCACCCAAGACCAAGCACAGATACCGCTGCTCAACGGGTCGATGCCGGCGTTCCGGTTCCCGCAGGCCACACTGGCCTACTTCCAGTTCGTCTTCGCCGGGATCACCCCACTGCTGTTTTTGGGCAGTGTCATCGGCCGCATCAACTTCAAGGTCTGGCTGATCTTCGTTCCGCTGTGGTCCACGCTGGCCTACTCGGTCAACGCGTTCCTGTTGTGGGGTGGTGGCTGGTGGGCACAGCGCGGCGCACTGGACTACAGCGGTGGCTACGTGATCCACCTCGCGGCCGGAACGTCGGGCTTCGTGGCGGCCGCGGTGATCGGCCCACGGCTGGCCCGCGACCGCGCTCGGGCGATACCCAACAACCTCCCCATGGCCGCCGCCGGCGCTGGCATCCTCTGGCTCGGCTGGAACGGCTTCAACGGTGGAGACCCATACTTCGCCGGTGCCGACGCCTCCACCGCGGTCATCAACACCAACCTGGCCACCGCGGTCGCGCTGCTGGCCTGGGTCGTGCTGGACATGTTCTTCGGTATCGACCACAAACCCACCTTCCTTGGCGCGGTCAACGGCATGATCACCGGACTGGTGGCCATCACCCCCGCCGCCGGCTACATCAACGGCCTGGGCGCACTCCTCACCGGACTTATCGCCTCCACCCTGGTCTGGCTGTCATGGAACAAGCTCAGCAAGATCAGGCCCTTCAGTAAAGTCGACGACGCACTGGGGGTGGTGCATACTCACGGAGTCGCCGGACTGGCCGGTGGCCTCCTGGTAGGGCTCTTCGCCGACCCCGGCATCATCGTGTACCTGGGAAGCGGGTCGACGGCCAGCGTGTCCTACGCGGGGCTGTTCTATGGAAATCCGCGTCAGCTTCTCTGGCAGGCTGGGGCGGCACTCACCGTCATCGTCTGGGACGCGTTGATTACCTTCATCCTCCTGAGGTTCCTTGGCCTGTTCATGAACCTGCGGCTGTCCGATGAGGTTCTCGAAACCGGTGACCTCGCCGTCCACGATGAAGAGGCCTACCCCCTGGACACCCTCATCCGCGCCGACAGCACGCCCCAAACGGCCGCCCTAGCAGGAGCCGTGACGACCGCGGCGCCGCACGCCCAGCAGACCTCGCTCGACCCAGCACCAGGCCAACGAACCTAGGCGCACCGCACCACCAGCCCCACGAAGGGGTGACCATGAAACTCATCACCGCCGTCGTCACCCCTTCAGAATTCGACGCCATCGCAAAAGCACTCAACATTTTCGGCATCGCGGGCCTGACCATCACCGAAGTTTTCCATCGCGACACCACGGGAGGTCAAAATCAGATCTACCGCAGCCCGCGATTCCACACCGACCTCGTCCCCCACGTCCGCATGGATCTCATCGCTCCCGACCACGACATCGCTGACCTCATCCACATCATCACGAAGTTGGCGCCTAGGCCAGGATGCCCAGAAAATATCTGGATCACCGCCGTCGAAGCATTCGCCAGGATCCGAACCGGCGAACGTGGCACCGACGCGCTATGACTCGCTCGTGAATCTCACGCAGTCGCGGCGGTGGGGAGTCTCAGCTCTCGTCCCCAGGTCATCAGATGGGTGCGGAAGAAGTCCAGGATCCGTCGCCAGCCGTCGTCGACGAACGAGCGGGGGTACTCGCACCGCTGAACTCGGAGTCGAGCATGTACCGGATCGCCCACGATTCTGGGCAGAGCCGGGAACGACGGGCCCAGGCAAGCCACCCGGCCCGGGTTCGCCCCGCCGGGCACTGTTGTTGCTGCTGCTGCCCCTGCCCGCAGGTGTACTGTGCTGCCCTCGCCGAGGAGCCGACGAGCAGCTTTGTCATGAGCCACTTCCGAAAACACCGCCGAGTTGAGGCAGACTGACAGGCAGTAGACGAAGGGATCAGCAGTATGAGTGCACAGCTGAGTGTGACCGTTGTGGTCAGCCGTGAGGACGATCGTTTCGTCGCTCAGTGCCTCGAGGTCGACATCTCCAGCTTCGGCGATACGCAAGCAGAGGCACTGGCGATGGTGACCGAGGCGCTGGAACTGTGGTTCGAGGACGCCCCGGTACCCGATCACTTCAGCCGGCCGGTGGTCACTACGGTCGATCTGCACCTCTCCGCATGAGCCAGTCGCTTCCTGCCGTTACGGGCCGGGAGGTGCTCAAGGCGCTGGTTGGCGTTGGGTTCGTCCACGTCTCGACCAAGGGCTCTCATGCCAAGATCGCGCATCCAGACGGCCGCGTGGCGGTGGTGCCTCGGGGGCGGCCCGCCGGTGGTGAGCCGGCTGGCGAGTCAAGCTAGAAACCTGCACCGAGAGGGGGTTGACCCAACCAACCGCCACGCTCCATGGGCGAAGAATGGCCGGACTGTATATGATCCGCGCATCCGGATCCGTCAGGGTGGCGTCCAGCAAGATCGGTTCATGGCGAAGGACCGGGAATTTCGCGCTGGATGATGCAAGGTGGGCATTACCCACTTGCCTACTTTCCTACAAGGGTGCAGACTGCTCGGCAGAGACAGGAGGTTGCCATGTCCGCCTTGCCAGAAGAACTGCCTGTCCCCTTCGAGGTCGTCACAGAAACCGAGGTGGACAGCCGCGGTCGGGTCAGCCTGGGCCGCGCCGGCGCCGAGCCAGGAGGGCGCTACCGGGTGGCCCGCAACATCGACGGCGTGCTGCTGCTCACTCCGGTGATTTCCATCCCCGAGCGCGAGCTGATCGTCTGGGAGAACCCCGCCCTGGCCGAACGCATCCGCACCGGGATTACCGAGGCCCAGGCCGGGCGCACCGTCGATCTAGGCGACTTCACCGGCCACGCCACCGACACCGACGAGGGGTAGCTGGATGGGCTCCTATCAGCTACGTTTTGCCACTCCGGCCCGCGAAACCCTAGACTTGCTGGACAGCAGTCCCCAGTACGCAGCCAAGCTGCGTAAAGTGCGCCGAGCCCTGGGATTGTTACAGATCAACCCCCGTCACCCGGGGTTACACTCCCATCAGTACGAGAATTTCCCTGACGCCCCGAAGGTGAAGGTGTGGGACTCCTATGTGGAAAATCGCACTCCCGGAGCATGGCGGATCTGGTGGATGTACGGGCCGGATGAGATCCGCGACAATCAAACCGTCGCGGTGATCACCGTACTCGATATTGGCCCTCACCCCTAATTCTTCGCCCATTATGGAGAGCTGCGCTCGCTCAGTTGGGATGAGCGAGTGGCGGTCCTGCTTCGTGCTGCTCACAGTGCGCAGAATTCGGCAACAGAGCTGCTCAGACCGCCCGTAACAGCGCTCCTGTCGAGTTCGGCAACAATAGAGTTGATCGCATAGGGCAAGATCCGCGGAACACGCTTGGATCAGGCAAGTGGGTGGTGGTTCGCTTCAGCCGACCGGCGGCCGGTAGCCGCCTCGCAGGCTGCGGGCAGGCCCGACGCTGGGGACGCGCTGGGGTGTGGGGACTCCGCACCAGAGCAGCCGGCCGCACAGCTGGCCCTGGGCGTCGTGACACCAGTGCAGCCCACTCGGCTGCGGCAGACTGAGCAACAGCACCGCACCAGGTGACCAGGTGACAACCGCTCCGCCTCTCCGAGGGCACTGGCGCCGCGGGCAGCTCAGCCGTCACCGCGCTCCAACAACCATCACAGCACAGCACACCCACCCGCATATGGGCATCCATCCTCGGAATGGGCATCCGGTAGGCCTTCCTTCTCGCGGCGGTTGTGGTGTGAAGATGCGACGGCGACCCCGAGGCGGTCATCGGGGCGCGAACTCGGGGTCCCCGTCGCGGGAAACCAGCCGCCGCATCGAGGGCGACTGGCGAACCGCCGAGCCATCGGGGATGAGCGCGCTCGGCGGCAAGTGGGGATCGGGCACCTGGTGGACAGTGGCGCGCGGCTGCGCGGGTGGAGCGTGCCCGGCGTCGGTGACGGAGCCCGGTTGCCACACTCCAGCCACCCCCCACCTAAGCTTCCGCACGCTGGCTACGCTCCAGACCTTTGCAGAGTGATCTCATATCACTCATGAGAACTATCAGATTTGTCTGATAGTTCTCATGATGCAATGTCTCGAACGAGTGAACTTGTCAACCGTGCGGCCGAGGCGAGTTCTCCGTAGCTGACGGTGTGGCGTGAGGAGGGAGTGCGGCGGGGATGGCCACAGCGTGACGTCGAGCACTGTGCAGTCCTGGGAGCTGGGGCTTCGGCTGCGGGAACGCCGCGAGCAGCTCGGGCTCACGGCGGCGGTCGTGGGCAAGACGACGAGGATCGGCGGGACGAACCTGTCGGCGATCGAGAGCGGCCGACGGCGCCTGACCACCGCCAAGCTCACCGACCTGGCCGAGGCCTACGAACTGTCCCCGGACGAGCGGGCGGAGCTGGAGGCGATCCGCGCCCGAGCCGGGCAGCGCGAGTGGTACCACGATTACACCACCCTGCACTCCGATGAGTTCCTGCGCTTCCTCGGCCTGGAGGCTGGCGCCGCCAGCGCCCGCTACTACCAGGCGGACCTCATCCCCGGCCTGCTGCAGACCGCCGACTACGCCCGCGCCGTGATCAAAGGGGGCTCGCCGTACATCCGCCCGGTGGAGGTCGGGCCACGGCTGGAGTCCCGGCTGGCCCGCCAAGCACGACTGGGTGGTGACGCTCCGCTGCGGGTGTCGGCGGTGATCCACCAGGCCGCCCTGCTCCAGGAGATCGGCGGCCGCGCCGTGCTGGCCCGCCAGCTCGAGCGCCTCACCGAGGTCATCGAAGGCAAACAGGACCACGTCGAGGTCCGCGTCATGCCGTTCAGCGCCAGTGCCCACCCGTTGATCGGATATCCGATGACGATCCTCAGCTTCGACTCACCACGACTGCCTGACCTGCTCTGGCAGGAGGCCATCAGCTCGCAGGCGATCAGCGATCGTCGCGATACACTCCGCGAGTGCCTGGCGAGCTTCGACGCGGTCATGGACCAATCTCTGAGCAGGGAAGACTCGCTGGCGCTGATCCAGCGCACCCGCAAAGAGACTGTATGACTACCCCGACGCGCAAGCCGCGCATCGCGGCCGGTGGATGGTTCAAATCGAGCTGGAGCGGCCCTGCGGGAGAGTGCGTCGAGGTCAACTTCGATCATCCCGACGGCCTGGTCCGCATCCGGGACACCAAAGACCAGGGCGCAGGCCCGACAATCAGCGTGACCGGCAAGCAGTGGACCACCCTCCTCGACGAACTCGCGGGCACTGTCGCAGCCGGGAGCAATGGCGCGGTGACCGTGCGAACCAGCACGAGCGTCGGACCGAGTGCCGCGCCCCGGACTCCCGGCACGTCATGAGTGCGGCGCGGGCCTGGCGCCCGAGGGCGTTGTCAACGAGAGCGGGACAAAGTCGAGAGCGGGATCGTGATGGCGGTCGGTGTGCCCCCTTCGGGAGTCGGCGCGATGACGGCGGCTCCGAAGGCGATTCCGATGGCAGCGACGGCGGCGACGGCGAGCAGCCAGCGCGGTTCGGTCGGCGGTGGGTCCATCGAGTGGAGGGCGGGTACGACCCTGCCGGGCTCGCCGGGCAGAGGTGGATCGACCCGGCGCACAGCGGATGTCGCCTCGGGAGGTTCGAGGGCAGCGCCGGACGTCGATGGCTCGTTCTGAGGGTCATCGAGGACGATTTGTGGGCCCGCTAGCCACCGGTCGATGACAGTGAGTTTGTCGTTGACCGCGTCGACCTGGTCTGTGGCAGCGTCGGCGATCTCCAACTGGTGGGGCGGCACGAGGTCGGCGAGGTTGACCGGCGGCTTGGTCAGGCCTAGCCAGCCGGTGGCGAGCAGGAACGCCTGCCGGTATTGGTTGAGAACCCAGCTGCGGGTGGCCGCGGCCCGGGCGCGCGCCGTTTCGGCATCGGTGAGCTCAAGCCGAGCGGAGTGGCGTGCTACCGCGACTTGCCGGCCGCGTTCCAGGAGCTGGATCTCGATGTGGGCAACCACCGCGGCACCGGCTCGGAGTCGGTCGCCGAGTTGGTTCCCTCGGCAGGCGAACAAGCCGAGTAACAGCACTAACGCGCCGAGGATCAGGCCAACGAACGCGCCGAAGACGGTGGCCTCAATGATGGACCGACCGCTGGCCCGGGTGAGGAAGGCGACCCGGAACACAGTGATGAACCCGACCCCGATGGCCATGGCGAGCAGCAAGCGGTGCGCGGCGCGCAGTTTCTCGTCGGCCGCTGGGAGTTCATCGACGGCCGGCGGTTGTTGGGTGAGGACCGCGAGACCGCGCTGGGCCGGCCCGCCGCGCCGCGCGGACCTGTTGTAGTCCTTCACGGCGTCACGCAGCTCCGTGTTCTCACGTTCCTTCTCGCGGTACTTGTGCACGACGAACTCGATGGTCGCTGCTTGGGCACCAGCGAACAAGAGGGCGATCACCCACTTGGTCAGTGCCCCCGCCGAGTCAAATGGTGAGCCCAGGTTCAGCAGCGGGCGCCATAACAGCATGATGTCCAGAGCGGAGAGCACGAGCGCGTACAGGAAGATCTGGTACCGCTCGACCGGCCCGTGCTGGTGCCGGGAATCGCCATCCTGTTTCCGCTGGTGGGCCAGTTCGCGGTCGGCTCGGTGCTTGGCGATGGCCTCCCGTCCGCTGCAGCGGGCGCCAGGCGGATACTCCACCGTGTCGTCGAGGATCTTCTCGGCCTCCTCGATCATGGCACCGGCGAGGTCAGCGTGTTGGCTGGCCTGGTTGGCGTGCCGCAGGTACTCCTCGTCGTCTGGGCGCGACAGGTCCACCGCTTCCTGTTGGGCCATCAGCAGTCCGCTGGCGAAGGCCAGGGGCGCGGCGGTCTCGACCGACCGGCCCTGCCACGGCTGCCCGGTGGGGTCGACGACCTGACTGTAGATCAGGACAGCGATGGCTCCCTGCTGCGGGTCAATGCTGCCCCAGACAGCCTTCGCCTGATCGGGAATCAGTTCCTCGGCGATGTTGCGCTCCTTGAGCCGGTGCGCCGGGGGAACGAGCGATTGCTGGGGGGAGCCGCGCGCGCGGGTACCGGCCTGCCGCCAGCGCATCCAACGCTGCGCCCCACCTGTGGTTGCCATGGTTGTCTCCTTATCTGACTGTGTCAGGGTTCAGTCAGCTGCGCGGCACCAGCCGAATGATCACAACGCGTTGGGCGGCGGACCGGGGTTCCTGGGTCGGGTCGGCGCGCTGGTCGAACCCGACGCCGAACGTGCGGATGTCGGCGGGGGGTACGCCAGCCTGGGCGAGCAGGTTTCCGAGCACCACGGCACGCTTCCGCGACAGCACGCGCGCGCTCTCCGCGTCGCCGAAGGCCGCGGTGAAGCCCTGGACCTCGATCGAGGACTTGCCGTTGGCCTGTTGGTAGCGGGCGACCAGCGCGGCGACCTTCGCTTGGGTCTTCTCCGGATCCAGCAACGTCGCGTAGTCCGGGACGAAGGCAGCGGTGTCGATCACTACTGGTGGCTGTTCCCCCGGCACGGTCGGGATGTGCGGGGTCGGCTCCTGATGCACGGGAATGGGCGGCACCGTGGAAGCGGCATTCCACGGCGGCCCAGATGAGTCGGTGAGGACCGGCGGGGACACCCTGGCTCTGAGCGCCGAGCCGAGGTCGGTGATGAACGCGGAGCGCCAGGCGTTGTCCCACGGCGTCAGCGCCTCCTGGTTGTCGCCCACCGGCGGCAGCAAAACCGGATGGAGGTCAACCCGGGACAGGTCGAGTGTGCCGATCTTCGTGGACCGCATCACGTCGTTGACCGCCTGCTCCGGATCGGTCGCGGTCAGCTCGGTCATCCGCAGCGGGTCACTCGAACTCGACAGCACCGTCGTCTGCAGCCAGACCTCCACCCGGCCGTTGGTCTTGCTCGCCGCGCTCGCCGCGGCCTGGAGCGCGGCGACGAGGCTGAATCCCTCGCTGCCTACCGGCGCGGCGTCGAGCTCGCGGGACAGGGTGTCCAAGCGATGCTTGAGGGCGGCGGCGCGTAGGCCGGGGTCGTTTTCCCGCTCGTTGTCCCGAAGGACGACCAGGTCGACCGGCCGCAGCGCGACGTCACGGGCGCCGACCGCGTGCACCGCCAGCTGGCCGCCAGCCCCTGAGTCCGCGAGCGCGAGGATCCGCTGGCGGACCTCACTGGCCAGCACCCCCGGAGCCCTGGTGGTCTTCTCTGTGATGACGACCATGTCGTGTACCGCCGGCTGGTGCCCGGCTCCGAGAACGGACCCCAGGACAACGAGAGCGGTGATGATCCCGAAAATCACGATCAACACCCGGGGCGGCGGAAGCACTCGGTCCCCGGCATGGCCGCGGCCCGCCGAGGAACCTCCGCGCGGCGGTGGCCAGCGGGATGACGTCACGCTGAAGCTTCTCCTCGCCATCGGCTTCCTTTGCCGTCGAACACAAAACCGAAGGAAGGCTCCGTCCCACGAGGAATAGCCCCCCTCCCGGCGATACGCCCATAAACGTTATCGCCGCGGTGCGGAATTTCGTTATCACGAGACTCTGCCCGGCGCGCGCTCGGTGAACGCGCGCTCGACGCTACGACCATCCCCAGCCAGGCCGGACCACCGCCCGCTAGTGTCGGCGACGTGATTAGCAGTCCCCCGCGGGCCGACGCCGCGGGTCCGCCTCCCGGCGCGTCATGAGCGCGGTGCTGGCGCGGGCCTGGCGGGTGCGGCGGCCGGGTCCGATGAGCACCCGCCCGCTGGAACGGGTGCGGGAGCCGCTACCCCGGCCAGCCGCGGCGGAGCTGCTGGTACGGGTGCTGGCCTGCGGGGTGTGCCGCACCGACCTGCACGTCGCCGAGGGTGACCTGCCCGTGCACCGGCCTGGGGTCGTTCCCGGTCACGAGGTGGTCGGTGAGGTCATCGGGTTCGGGGGCGACGGAGCCAGCCCGTTTCAGACCGGGCAGCGGGTGGGCATCGCCTGGCTGCGCCGCACCTGCGGGCGGTGCCGGTACTGCACTCGCGGGTCGGAAAACCTGTGCCCACACTCGGAGTACACCGGCTGGGACGCCGACGGTGGGTACGCCGACTACACCACCGTGCCCGCCGACTACGCCTACCCGCTGCCCAGCGGCTATCCCGACGCGGAACTAGCGCCACTGCTGTGCGCGGGCATCATCGGGTGGCGAGCGCTGGCTCGGGCGAACCTGCCGCCGGGCGGGCGCCTCGCCCTCTACGGGTTCGGCGCCAGCGCGCACCTCACCGCCCAGATCGCCCTGGCCCGCGGCGCAACCGTGCACGTGCTGACCCGCAGCGTACAAGCCCGCGAGCTCGCCCTGGCCCTGGGAGCCAGCTCCGTGGGCGACGACGCGCCCCCCGAGCCGGTCGACTCCGCGATCCTGTTCGCCCCCGCCGGGGAGCTGGTGCCCGCCGCGCTGGCCGCGCTCGACCGGGGCGGCACCTTGGCGCTGGCCGGCATCCACCTCACCGACATCCCGATGCTGAACTACCAGCGGCACCTCTTCCAGGAACGGCAGCTCCGCAGCGTCACCGCCAACACCCGCCAAGACGGTCACGAGTTCCTGCGCTTCGCCGCCGAGCACCGGCTGCGGGTGACGACCACCCCCTACCCGCTGGACCGGGCCGACACCGCGCTCACCGACCTCGCCGCCAACCGGGTGCACGGCGCGGCCGTCCTCATCCCCTGAGGATGTGACACTTATGCTGGGAACATGACAGCAGCGCACTCGTTTGAGCTCCCTCCGCATAGTGGTGCCCCGGTGGAGGCGGTGAACGCCGCGGTCGATGGCCAGGTGGTGTACCTCATGCGCGACGGTCAGCCGGTCGCGGCGGTCGTGCCGGCCGAATGTCGCGACGGCGGGAGCTGCCGCTGTCGAGGCGCTGGAAGAGGCAGCGGGCATCCGAGCCGCTCGTGCCGCGCTGGCTGACCGTGCACCTCATGTCCCGCTGTCCGAGGTACTGGCCGAGTACGCCGATGATCTCGCTGCACACCCTGACATAGCTGCGCAGTGAGCGGTCGCTACGCGGTCGAGTTCGAGCGGTCCGCAAAGAAGAACCTTGATCGGCTCGACAGCTCGATTCGTGCGCGATCGAGGATGACCAGCTCATAGTGATCGTCGTTCGGGTCGCGGGACGCGGCAAGGTCTACCGCAACATCTGACTCTGAGGCCGAGGCAGCGAAGCCGGCCCGCGCGCTCGCGGGATTGCACCAGCTCGCGACCGACCTGTCCTAGCTCAACGACCAGGTGGCGTCGATGGAATTGTGCGCGACGGAAACGCTCGGACTGAACCGGTACCCACTGAGTCGTTTCCGCGATAGTTGCATCCCGCGTCTCAACGTTACCCATACTAACGAAGAATAGAGATGGCGACCGCAGACTGCTAATTCTTATAGCTTGCCCTTCACCTACAGTGCGCGGATCTGCCGCAATCGCTGCCGATTCCGAGCCTCGGCGCGCTCCAGTTCGGCTCGCTCGGTGACGTCGGCTTCGACGAACGCGGCGGTGACCCGTACCCGGACGTACCGGGCGATCTCGGGGTAAGCCGTGCCCGCCCAGGCGTTGTCGATAGCCCGGCCATCGGTGAACTCGGCTTGGGAGACCAGCGCCTCCAGCCGGCCCCCGGCGAACGGGTCACCGTCGGCCTTGCGCCCAGCAGGTAGTGGCCGCGCAACGCGGCGCCCACCTCCGGGGTGGCGGGGTGAGCACCGCCCCGCTCCAGTCAGAGCTACAGATCGCGAGCAACCGGAACGCATCCCGCGCGCTTCATCACCTTGAGCGCTCAATCACGATCCTTGATCAGATGGGCATTCCGAGACCCTGCTCAGGCTGTGCCCTCAACAGACACGTTCAGGGCGCGGATCGCGTCGAAGAGCTGGTCCGCGTCCCACTCCGGCGCTATCTCGCCCTGCAACCCGTCCGCTTGGCCCAGGTTGAGGACAGCCGTCCGAGTACCGTCCTCGATCTGAATGTAGTAGTTGGTCAGGGTGGGGCGCCCCGCGCCAGCGGGAACCGACTTGGGGCTCATCTGTTCAGACTTGACGGTGGCCTTGACGCCCTGGCAGGCACTGGCGTTGAGGCGTTCCTCGATCT
>JBOHFJ010000092.1:0-15100 GCA_050699655.1 Pseudonocardiaceae bacterium
GCACTGCTGCGGCTCACTTTCGGCGATCAAGCTCCGTTCGGCGACGGGAGAGGCCCGCCGGAGTTGTCTTGTCGGCCAGTCCGCTACGCGGCGGACTCCGCCTTGTCGTGCCGGGCGACCAGTGCGGCGATTCCGGTGGTGATCGGGACGGCGGCGACGAGCCCGATGCCGCCGACCACCGTGCGCACCACTTCCTGAGCGACGTCTTGCGTGGTGACCAGAGTGCCGAAACTCTGCCCGGACAGCGCGAAGAGCAGCAGCACGGGCAACGCGGCACCGGTGTATGCCAGCACCAAGGTGTTCACCGCCGAGGAGATGTGGTCCCGGCCGATCCGCAATGCGGCGGTGTACAGCGCCCGCGCCCCGAGCTCGGGATTCGCCCGGTGCAGCTCCCACACCGCGCTGGTCTGGGTGACCGTGACATCGTCGAGCACGCCCAGTGCCCCGATCACCATCCCGGCGAGCAGCAACCCCCGGGCGTCGATCCCGTGGCCGAGGATCCCGATGAGCTTGGCGGTGTCGTCGTCCAGTCCGGTCAGTCGGGTGGCCACCGCGAAAGCGTTGCCCAGCAGCCCGATCAGGGCGAGGCTCAGCACCGTGCCCAGCACCGCGCTGGAGGTCTGCGCGGAGATGCCGTGGGTGAGGTATAGCACGCCAAACATGATCACGCTGGCGGCGAGCACGCCGACGACAACCGGGTTCTCGCCGGTCAGGATCGCCGGGAACAGGTACATCACCAGGACCAGGAAGCTGAAGCCCAGCGCGACCAGTGACGCGAGACCCCGCCAGCGGCCCAGCAACAACACCGCCGCGGCGAACAGCGCGGCTAGCCACAGCATCGAGGTGCCTCGCTGGAAATCCTGGATCTGATAGGAGCCCGCGTCGGCGGGATTCCCCCCGGTGTACGCGAGGACGACGTGGTCGCCGACGGTGAACCGCGGCGTGCTCGGTTCGTCGGGCAGCACCTGCTCGATCCGCTCACCCGGTGAGTCGCCATTGGTGAGGCGCACACCGAGCGCGAGGCACTTCTTGGCCTGCGCGGCTCCATTGGCGCCACTGGTGCATGGGGCGGAGGCTGCGGCGAGCACCTCGCCCTGAACCGGCCGCTGCCCGAATCCGACGTCGACGCTACTGCGGGCCATGTTCCCTGGCAAGGTCAGCCTCGCTGGCCAGGTCAGACAGAGCCCGACCAGGGTAGCCAGGGCGACCGGCACCAAGGCCGTGACCAGGAGCAGCTTTACCCGGCGCGCGGCCGGCGGTCCAGGCCCGTGTCCGTGTCCGTGTCCGTGAGTAGGCTGGGGAGTACGGGCAGCCTCAGCATGCGGGACGGTGCCACGGTAACGGTGTCGCCCGATCCGGTTGTCCAGTGCACTCATCGGCGCAAGCGTGCCTTTCTGGTAGCTGCCGCCGCTCACTCCCCGATGGTCGCCCGAGGGCCGTTCGGCTCCCTGCGTCGCCGCTCGACGATGCGCCGGGCGATGGCACCAATTTCCGCCTCCGGCGCAGTCCGGTCCCCCTCGGCGGTCACGACATGCACGATGGGGTAGATCTCGCGGGCCAGATCTGGACCCATGGTCCCGGTATCCCCTTCGGCCGCGTCATACAGGGCTTCCAGGGCGACCGTGATCGCGTCTTGTTCACCGAGGCTTGGGTAGTAAAGTTTCTTCAGGCTGCCGAGCGCGAAGATCGAACCGGAACCGATAGAGTGGTATCCCGAGTATTCTTCGCTCATGCCGCCCACCGCGTCGTAACTGAAAATCTGACCGGTTCCGGAATTGGCGTCATAACCGGCGTACAGCGGCACCGCGACCAATCCCCGCAGGGCCATCTCGAGGTTACCTCGAATCATTCCGGACAGCCTGTTCGCCTTGCCCTTGAGGGAGAGCTGCACGCCTTCGATTTTTTCGTAGTGCAGGAGTTCGACCTGGAAAAGCCGCGCCATCTCGAAGGCCAGCGCGGCGACCCCGGCGACCCCGATACAGGATGAGTCATCGGCCGGGTAAACTTTTTCAGCGTACCGGTAGCTGATCATCGTGCCGCTGGTCATCTGCCGGTCGCCAGCCATGATCACGCCGTCCGCGAACCGGAGCGCGACGATGGTTGTGCCATGCGGTGTCTCGTTCGACGCCATCGTGGCGGCCGCGCGTGACCAGGGCAGCGCATCCGGGTGGTTCTCCGTCAACAGGTCGGTGAACGACGAGGTTGGCGAAGACATGTACCTCGCGAAGTGATGCCGCTCGTTGCCGGAACGCGTGGTCATGGCAGTTGGCCTTCCCTGAGCTTGGCTGTGCTTGTTCATGGGCTTGCCCATGGTGCGCCTGGCCGTCGAGACTAGCGGACGCCGGACCTCCGGCGCGGATCCCGATCCTTGCCTGACGCCCGCTCCGGTTCTCGACCCGGACCAAGGATGATTGGGAGGTGAACCTGACTCAGCTACTTACCAGCGAACTGACCCGGCACCGCGATGACCTGGACGGCGAGTACCAGGCGCTACAAGCGCGGGGGCTCGCGCTCGACCTGACCAGGGGCAAGCCCTCGGCTGAGCAGCTTGACCTGTCCGAGCCGCTGTTGGAGCTGCCGGGCGCGGGCAAGCACCTGGCCAGCGATGGCACCGACACCCGCAACTACGGAAATCTGCGCGGTCTAGCGGAGCTGCGTGAGATCTTCGGCGAACTGCTCGGAGTGCCCGCCGAGCAGCTGATCGCGTTCGGCAACTCCAGCCTGGAGCTGATGCACGAGTGCCTGGTGCACGCTGTGCTGTTCGGGGTGCCCGGGTCAGCGGGACCATGGGGGCAGGGCAGCGGGACGGCGTTGCTGTGCCCGGTGCCCGGCTACGACCGGCACTTCGCGATGTGCGAGAAGCTGGGCATCGAGATGATTCCGGTGGCGATGGACGCGGCTGGCCCGGACATGGACGAGGTCCAGCGGCTGGTCGCGGCGCACACCCGGATCAAGGGGATCTGGTGCGTGCCCAAGTACAGCAACCCCTCCGGCGTCCGGTATTCCGAGGAGACCGTCGGTCGGTTGGCCCGGATGCGCACCGCCGCCGCTGACTTCCGGATCTTCTGGGACAACGCTTATGCCGTGCACCATCTGACCGAGACCCGTCATGAGGTCGCTGACATCCTGCGGCTGGCCGCCGCCGCGGGGCATCACGACCGGCCGTTCGTCTTCGGCTCCACGTCGAAGATCACGCTGGCTGGTGGCGGCGTAGCCTTCTACGGAGCGTCCCCGGCCAATGTGGACTGGCTGACTGGGCACCTGGCCAAGCGCACCGTCGGCCCGGACAAGGTCAACCAGCTGCGGCACGTGATGTTTTTGCAGACCGCGGCCGGGGTGCACGACCACATGGACCGGCATCGCGCACTGCTCAAGCCGAAGTTCGATCTCGTCCAGCGCACGCTGGACGAGCGGCTCGGCGACAGCGGCGTGGTCACCTGGACCGTGCCCGAGGGTGGCTACTTCGTCACTCTCGACGTGCTGGACGGCTGCGCCAGACGAGTCGTCGAGCTGGCCGCCGGCGCCGGCATCGCGCTGACCGCCGCGGGCGCGCCGTTCCCGTACGGCAAGGACCCTGAGGACCGGGTGATCCGGCTCGCGCCGACCTACCCGCCGATCTCGGAGCTGGCTGAGGCGTTGGACGGGCTGGTCGTGTGCATCAAGCTGGCTGCCGTCGAGCGCCTGCTCGCTACTGGCCACCAGGATGACTATCGAGACCATCCGGCATCGACGTAGTGTTACCGATAGCGCCGCACAGTAGGAGAGCGGGGATCTCCCTGGAGGGGTTTGTGGACATCTGGCCTGGCTCGCCTTATCCACTGGGTGCGACCTATGACGGCGGCGGCACCAACTTCTCGATCTTCTCCGAGGCCGCGGAGAAGGTTGAGCTGTGTCTGTTCACCGATGCGGGCGAGCAGACGCGGATCACCCTGCCTGAGCGCAACGGCTTTGTCTGGCACGGTTACCTGCCGAGACTCGGCCCCGGCCAGCGCTACGGCTACCGGGTGCACGGCCGCTACGACCCGGCGGCGGGTCTGCGGTGCAACTCGAGCAAACTGCTGCTTGACCCGTATGCCAAGGCGATCGACGGCCGCATCGAGTGGAACGAGGCGCTGTTCGCCTACCGGTTCGGTGCCCCGGATTCCTACAACGACGCCGACTCCGCGCCCTACGCAATGACCTCGGTGGTGATCAACCCTTTCTTCGACTGGTCTGGTGACCGGCCGCTGCGGATTCCGTATCAGGAGACGGTGATCTACGAGGCGCACGTCAAGGGCATGACGATCCGCCACCCGCGGATCCCCGATGACGTCCGCGGTACCTATGCCGGCCTCGCCCATCCGGTCATGATCAAACACTTCCACGAGCTCGGGGTGACTGCGGTCGAGCTGATGCCGGTGCACCATTTCGTGCACGACGCCACGCTTGTCGAGCGCGGGCTGTCCAACTACTGGGGTTACAACACCATCGGCTTCTTCGCCCCGCATAATGACTACGCCTGCTTCGGGACCCGGGGTGAGCAGGTGCAGGAATTCAAGGCCATGGTCCGCTCGCTGCACCGGGCGGGGATCGAGGTCATTCTTGATGTGGTGTACAACCACACCGCTGAGGGCAACCATCTCGGGCCGACGCTGTCGTTCCGGGGTATCGACAACTCGGCCTACTATCGGCTGGTCGAGGGCGACCGGAAGCACTACTACGACACCACAGGCACCGGCAACAGTCTCAACGTCCGGCACCACGAATCGCTGCGGCTGATCATGGATTCGCTACGGTACTGGGTGCTCGACATGCACGTCGACGGGTTCCGCTTTGACCTTGCGTCCGCCCTGGCCAGGGAGTTCCATGAGGTGGACCGGCTCTCAGCGTTCTTCGACCTGGTCAACCAGGACCCGGTGGTCAGCCAGGTCAAGCTGATCGCTGAGCCGTGGGACGTCGGCGAGGGCGGCTACCAGGTGGGTGGCTTCCCCCCGTTGTGGACGGAGTGGAACGGCAAGTACCGCGACACCGTGCGCGACTTCTGGCGCGGGGAACCGGCCACGCTGGCCGAGTTCGCCTCCCGGTTCACCGGCTCGTCGGACCTGTACGAGTCCGACAACCGCCGGCCGATAGCTTCGATCAACTTTGTGACCGCGCACGACGGGTTCACGTTGAATGATCTGGTGTCCTACAACCACAAGCACAATGACGACAATGGTGAGAAAAACCGCGACGGCGAGAGCCACAACCGTTCGTGGAACTGTGGCGTTGAGGGCCCCACGGAGGACGGCAAGATCATTGCGCTGCGGGAGCGGCAGAAACGCAACCTGTTGACCACGCTACTGCTTTCCCAAGGTGTGCCGATGCTCGCGCACGGAGATGAGCTTGGCCGCACCCAGCACGGCAACAACAATGTCTACTGCCAGGACAACAAGCTCAGTTGGGTCGATTGGGATGACGCGCGGCACAACGAGGTTCTCGCCGAGTTCACCGCCCAGCTCATCGGGCTGCGCGCCGCACACCCGGTATTCCGTCGTCGCCGGTTCTTCCAGGGCCGCCCGATCACCGGCTCCAACATCGAGGACATCGCCTGGCTGCGCCCGGATGGGCAGCAGATGTGCGATGAGGACTGGAATGCCGGGCTCGCCAAGACCGTCGGGATCTTCCTCAATGGTGGGGGCATTCCCGAACACGACGATCTCGGCGAACGGATCGTCGACGACTCCTTCCTGCTCCTGATCAATGCCCACCACCGGTCGCTCGCCTTTACCTTGCCGGACGCGGCATATGGCCAGAGCTGGGAGATCGTCGTGGACACCACTGACCCGCTGCTGGCCCACGCGCGACGCAAGCAGCGCGACGCCGTTGCGGGCGGCAAGCTGCGCATGCAGGCGAGGGCGATGCTTGTGCTCCGCTGCCGATACTGAATTGCCGGCTCGGCCGGCGGTACCGAGCGGGTTACAAGCCGCAGTTACGAGCTACTGTGCGTGAGGATCGCCTGACAGACCGGACCCACGACCGCGGCACTCAGCGCGTGTCCCATGCCCGGCACCGTGACCAGCCGGGAGGTCGGGATGAGCTGGGCGAGGTGGCGGGAGTGCGGTGGGGGATTGACGGGCCCCTCAATGACCAACGTCGGGGTGCGCACGCCCGCGAGCTCGGCCGCGCGGTTGAAACCGGTCGCCGCAGCGCGGGCGTGCGCGGCCGGGTGGTCGTGGCGCCCGGCGTGATCCATGGCCCGCTCTTCGACCCGACGGAACTCTTCGGCGTCAAAGGGCAGCACAGAGCCGGCGAGAATCCGCTGGTACTCAACTCGCCACGCTAGCTCCTCCTCGCGACTGCGGGGATCGGTGAAATGCTCCCACAGCCGCACCAACTGGGGATCAGGTCCTGGCAGCGCCGGCGCCTTGTCGTCGTTCGGGTCAGCGGCGAGTCCGGCGCCCAGTGCACAAGTGATGATCATAGTCGCACTGAGCAGCCGATCTGGGTGATCGAGCAGCAGCAGCTGGACGAGCACGCCGCCCATCGACATGCCGACGACGTGAGCGCGCTCCACATCAAGGGCATCGAGGATCGCGATCGCGTCCCGCGCCAGGTCGCCCACCGCGTACGGTTTCTTGTCGAAGGCCCAGCTTGAGCGGCCCGTGTCGCGGTGGTCGTAGCGGATGACGCGGTGGTGCTCGGCCAGCGGGCGCACGAGTGCGTCGGGCCAGGTCATGCTTGATGAGTTGGCTCCCATGATGAGCAACAGCGGTGAGGCGCCGGCGTCACCGATCTCCTCTACCCACAGCCGCGTGCCGGCGGAGATGTCGACGAAGCGCTCCATCGCACCACCCTCACGGCCAGCTGCCGCGGTGTCCACTGATTTTGCCTACCGGGACCGCGGGATGTGACCGCCGGTGCGAACCCTTGAGCGGCTTGCGGGCAGAATGGCCGAAGTGAGTACAAGATCATTAATCTCGGTGTCGCGGGTTCCAGCGTCGTTTGCTGAGTATCTGTCCAGTCTGAGTGAGACGGCGTTGACCGCGTTGCTGCAGGCGCGCCCGGACGTTCTGGTGCAGCCGGTGCCGCGGGGTTTCAGCCAGCTCGCGCAGCGGCTGGACGGGGCGGATTCGCTGGGCGCGGTGTTGCGCACGGTGAACCGGGACATGGTCGTCGTCGGGCAGGCCATCGTGGCGCTGGGCTCCTCGGCGACGGTGCCGGGGCTCGCGCGGCTGCTGGGCGCCCCGGAGCGGCTGGTGCGAGACGCGGCGGCGCAGCTGTGCGCGCGGGGGCTGGCCTGGGACAGCTCCGGGACGCTGTGCCTGCCGGAACGGCTGGAGGCGCACTGGTCGGCGCAGATCGGTGGCGGCCGGCCGGTGGTGAAGCTCGCGGGGGCGGTCCTCGCGGAGAACCTGCGCGCCGCCGTCGGCGCGTTCGGTGCTCCCACGGATGGTCTGCGCAAGCCCGAGCTGGCCGCGCGGCTGTCGGAGCTGATGGCGGATCAATCCCTGCTGGCCAAGGTGATCGCTGGGTTGCCGGGACCGGCCCAGGAGCGGCTCGGGGAGTTCCGGCGCGGCTACCACGACTACTACGCGGAGTTCGGCTACCGCCGGCCGCGCGGCGCCGCTGAGCGTGATCCGACCGAGCTGCTGATCTCAGCGGGGCTGCTGCTGCCCGTCAACCACCAGCCCGAACTGCCCAGGGAGGTCGCGGTCGCGGCCTGGCTGGCCGAACGCGAGCTCACGCTCACCGGGCGCCCGGACCTTCCCCCAGCCGGCCCCCCAGCTGACCGCCCAGCCGGCCCCCCAGCCGGCGCCGACGAGACGGCGGTGCGCCGGGCCGCGCGGGCCGCCGCCCAGGAGGCGCTCCGGGCAGTGACGACCCTGCTGGACGAGGCGGCCGCGGCATCGATCGCGGCGCTGAAGAAGGGCGGGGTCGGGCCCCGGGAACGCACCCGGCTGGCCAAGCGGCTGTCGATCCCCGAGGACGTCCTGGTGCTGTGGATCGACCTGGCCTACGCCGCTGGCCTGCTCGGCCAAGCCGACGCCGGATACGCCCCGACTCAGGCCTACCCGCAGTGGCGCGCTGGGGAACCAGGCCGGCAGTGGGCCGCCTTGGTCGCGGCGTGGTTCGACCTCGAGCACGCCCCGACCCGCCGGGAAACCAACAGTGACAAGGAACATCCGCCGCCGCTGCCGCTGGGCTCGGCCGCTGGGTTGCTGCGGCGCGCGCTGCTGTCGGCCGCCCGCTCGGGGGCCTCGGTGGGCGCGACGGCCAAGGAGATCGACTGGTTCTGCCCGCTGCACGGCTACGACGCTGAGCAACGCGCGATCAAGGTGGCCGCCGGCATCCGCGAAGCCGAGCTGCTCGGGGTGATCGCCAGCGACGGGGTGTCGGAGCTCGGTGAGCATCTGCTGGCCGTGGTGGGGTCCGCGCCCGAGGATGCGGTGGCGGAGCTGGCCCGCCGCTGCGCTGAGCTGCTCCCCGAGACCCCGTGCAGCGTGATCCTGCAATCGGACCTCACCGCGGTGGTCTCCGGTCAGCCGAGCGTGACCGTGTCGCGGCTGCTGAACGCCGCGGCCGTCGCCGAGGCCCGCGGCGCCGCCCGAACCTGGCGGTTCACCCCGGCCAGTGTTCGGTCCGCGCTCGACGCCGGGTGGAGTGCCGCGGATCTGCGCACCGAGCTGGCCGCCGTCTCGGCCCGCCCGGCTCCCCAGCCACTGGACTATCTGATCACCGATGTGTCCCGCCGGCACGGGCAGATTCGGGTCCGGGGGATGCGTTCCTGCGTGATCGCCGACGAGGCCCTGACCACCGAGATCCTGTACACCCGAGCGCTGAACAAGCTGCACTTCAGCCGGCTCGCCCCTACCGTCCTGTCCAGCCCGACCGGTCTCGACGAGGTGCTCAAACGCCTGCGCGAGGTTGGCCTGTCCCCGATGGCCGAGGACGCGCAGGGCACGGTGATCGTCGAAGCTCGTTCCGACCACCAGGCGTCGGCACCCGAACACGTGATCATCACGCGACCGCGAGCCGTGCTGTCCGCCGCCGAGCTGGCCCAGCGGCTCGTGGCCGATCCGCAGGGCGCGAGCACGGGCGCCGCCGCGGACTCGGCCACCTTCGAGCTGCTGGCGCAGCTCAACCGACACCTCGACGACGCCGAGCTGGAACTGCTGTCCGACGCCGTGGACCACCAGAACGACGTGCTCATCACCTACCGCGACAAAAACGGCAGCCGCACCATCCGGGCGATCCGTCCGCAACAGCTTTACGGGAAATGGCTCGATTCCTGGTGTCACCTGCACAACGCCCAGCGCGACTTCACCATCGCCAACATCGAGGCCGTCAGCCCCGCCCGCTCGTCACAAACCCGCTAGCCTGAGTTCCAGGGAGGGAGTGCGATGGCTGGTGAGGAGACCCCGAGCCCGGCCGCATCGGGGCGGCTGCCCCGGCTCACGCCCGAGGAGCTGCGACATGCCCAGGATCAGACGCTTGAGGCGCCTCGGCGGCGGTACGGACCCGCTGCGCGGCTCCTGTTCACCCTGCTTGACGTCGTGTACGGCAAGCCGCGCACGCTGAGCAAGTTCAAGGTTCTCGAGCTGGTCGCGCGTGTTCCCTATCAGGCGTGGGAGCAGATCGCTTTCATCGCCATCACCCACGTGCACACCCGCACCGGCATGGCCCGGCGCATCCACGACCGCGTCACCGCCTCTCGCGCGCAGCAGGACAACGAGATGTTCCACCTGCTCATCATCGAGGAACTGATCTCGAGAGCCGGGCTGCCACAGCCACGGATCAAGTTCTTCTGGCTGCCGCAGACGATCGCATTCTTCTACTATCAGTTGTCATGGTTGCTCTTCGCGGTGCGCCCGAGCTGGTCATACCGTCTCAACGCCGACTTCGAAGACCACGCGGAGCACGAGTATATGACAATGGTCGCCGAGCATCCCGAATGGGAGAGCGAATCATTCGAGTCCGAATTCGATGACGACTTCGGTCACTTCGCCTCGCTCGCGGACCTGATTCGGCAGATCGGCCACGACGAGCGGATGCACAAGCTCGAAAGTGAGGCGCTGATGAACGAACCCCGGTTCAGCTAACGGTCCTACTCGTGTCCTTCGTTCGTGAGTAGTGCGGTGATCTGCGCCATGCCAGTGGCCAGGGTGGCGAAACCTTCGCGCATCTCACGGCCCTGCTCGTCGATCCGCCGGCCCTGTTCGAGCTGGGTCTCCCGCAGGGCGTTGAGGGCCTGGGTGTGGGCGCGCAACTCGGCGCGGACCTCCGAGACGTCATGGTCGGCGCCGGCCGCCAGCATGCGGGCGGCGGCGGCGTCGGAGCTGGCGAGCGCGGTTTGCTCGCGGAGTTGGGCGACATCGCGCTCGACGGTGGCCAGGCGGGTCTCGATGTCATCGGCGGAAGCTGGCATGGCGGCAATCCTAGCTGTCGCGGCTTGCAGGCGTCCTGTCCTACTGGGAGCCCTCCGGCTCGTCGAGGTTCGTCAGTAGCGCGGTGATCTTTTCCATGCCGGTGGCCAGTGTGGCGAAGCCCTCGCGCATCTCGCGTCCTTGCTCGGCCAAGCCCTCGCGCATCTTCCGCATCTCGTGCCCCTGTTCGAGCTGAGTCTCTCGCAAGGCGTTGAGGGCCTGGGTGGGGGCGCGCAGTTCGGCGCGGACCTCCGAGACGTCATGGTCAGCGCCAGCCGCCAGCATGCGGGCGGCGGCGCCGGCGTCGGAGCTAGCGAGCGCGGTCTGCTCGCGGAGCTGGGCGACATCGCGCTCGACGATGGCCAAGCGGGTCTCGATGTCATCGGCGGAAGCGGGCATGAGGGCGATCCTAGCTGTCACGTCGGGGCGGCTGGTGTTGACGTTGTGGTGGGGTGCGTGTCACCTGCTGCGTGGTCGCAGGTTGCCGGGGACGGCCTGGTGCTTAGCTGCCCCGCAGAGCGCAGTCTGGCTCAATCAGGAGACGGACAGGCGCGCTACGGTGCCAAGGCACCGGGAGCTACCGGCGCCTACGGCGCGAGCGATCTGTGATCAGCAATGTGTGCCTCGGTTCCAATCATTCCTGGATCCATGGCTGAGGCCGGACCATGGGATCGAACGCATGTTCTATTTTGCTCCGTCGTGGTTGACGAGGGCAACGGGGATCGCGGTGCGGAGGAGACGCGTACCATTCCCCGGTGGGAGCGTGACCACTGCACTTGGCGGGGAGCGATGTCGTCCAGATTGGGGCTGTCTGGGGTTGATGGCGAAGAGCCAACCTTTGAGCGGTCGAGCGTGCACCGCTGGGCCAAGCGACAGCTCAAGCAGCTCGCCGAATTGCTAGACGGCGCTGACGACCTGCGCCGTGCCAGCGTCGATTCTGTGCAGCAGGCCCGTATGGCACGGAGTAAGGAAGCTGTGGCCGCACGCCTTGCGGGTGTGACCGTGGATGAGCTAGCGTCACGCGGCTCCAAGATCCAGTTGCAGGCGCTGCGTAACGCCGGCATTGGCACCGCAGCGGACGTACTTCGGCTCGGACAGGCGGGTTTGCTCCAAATTTCGGGTATTGGCGAGTCCTCGACGACACAGCTAATCCAGCTTGCGTCGAATATCGCACAGATCCAGCCGGGTGACTTGCGTCCTTCCGCCGATCCAAGCAACTGGCTTCCGTCTGACATCGACCTTGTCCGGGCTCTGCGGCTGTTCGCGACGGTGGGCACGCTGCTCAGCGTGCCGCATCTGGAGGCCTTGCGTCAATTCGTCGGACTGCTCAGCACGGTTGCGCGAGCCACACGGTGGCTGAACTGGCTGTTCAGTGGTCGCGCGAAGCGTAAAGCTGTGCGCGCAGATTACGCGACGGCGACTGCGGGCTTTTCGAACAGTCAGATCGCGAATAAGATCGACCAGCTCCAACGTGGGATATCCGACGCCGCAAGGCTCGCGCAGGTTTCCCAGCCGGATGCTGAGGTTGTGTCTGACTGGCGGACATCCAGCGCCGACCTGATGGCGGCTCTGGAGGACATCGTCGCCCAACATGGCACGGCTGAGGATCGGGCAGAAATACGCGAAAAAGCGGTGGCGACCACGTTATCCGACGACATGGTGAGGCGGATTGAGGATACCCGCCTGGACTGCCACTTGCTTGACCGGAAGCTGCGCGCCTACCAGGAGTTCGGGGCCAAGTTCGCTCTTGTTGTCGGTCGTGGGCTGCTGGGTGATGACATGGGGCTTGGCAAAACTACTCAGGCGCTCGCCGCAATCGCACATGCCACCTCGTCCGAAGGGCGGCGCCATCACGTGGTGGTCTGCCCGGCTTCTGTGTTCGACACCTGGAACAAAGAAATGAAGGTCGTGTGTCCGACCATCGACGGATACGCCTTTCGCCAACCCGGGAGGGAGGCCGCTTACGAGCGGTGGTGTCATGGTGGCGGCGTGTTGTTGACCTCATACAATCAGGTGAAAGATCTGCTTGACCACGAGCTTCCAGAGATCGGTTTCATGGTGGCCGACGAGGCGCATCTTGTCAAGAATCCAGAAGCGCAACGAACGAAAAATACTACCGCGCTTGCCCATCGTGCGCACCGGGCGATACTGATGAGTGGAACCCCGCTGGAGAATCGAGCCGAGGAAATGATCTCGCTAGCGTCACTCGCCGATCCGGCGCAGGGGAAGCGCTTGAGGATGCAGTTCGATGACGGCAGGGCCGCGCACCTGAATCCTGAGCGGTTCCGCCGAGCGCTGGGAGATTTCTATTTGCGTCGCAACCAGGGCGAGGTGCTCGGCCAGCTGCCCGAGTGCATTGCGAGCGATGAGTCGATCCGGGTCGGCAGTCTGGAACGGAAGGCCTACGTCGAAGCGATCACCAGCAACAACCTGATGGCCGCACGATCAGTGCTCAGCGTAGCTGGCGGAGTCCACTCGGTAAAAATGGAACGGTTGAAGGAGATAGTCGACGAAAGTCGAGCCAACGACAGCAAGTTGTTGGTTTTCAGTTACTTCATCTCGGTGGTGGAGTCTGCGGCGGCCGTTGTTGGTCAGGGTTGCGCTCAACTCACTGGCAGCGTGTCACTAGGCGAGCGACAACGTCGGATCGACGCGTTCGACAATGCCGAAGGGTTCGCCGCGCTTGCCATGCAGATCGATGTCGGTGGTGTCGGATTGAACCTGCAGAGCGCGTCCGTTGTAGTCCTGATGGAACCCCAGTACAAGCCGAGCACCGAATGGCAAGCGGTGAAGCGGGCGCACCGGATGGGCCAGACCAGGCGGGTCGTAGTGTATCGACTCATTGCCGAGGATTCCATCGATGAGCGTTTGGTCGAACTGGGTTGGTTGAAGGCCGAACTATTTGACCGGCTGGCCAGCCAGAGTGATCTGGCTGACTCGTCACTGTCAGCCAGAGACCCCAGGATCGACGAGAATCTCCTCCTCGCCCAGGAACGCGAACGACTGGGCCTGTCACCTCGTTCGGCAGCCTGAGTGTGACATCATTCAGCCGTAAATCTCGTGATCTGTGATCGACTCTACTGCTGTCGAGTTCAGCCAGAGCGCTGTCGAAGGTTAACCGAACAGTTCTGACGTTGAACTCGGCTCACTGAGAGCAATCGAGATCAGGCCTGCCCAGCGTTCAGTGGGCTACGGGGACACGCATGCCGTGACGTCTGGTCCCGGGCTCTCCTGGCTCAGGAGAGCCTGTTGGCGCGCAGAGCAGTGGTGAAGGCGGCCCAGGCGGGTGGGGGGACGGCGAGCACGGTGCCGGCCGGGTTCTTGGAGTCGCGCAGCGCGACCACCGGGCCGGCGAAGGCGACCTCGACGCAGTTCGCATTGTCGGTGCTGCGGCTGCTCTTGCGCCAGCGGGCGCCGCTGAGGTCCAGCGCAGGCATCCCGGGCTCCTCTCCGGTGCTCGTGCGGCCTTCGCAACTGCGGGTTCAGCTGAGTTCGGTGGCGATCTGGGTGATCAGCTCAGCCGTTGCAACGGGTGCAAGGGCTGAGCTCAGAATAGTCCCCAAGGCCAGCCGGTAGGCGGCCAGATCGGTTTCCTCCTCCAGGAACAGCCCGGTGCCGTGGTTTTCCATGAAGACCAGTGCCGGTTCCTCGGCGAACTCCAGGATGACGAACGGCCCGCGCAGCCCGGCATACGCCCCAGCAGCCAGCGGAACCGCCCGCAGTGTCACATGCGGTTGCTCGGCCACACCGAGCAGGTGGTGCAACTGGCGGTGCATCACTCCGGGCTCGCCGATGGGGCGACGCAGCGCCCCCTCATCGACCACCGCGAAGAACTGCGGAGCTTTGGCCCGGGTCAGCACCGTTTGCCGAGCCATCCGGGCAGCCACCAGGTTGTCCAGCTCGGCCTCGGAGACGGTGGGGGCGACGCCTTGGATGAGCCCCCGCGCATACTCCGCGGTCTGCAGCAGACCCGGCACCACAAGCGCTTCGTAGTTCTGGACTCGGGTGGCTTTGGCTTCGAAGTCGATCAAGCTGCGCCAGAGTTGGGGCAGGCCGGGCTGGCGGGTCCACCAGCCACGTTCCTCGGAACGGCGCACCAGGTCGAGCAGCTCGTCACGGGTGGACGCGGGCACCTGGTAGAGGCCCAGCAGCGCGGCGACGTCCTCGATCTGCAGGCCGCTGTTGCCGGTCTCGATCCGGCTGATCTTGCTGGGCGACATGCCCAGCCGCTTGGCCACCTCCGCGCCGGACAGGTCCGCCTCCTCGCGTAACGTGCGCAGCTCGGCGGCGACCTGGCGGGACCGGATCGAGGTGTGGGGGTTGCCGGGCATGGTGTGCACTATGCACCGTGCGTAACGGTCAAGCAATCACCTGATCGGATTATCGCTTGCAGTACTTGCAATGCTCCATGGTTCCGGCATGGACCTAATGGACATCGAACGCAAGATCATGAGCGAGACCGTGGTCGAGAAGACCTGGGAGATCCCGGCGCACGGGGACAAGGGGCCGGTCACCATCGCCTTGCGGATGCCGGACGTGACGATCACAGACTCGCAGGGCAGGCACATCGTGGTCTCACCCGAGCAGGCCGACCTGTTAAGCAGCAAGATGAGCAACATCGTGTACTGGATCCAGGATGCCACCGACGACTGACCCCCCCGAAAAGGAGCACCCCATGACCACCATGGCATTCAGCGGGCTGAGCGGGGCTATCC
>JBOHFJ010000093.1:0-15081 GCA_050699655.1 Pseudonocardiaceae bacterium
GGGCGGCGGGGTGCTCGACCAGGGCGAGCACCCGGGAGGCCATGAACCGAGCGGTGCGCACCGGTGTGCCGCTGCGGGTGACCTCAGTGACCTCCACGATGCCGCGACCATGTGTGATCTCCACCCGCCGGCCATTGCGAGTGGCCTCGATCTCGTAGGTCCGGGTGGTGCCGCCGGCGTCGATGACGATCTCGGTGCGATCACCCTTCATGGCTGGCCATCCTTATGCGTACAACGGTGCGTGGGTCCGGGCCGAGCGTGCTGGTCGCCTCGCGGCGAAGAGCGCACCGCGGCTTCAGCCGAACGATCGTCCGCGGTGGCGGAGTGATGTGGACCCGGGGCACAGCCCGCCGGCCCGGACGACCGGTATAACCACCCGTCCACCTCGGACATTCCCCTCAGTGGCAGGTCGGTTGGTAGGGCAGGTCGGGGATGAGCCGAGCCCAGTCCGCCCGGCTGGGTGTCCCGATGATGTGGCAGAGCCGTGCAGTGACCCGGGCCACGTCCGGGTCCCACAACCGAACTGTGTTATCGGCGCTGCCGGTAGCCAGAGTCCGCCCGTCCTGACTGAACGCCACCCCGTTGACGTTGCTGGTGTGGCCAGTCAGGGTGGCGAGGAGCTGGTGAGTGGTCACGTCCCACAGCTTCACGTTGTGATCGACGCTGCCGGTGGCCAGGGTGCGCCCGTCGGGGCTGAATGCCACCGCGGTGACTTCCTCAGTGTGGCCAGTCAAGGTGGCCAGGAGCCGATGGGTGGCCACGTCCCGCAGCTGGGCGGTGCGATCGCGGCTCCCGGTAGCCAGGATGTGGCCATCGTGGGTGAACGCCACCGCGTTGACGATGTCGCGGTGGCCGGTCAGTGTAGCGGCGATCTGATGAGTGGCCACATCCCACAGCTTCGTGTGATCGACGCTGGTGGTGGCCAGGGTCCGCCCATCGGGGCTAAACGCCACCCCGAAAACCGGACTGTCCTCGTTCAGGGTGGTGACGAGCCGATGGCTGGCCACATCCCACAGCTTCGCGGTGCCATCGCTACTTCCGGTGGCTAGGATGCGCCCATCGGGGCTGAACGCCACCCCATTGACCGTGTCACGGTGGCTGATCAGGATGGCGATGAGGTGGTGGCTGGCCACGTCCCACAGCTGGGCGGCTCCGTCATAGCATCCGGTGGCCAGGATGCGCCCGCCCGGACTGAACGCCACTCCGAAAACGAAACTGTTGTTGTCCCCAGGTAAGGTGCCGAGGAGTTGATGGCTGGCTACATCCCACAGCTGCGCCGTACGGTCGCGGCTTCCGCTAGCTAGTATGTGACCGTCGTGGGTCAACGCCACACTGTGGATTACATCGCGCGAGCGGAACGGAAGGGCCGAAGCACCCACATCCCACAGTTTCAAGCTGTGATCGGAGCTGACGGAGGCCAGAGTGCGCCCGTCGTGACTGAACGCTACCCCCCAGACGTTGTTGTTATGACCGGTTAAGGTAGCGATGAGCTGATGGCTGGCGACGTCCCAGAGCTTGGCGGTGTGATCGGCGCTAGCGGTGGCCAGCGTGCGCCCGTCCGGGCTGAACGCCACTGCGGTGACGGCGCCATCGTGGCTACCCAGGGTGGCGGTAACCTGACGGGTCGCCACGTCCCATAGCTTGGCGGTGTGATCACCGCTAGCGGTGATCAAGGTGTGTCCGTCCGGGCTGAACGCCACCCCGTAGACCACCTCATCGTCGCTGGTCAGGGTGGCGAGGGGCTGATGGCTGGCTACATCCCACAGCTGTGCGGTGCCATCGGTGCCAGAGGTAACCAGAGTGCGCCCGTCCGGACTGAACGCCACTCCCCGAATGAGATCCCCCCCGTGCCCGGTCATGGTGGCCAGCAGCCGATGGGTGGATGCATCCCATAGTTGCGCAATGCCCTGGGTGCCAGCGGTAGCCAGGATTCGCCCGTCCAGGCTGAACGCCACCCCGAAGACGGTGTCGTTGTCGCTAGTCAAGGTAGCGAGGAGCTGATGGGTGGACACCTCCCACAACTTCGCGGTGCCATCATTGCCGGCGGTAGCCAGAGTCCGCCCGTCCGGACTGAACGCCACCCCCCAGACGGTGTTGCTATCGCTGGTCAGAGTGGCCAGCAGCCGATGACTGGCCGCATCCCACAGCTTCGCGGTGCCATCGGCGCCCCCGGTAGCCAGAGTCCGCCCATCCGGACTGAACGCCACCCCGTAGACGACGTCGTGATCGGTCAGCTGACCGGCGAAGTGCTGGCCTTGACTACTCAGTAGCGCACTGCGGGTCTCCGCCGTGGGCTGATAGTGGAAGGCTTCGACGGCGAGCAGCATCGAGTCTCCCGGACTCCTGTCGAACAGGGCGCTGGAGTTGGCGGCTAGCTCATTGGCTCGAGTGAGCCGAGTCTGGGTGCGCTGGTGGATGTACAGTCCGGCTGCGCTCGCGAAGGCGATCAAGGCCACGACGAGCGCGGCGGCGAGCGCTTGGACCCGGCGCCGTTTGGCCCGCCGTTCGCTGTCCTCCTGGGAGATACTGGCTTCGAGGAACTCTCGCTCGAGGAGGGCGAGGTCGCGTTGCTGGTCATCGGCCCAGGCTCGGACGTCGTACAGGCGCCCGCCCCTGTAGAGGACGGCCGGGGCACGCTGATCCTTCTCCCAGGCGCGGGCGTCGTCCGCGAGCCGCTGACCGTTCAACAGCCCGGCCCGGTCAGTGTCGATCCAGGCTCGCAGGCGCGGCCAGGCGCGCAGCAGCGCCTCGTGGATGATCTCGACGGTGTCCTCGTCCACGATGACCAGCCGGGCACCGGTGAGGGCGGCCAAGACCCTGGCCGCGCCCCCGGGGTCGGGCAAGCCCTGGATCAGACCGGTACGGGGCACTCGGCGGCGGGTGTCCTCGGTGCCGTCCCCGACTTGGACCAGGCGCAGCAAAAGCCGGCGCACGGTATCGCGGTCCGCGTCGTCGAGGTCGCGGTAAACCCCATCGGCTGTGGTGGCGATCGCGCCTTGGATCCCGCCGGTGGCCAGGTAGCCGGCCAGGGTCATCGTGTGATCGCCGCGCCGGTCCCAGGTGGCGCGCAGGGCATGAGCCAGCAGCGGCAACGCCCCAGCCTCATAACTCCCAGTACCACTCTCCGTCTCCTCGGTGACTCCCAGATCTCGCAGCAGCAGCTGAGGTAGCTCGGGTTGCAGGGTGAGTCCGACGAGGCTGGCGGGTTCGGTGATGGCCTCCCCGAGTTCGGTCGAGCTCATCGGCCCGACGATGAGCTGGGCATCTTGCAACGCCGAGCGCAGCTCGGGATAGGCAACCAGGCGGCCATAAAAATCCGCGCGCACCCCGAAGACCAGCAACACCGGGGGCTCACCTTCGGCGTCCCCGTTCGCGGCCGCGCACAGCGCGGCGAGAAACGCGTGGCGGGCTGGCTCCTGGGCGCACACGGTGAACAGCTCTTCCAGCTGGTCCACGACCACCACCAGCCGCGCCCGGCCCGGATCAGCGCCTCCGAAGCGTTCCCGCAGCAGCCTCCAGGCCGCTGCGGTAAACCAGCGCGGGGCATCAGCGAGGTTCCGCGGCAGCGGTGGGCTACCGCCGGTGGCCTCGGCCAGCTTGGCGGCCAACTCGCCCAGTGGGTCCCCGGTCGGGGTCAGCACCAGGCGCGGCCAGCTCCGCGAGCCCGGCACCGTTAGCGCACCCTGGGCCAGGGCGGGCAGCAGCCCGGCGCGCAGCAGCGAAGACTTACCCGACCCCGATGGGCCGACCACGACCACCGGTCCGGGCTGCTCCATCCGTCGCCCCAGCTGGCGTAGCAAGTCTTTGCAGAGGCGCTTGCGACCGAAAAACCACTGCGCCTGAGCGGGACCGAACGCGGCCAGACCCGGATATGGGCAGACATCTCCCGCGCTGTTTTCTTCCGGGCGATGCGTCGGTTGCTGTTGCGGGGGCTGATAGGCCGGGTTGGTACACAGCACCAGATCGACGACGGTGTCGCTGGCCCGCTGCCGGGGCAGCGGAAAATTACGCGCCAGCGCCGCGCGCGCCAGTGAGTCATACATGTCCCGGAGAGTGATCTGCAACGGGGCCTGCGGGTCGCCCTCGGTGAGCAGGCGGATCAACTCGCCGGTGAACGTGGTATGGGGCTGCCCCGCCGGGGCCAGCGCCATCTCCTCCCGGGACGCAGCGGCCAGCACATACCCGCCGTGTACCGCGGCGAGGTTAGCTATTTCCTCCCCCGCGCCCAGCGTCTCCACCGCCCGACCGGAAAAGCAGCAGTCCAACACCACGACGAGCGACCGGGCCTTGCTTGCCAGAAACGCCTCACGGACCGCCTGGTAGGGCAACGCCGTGGGCGTGAGCCGGGTCGGGCGCTGATCGGTCGCACTCGTCGTCAGATACAGCTCACCTCTGGGGCTGATCATCCCGTGGCCCACGTAGTAGAACAGCAGCACCTCGGTGGCCTGTTCCGCTTCCTCCGCGAGCGCGATGCCCATCTGAGTGGGGCCCTCGGGATCCCGCAGCACCCGCAGCCGCTCCGGAGCCACCCCACACCGCTCCACCAGCGCCTGCCTCAAATCAGCCAGCGTGCTCGACACCGCGGGAACCGGCACCAGAGCCGAACCAGGCGCATACGTCCCGGTCCCCACCAACAGCACCCGGGTCCCCGCGCCACTGAGCATCATCACGACTCGCTAGCGGGCGCTTCGCCGGCGGCATCCTCACGGAGCAAGTCCGACAGCTCGGCGACCAACGCCCGCGCTGACTCCGGATCAGGAACCCGATTGACAGAGGCCTCTACCGCGCCGCCATCAGGACGTGTGACGCGGAAGGTGAGATCCATGGTGCGATAGCGCAACCAGGCCACCACAGCGCTGGCCAACACCACCCCACCGCCCGGCGCCAACGCGATCTCCACCGCCAGCGGCAGCGTCCCCAGGCTGCCCGGGTCCGGAGCGGACTCCTTCAGATGCACCCGCCCGCGCAGCTCATCCTCACCCACCAACCACCCGCACAGGGAGCGCAACTCCTCGCCTGCCCCCGGCCCCTCGACCGCCACCACGACATCCACAGCGCTCCCCCACATGTCCCAAGTTCCGTGAAACGTCAGTGACGGCCCGAACCCGCCCGCACGGCGTCATTGTGCCCTGGCGCATTCAGCGGGCTCAGCGGGGTAAATGAGGTGCCGATAGCCCCGTTGAGCCCGCTGAATGCGAGGGGTCACGGGGGTGGGTGGAGGACGATGAGAAAGGCTGCCGCGAGCATTGCGGGGCCGTGGGGGACGTCATGGTAGCCGAGCAGTCGTGCCGGCGCGGCGGCAACGGCGGTTACCAGGCTTGCCGCCAAGACCGCCAGCAACAGGCCCGGCCAGGAGGTTGCGGCGGTGAGGGCGCCTAGGGTGCCGGCGAGCTTGACGTCGCCGCCGCCCAGGGCACCCGGCGCGATCAGGCGCACCGCGGCGTATCCGCCGGCCCACAGCAACCCACCGGCGGCGCCGCGCGCCAGCGGCCCGGAGTCACCGGCACCGAGCGCGGCGACGACCAGCAGGGCGGCGACGACTGGATAGGCCGGCAGGGTCAGCGCGTCCGGCAGTCGCCGGACGATCAGGTCGGCGCTACTCAACAGCACACCTGCCCAGCTCAGCAGCAGCGGAACCGGCCACCACCACACCGGCAGACCCCGATCACCGACCACCACCCACAATGCGGCCACCAGCGCGGCGCAGATCGGCACCGGCACCCGCACCCCCCGGGGAATCCGGCGCAGCAGTACCGCTCCCCCGGCACCCGCGACGGCACCCGCGACAGCTCCGGTCACGGCCACCCACACACTGCCCATGCCGGCCAGCGTGCCCGGGACGCGGCGGCGCACGGGGAAATCCGGCCACGAGCTGTGGATCGCGGGGCAGCTGTGGACAACTTCCGCACACCGAGAAAGGCTAGAAGACGCCCCGAGCAGCCGCGTCACGAACCGCCACGTCGTGCTCCTGGCGCGTCACTGAGAAGCACGACGCGCCGTCTTTCTGGCATTTCACGAAGTACCGCCAGGCACCTGGTTCCGGGTTCAGTGCCGCGGCGATGGCCGCGGCACTCGGTGACCCGATCGGCGAGACCGGCAGCCCGACACCGAGGTAGGTGTTGTACGGGCCGGGCCGGGCGCGGTCCGCGTCGGAGGTGTTCACCTCCTGGCGGTCCAGCGGGTAGTTGATGGTGGAGTCCATCTGCAGCGGCATCCCGGCGGCAAGCCGGTTGGCGATGACCCGCGAGACCCGGCGGAAGTCCGGGGTGATCCCCTCCCGCTCGATCACCGAAGCGATCACCAACACCTCGTAGGCGCTGTGCCCGGTGCCCACGGCGGACGCGGGGAAACCACCCGCCAACAGCCGAGCCACGGACGTGTTGACAACCTGGTTCAACAGCTCCACCGCCGAGGCGCCGGGACGCACATCGTAGTCCCCGGGGACCAGCAAACCCTCCAGCCGCCGCCGAGGCTCGACGCGCGAGGCTGGATCGAGGGCCCAACCGGGTACCGCGAGCTGGCCCAGATCGGTCTGGGACATCGCGGCGCGGAGATCCTCGAGACTCACGCACGTGCTCGCCCCGCCGATCATCGCGCAGCTGGCGCGGGAGATCTCGGTGAGCAGTCCCGGCACGGTCTTGCCATTGGGCAGCTCCACGTTGTCGAGCTGGCCGCCGCCGCGAATCTCCAGGTGACCGACTCGAGCCGAGGGTTCTTGCAGCCTGGCCACCGCGGCTGAACCGGACATCCGCTCGCGCAGCTGGTAGTAGCCGGGTTGCACGGCCCGGGCCCGGGGGTCGGCCTCGGCGGCGCGGGTGAACGCCCGGATGCTGGCGACCACGTTACGCAGCGCTAACGTGGCGCCGATCGCGGTGAGGCTCTGGCCTTCCTCGACCCGCACGACGGTCTGCGGGCCCCCGGCTCCGGCGAAGTCAGGGACCTCCCGCAAAGCCCGCAGCGTGCGAATCCCGAACAGGACCCCGGCCACCGCCAGCACGAGCACCAACACCGCGGCGAGCCCGACCCGGCGACGGCGCCGCTGCCGGGCCCGCCGCCGCTCGCGGGTCTGGCGCCGATCAGGAGTCTGGCGCCAAGCCCGCCTGCTGTCGGTCACCCGCCGCGAACGAGCGTGCTCCGCGCTGTCGCGAGTGTCCCGGAACAGCCCGAGGTCGTCGGTCATGACGCCGCCCCCGAGCGACCAGATACGTCAGCGGTCATCGCCCGGCCCGCCGGGCTTCGAGCCAGCTTTGCAGGATCTCCACGGCGGCGGCCTGGTCAACCACCGCTCGCTGCTTGCGGCCGCGAACGCCCCGTTCGGCGAGCACCCGGGCGGCCGAGACGGTGGTGAGGCGCTCGTCGGTCAGCTGGACCGGAACACCGTCGCCGAGCCGCTGGGCCAGCGCGCGGGCGTAAGCCTCCGCTGCGACCGCCGCGGGACCGTGCCGCCCGGCCAGGGTGCGCGGGAGCCCGACCACCACCTCG
Source organism: Pseudonocardiaceae bacterium (assembly GCA_050699655.1). Lineage (GTDB taxonomy): Bacteria > Actinomycetota > Actinomycetes > Mycobacteriales > Pseudonocardiaceae. The sequence continues at coordinate 7,483 of JBOHFJ010000093.1, forward strand.
ACCACCTCGTGCTCAGCCACCAGCGCCGCCAGCGCGTCGAGGTCCGTGTCACCGACCCGGTCACGCTTCAGGGTGATCAGGGGCGTCGCGAGCACCCCGGACGGGTCAGAAAGCGCCACCCCGACTCGCACCTCGCCGAAGTCCACGCCGAGGCGGCGGCCCGGTCCGGGATCAAGCCGGTCAGGAGGGCCGGGATCGGGCGGGCTCACGCGCCGTTGCGTCCCGCGAGCTCGGTCCGCAGGGCCGCTACCGCGGCTGGGATCCCGCCCGGCTCGGTGCCGCCGCCCTGGGCCAGGTCCGGCTTGCCGCCACCGCGGCCTCCCACCGCGGGCCCGAACACCGGCACCAGCGCACCCGCCGCCACGCCGCGGTGGCGCGCGGCGGCGGTGGTGGCCACCACGAAGGACACCGTGCTCGCTGAGTGATCGACGCTGAACAGCGCCACCACCCCGGGCCGCTCACCGAGCCGGCCCCGGACCTCAGTGGCCAGGGCTCGCAGATCAGAACCGCTGAGCGCCGCGCTCGTCCGCACCGCCACCAGCGCGGTGGCGCCGATCTGCTCGGCGCCCTGGGCCAGGGTGCCCGCCGAGGACAGCACCGCGGCGGCGCGCAGCCGCTCCAGTTCCCGCTCGGCCGCGCGCAGCCGCTCGGTCACCACGCCGATACGCTCGGGCAGCTCCTCGGGCCGGGCCTTGAACTGCTCCGCGAGCTGGGCGACCAGCACGTGCTCGCGGGCCAGGAAGCGGAACGCGTCGAGGCCGACCAGCGCCTCCACCCGGCGCACCCCGGAGCCGATGGACGCCTCGGACAGCAGCTTGATCAGGCCGATGTCGGCCGAGTTGGGCACGTGGGTACCACCGCAGAGCTCTTTGGAGTAGTCACCGATGGTGACGACCCGCACCGCGTCGCCGTACTTCTCGCCGAACATCGCGATCGCGCCGTCGCGGCGGGCGTCCTCGATCGGCATCACCGCGGCCGTGACCGGCAGTGAGCGCGCCAGCACCTCGTTGACTTCGTCCTCGACGTCGACCAGCACGCTGGGCGGCACCGCGCCACCGGGGGAGGTGAAGTCGAAGCGCAGCCGGCCCGGGGCGTTGAGCGAGCCGGCCTGCGCGGCGGCGCTGCCCAGCGCGCGTCGGATCCCCGCGTGCACCAGGTGCGTCGCGGAATGCGCCCGGGCCACCGCGCGCCTGCGGGTGACGTCCACCCGCGCGAGGACCGGGGCGTCGAGCGTGACCTCGCCGGAGACGACCGTGCCCCGGTGCACCGACAAGCCGACCACCGGGGACTGCACGTCAGCCACCTCGACGGCGAACCCGGCACCGGCCAGCGTGCCGGCGTCGGACTGCTGGCCGCCACCCTCGGCGTAGAACGGGCTGCGGTCGAGCACCACCTCCACCGCGCTGCCCGGGCCAGCGGCGGGCACCGCGGCACCCTCGACGAGCAGGCCGACCACCCGGGCCTCGGCGGTGAGCTCGGTGTAGCCCAAGAAATCCGTGCGGCCGTGCGCGTCGAGCACGGTGCGGTACTCGCTGAGGTCCCCGTGCGCGGAGCGGCGCGCCGCGGCGTCGGCCTTGGCCCGGGTCCGCTGTTGCTCCATCAGCGTGCGGAAGCCGGTTTCGTCGATGGACAGGCCGGCCTCGGCCGCCATCTCCACGGTGAGATCGATGGGGAATCCGTAGGTGTCATGCAGCGCGAAGACTTGGTCCCCGGCCAGCCGCGAGCCGCCGGCCGCCCGGGTGCGCGCCACCGCCAGATCGAAGATCCGCGACCCGGCGGACAGCGTCGCCAGGAACGCCTCCTCCTCGGCCCGGGCGGTCGCCTCGATCCGCGGGTAGTCCGTGGCGATCTCCGGATAGGACGGGCCCATCGTGTCGCGCACCACCGCGGTGATCTCACCGAGCACCGGTTCACGCACGCCGAGCAGCCGCACGGAGCGCACGATGCGGCGCAGCAACCGGCGCAGCACGTAGCCGCGGGCCTCATTGCCGGGGCTCACCCCGTCACCGATGAGCATGACGCCGGTGCGGGCGTGGTCGGCGATCACCCGGAAGCGCACGTCATCCGCAGGGTCGGCGCCGTAGCGCCGGCCGGAGAGCTCCTCGGCCCGGGTGATCAGCGGTCGCAGCAGGTCGGTCTCATAGATGTTGGGCACGTCCTGCAGCAGCATCGCCACCCGCTCGACACCCATCCCGGTGTCGATGTTCTTGGCGGGCAGCGGCCGCAGAACTGTGAAGTCACCCTTGCCCGGCCCGGTGGACGCACCGCGCTCGTCCTGCATGAAGACGAGATTCCAGATCTCCAGGAAACGATCCTCATCGACGACCGGGCCCCCGGATGGGCCGAATTCCGGACCCCGGTCGAAGTAGATCTCGGAGCTGGGCCCGCACGGCCCGGGCATGCCCATGGACCAGAAGTTGTCGTCCATGCCGCGGCGCTGGATCCGCTCGGCGGGTATCCCGGCGAGCGTGCGCCACAACTGCTCGGTTTCGTCGTCATCGGTGTACACGGTGACCCAGATGCGGTCTGGATCGAAGCTGTAGCCGCCGGAGTCCGCCGAGCCGGTCACCAGTTGCCAGGCGTGCTCGATGGCGCCTTGCTTAAAGTAGTCCCCGAAGGAGAAGTTACCGGCCATCTGGAAAAACGTGTTGTGCCGGGTGGTCTTTCCGACCTCATCAATGTCCAGGGTGCGCACACACTTCTGGATCGAGGTCGCGCGGCTGTAAGCCGGGGTGGCCTGGCCCAGGAAATAGGGCAGGAAAGGGACCATGCCGGCGATGACGAACAGCTGGTTCGGGTCATCGAGCAGCACCGAGGCGCTGGGCACCACAGTGTGACCGGAGCGTTGAAAATGGTTCAGGAACCGCTGGCGGATCTCGTGGGTCTGCACGGGTCTTCCTTGCGAGGCGGGCGACTTGAGAAGCGGGCGAGGGGGCTAGGCGCGCGCGGAGTATGCCCGCGCTCGGGAACTGGCCGGCCCCGGCGCGAGATCCATGCCAGTGCGCTGGGCGACGGTGGCGTGCAGCTCAGCCTCCCGCTGGATCATCCCGGCCCGCACCTCAGCGCCAAAGGAGCCCACGGCCGCGGCCAATTCCCGAACCGCGTCGCCGACATTCTCGGCCGCGCCGACGGGAGTCACCCGGTAGACGGCACCGCGAGCCTTACGGCTGGCCGCGACTCCGGCGGCGATACCCAGGCTGAACCAGATCATCCGCTTCACCGCGTGCTCCCTTTCGGTCGCCGCCCCCGCGACCGACGCCCGGACGCCTCATCCTTGGCGCGGCGGCGACGCATCGCTTTGCTCACGCCATAGGATAGCGCCGCCACCCGCACCAACGGCCCGCCCAGGGTCGCGGTGAACAGCGACGTCAGCGCCGAGACGTTGCCGGTCACCGCTTGGGCGCTGGCGGTGATCCCGTCTATCCGTTCCAACTGGGCGTTGACCTGCGTGACGGTGGTGTTCGCGCCGCGCAGCAGCGGATCAGAGTCCGCGCTAGCCTTGCGGATCGCCAACGTCGCCTGATCCAGCGTGCGACCCAACTTGATCAGCGGCACGGCCAGCAGGCACACCAGGACGACAAACGCGCCAGCGGCAATCAGCGCGGCGATCTGAGCTGCCGACACGTGCCCCTCCTCACCGATCGTGGTCGACCGGTCGCGGCATGCTACGCCACGCCGGTTATGGGCGGTCAGACTACCGGATAGCGCCCCAGACCGAGCACACAGGACCGAGCACACAGCATGCCTTTGACGACAGATCGCCATCCATTATGGTTAGCCTGTCCTAAAAATGAGGCGAGCTCGCTCAGGGAGAGGCCAGCACGTGAGCGTTGCGTCCCAGACAGGTCCTGCCCGTTCCGTGTGTCCCGCCTGGGCTGTGCGACACGCCCAGGCGGCGGCGCTGGGCAAGCTGTGGGTCGCGTTGTCGCGGGAGCGGATCGAGGGTCTCGTCCCGAGCTCCAGCGCCGGCCGCGCGCTGCTCCTGCTGCCCGACGGTACCCGGCTGTCCGCTCCGCCCGCGATCGCTGACGCCTTCGCCGAGCACCCGGCTGGCCTGGCCGTCACCCCGCACCCAGCCACCTCGACCCCAAGCACCGTGCACCCAGGCATCCTCGACACAGCGCTACCGCAGCTGATCGACCACCCAGTCGCGCTGTTGAGCGCGGTCATGGCGGCCCGGCCCACCTGTGGCGACACTGGCGACACCGACCGGTGGCGCCAGCTGTCCGCCGAGCTCGGTGACAGCGTCACCAACCACGCGCTCGCGCTCGTCGGCGAGTCCCGGCGGCGGGAGCGACTGGGGACTGACTGTGCCCCCAGAGACAACCTGGCGGACAGCTCGCTGCGCTGGGCGGCGCACCGCGCCGCCGCCGACCCGGGTTTCAGCCCACTCGCCCTGTTCGAGCAGGCCGTCGTCGACGGGCATCCGCTGCACCCATGCGCGCGGGTCCGCGGCGGGATGACCGTGGCGGAGCTGTTCGCCTACGCTCCGGAATGGGCCGAGGAGTTCGACGTCCGGATCGTCGCCATCGCCAGGTCGTCTTTCACCCAGTCATCATTCGCGCAGTCATCATTCACCCGGGCATCATTTGCCCGGCGCGGGATGACCGAGCTGTTGCGCCGCTGGCACCCGGCGGTCGCGCAAGCCACCGACGTGCACCTGCGCGGCCTTCGGCGGGATCCGGCCGACTACGAGTTGTTGCCGGTTCACCCGTGGCAACTAAGCCGCACGCTGCCCGACCGCTATGGCGACGCGCTCGCGCAGCGGCGCGTCATCGTCATTCCACGAACGGGCATCCGCGCTCGGCCGCTGCTGTCGCTACGCACCCTCGCCCCCGCGACGGACCGGCGGGCCACTCACCTCAAGACCGCGGTCGACATCCGGCTGACCACCGCGATCCGCGTCGTGTCGCCGGCAACCGCGCACAACGGCCCGGTGGTGTCCGCGTTGCTGGCCGAGATCTGCCGGCGCGAGCACGGCTTCGGCGGTCGGTTCGTCAGTCTCACCGAGTTGGCCAGCGGGAGCTACCGGCCAGCGCCGGGTGAGCCCCCCGACGGCGCGGCCAGTCTCGCCGCGATCGCCAGGGAGTCCCCGGAGCGGCACACCGGCGAGGGTGAGCTCGCGCTTCCGGTCGCCGCGCTGGCCGCCCGCTCGCCGCGCGGGGGCCGCCCGCTGCTCGCCGAAGTGCTCGACGAACTGGCGTCGGCGCACCAGCGCGCACGCTCCGACACCGCTGAGCGCTTCCTCGCCAGCTACTGCGACTGCGCGCTGCCCGCGCTGTTCACCTTGTTGTCCCGCTGGGGGGTCGCGCTGGAACCCCATGGGCAGAACGCGGTCGTGGTGTTGCGCGGCGGCCTGCCGGTGCGGCTGCTCTACCGCGACTTCGGCGGCATCCGGGTCAGCGCGGCGCGCCTAGCTCGCGGCGGCCTGCGCCCACCGGCCCTGCTCGGCGCGCTGGCGACCGAGGACGAGGACCAGCTCCGGGCCGCCTTGTTCTTCCCCCTGGTCGGCACCAATCTCAGCCAAGTCGTCGCCGCGCTCGCCAGGGTGGGCCAGACCGATGGCGAACGCCTGTGGCGGCTGGTTGCCCGGTGCTGCCGATCGGCCTACGCGACGCTCACCGCGGACCCCGCCATCGCGCTCCAGGCGGGCCGCGACGCGGCCGCCTTGTTCGGTCCCACTCTCCCGGCCAAGTCCATGCTGCGGGTCCAGATGTCCGCCGACCCTCATGCCCCCCAGTGGGTGGCGGTGCCTAATCCGCTGGTGACAGCCGAATGAGCCGCCCAGAAATCATCCCAGAACGAGTGCAACTCCACACGATCGAGGAGCTGCGGATGCAGGAGACCCTGGCGGCGACCGCGCCGCGGTACGCCAACGCGTTCCTCAAGCACCTGCCCAAGGCGCGGAGCGTGGTCTTGCGCCGGCTGCTCGCGGCCTTGTGGCGGGAGGACGTCGGCGGGATCCGGACAGCCAGCCGCCGTCTCGACGCCCACCCGGGCCACCGCGCGGACTCGCTGGCGCTGGCGTCGCTGCTGGGCGGTGTTCAGACCGGCGGCTGGCGGGCCCACCAGCTCGACGCCGCGACGGCGCTCGCCTTCCCGATCCGCGCCGAGCACGCCTTCGACAACATCAAGCCCGGCCACCCGGTGCTGTGCCTGCGGGACGGCGAGACGACCGTGATCGCCGCACCGCACGATCTCGTCGAGCTGCTGGCCGGCTGCGGACCGGCGCCGGGCTGGCGATCGTTCGCCACCGAGCTCGCGGACGCCGTGGCCAACCTCGCCCTGGCCTACGCCCGAGCCGAGGAGCAGCGGCTGGCCCTACTCCAGCGCGACGCGCCGGACACGGTGGGTTTCGCTCGGATGCTCAGCGTGCGCGAGACACCCGGGGAGGTGCTGGTGTTCTTCGAGCGGCTCAACACCGAGGGGCACAACCTGCACCCGTGCGGGCGCGGCCGGCTGGGGATGCCACCAGCCGCCCTGCTGCGCCACGACCTGGAGTCCGACACGCCCACCGATTTGATCATGGTGGGCGTCCGGCGTGAGCGCGTCGCGTCCACACCCGACGAGCTCGGCCGCGATGTCGGGCAGCTGCTGTGCGCCGAGTACCCGAGACTGGTCACCGCCATCGGGGAGCACCTGCGCACCGCTGCGCTCGACCCCACCAGCTATGTGTTCCTGCCCGTGCACGCCTGGCAGCTTGAGCAGGTCGTGCGCCCGCTGCTCGCCGAGGAGATCGCGCAGCGCACGGTGGTTCCGGTGCGCTGCGCCCGGCTGGCTGGGGTGCCGACGTCCAGCCTGCGGACGTTGCTCACCGAGCGCTCCCCGGCGGGCCGGCGCCTGCTCGTCAAGACCGCGCTCGACACGCTGATCGGCTCGACCCGGCGGTCCATCTCCGCGGACACGACGAACAACGGCCCGGTGTACAGCCGGCTGCTCCAGCGGGTCATTGACCGTGAGCCGGTGCTGGCCGAGCGGATCGTCCTGCTCGAGGAGCTCGCTGGGGCCAGTTACCTGCCGCCGGCCCACGCTCCGGATCCCGACCGGCGCTCCCGCGCGCTGTCCGCACTCGTGCGCCGCGACATCAGCGACTACCTTCGCCCCGACGAGTTGCCGGTGCCCGGCTGCGCGCTGCCCGCCCGCGCGCCGCTGACGGAGTCCAGCGTTCTGGTCGAGCTCGTCACCCGCTACAGCGAGACACGCGGCGAGCCAGACCTGGGCACGGCCGGGCTGGGCTTCGCGCGGGAGTACGCCGCGCTGCTGCTGCCGGTGAGCGTGATCCTGATGACCAAGTACGGCATCGCGCTGGAGGCGCATCTGCAGAACTGCATCGTCACCTTCGTCGACGCCGTGCCCACCCGGTTGGTGTTGCGGGACTGGGGCGGGATGCGAATCCACCCGCCGCGGCTGCGCCGGCAGTGACTGCCCTTCGACCCCCGGCCGGGAGCGGTCACGGTGACCGACGACGTGCACGTGATGCGGGCCAAGATGCTGTACACCGTGCTGTCGAACCACCTCGGCGAGATCGTGGCCCACCTGGTCGCGCGGTGCGGCGTCGACCCGAACGCGCCGTGGCGGCGCGTGCGAGCGGTCCTGGAG
>JBOHFJ010000094.1:0-15010 GCA_050699655.1 Pseudonocardiaceae bacterium
AGCTCAGGACATGCCCCGCATACAGCAAATCGCGCGTATGTCAAGGATGTATTCAAGAGCGGATTCGGGGGTGGATTCGGATCCCTCGCTAGGGGCTACCGGTGCCCACCAGGGTCGTGATCCGGTGCCGCAGGTGTGCTACCTCGTCGAGGTGCTGGTGGGCGGCGGCGTAGTGGGCCAGTTCGCGCAGTTCCTCGGTGGTGCGGTGTGAGTGGATGGTGCCGGCGATGTCCAGGGCCGTGTGTCCGAGGGCGGCGGCCTGGAGCGGGTCACCGGTGACCATCGTCAGAGTGGCCAGCTTGGTTAGACAGATTGCTCGGGCGCGGGTGTCATCGGCGCTGGTGTACCCGGCGGCTGCCGTCGTGAGTCGGTCGGTGGCATCGCCGGGGTCGTGACCCAGCATCGCCATGTGGAACAGGGAATGCCCGGTGAGCTGGTCATGGCGCGCGGCGTTGTAGAAGATGGACGGCGGGTCATTGTCCGGGGTGGCGTGCGAGAAGTGCTCATCGGCGGTGCCGATGGCGGTCAGTGCCTCGTTGACCCGGTGCATCGGGGCTAGCGCGCGGGCCCGATCAGTGTGCAGCAGCGTCCGGACGCTCATGGCGAGCCGGTCAGGGCGGACCAGAGCTTGTTCGGCCAGCGTAAGACCGTCATCGGGCTGCCCGGTCCAGATCGCCTGCTTCGCCATGCCCGACAGCACCTCGGCGCGCAGGTTCCAGTCCTTGGCCTTCTCGGCGCAGGCCAGCGCGAAGCGGTACACCCGGCGGCCCTCCTCGTGGGCGTTGACGTCCACGAGGAGGTACCCGGCCATACCGGCGAGATCGCCGACCGCTGAGTGCAGCTCGGGGCGCAGCCGGTCCGGGCAGGTGGCCTTCAGCAGGCCGGCCGACCAGCGCAACTGGCCCATGGCGGCCTCCCGGACCACCCCGCCACCGTAGGTACCGCTCCATGACTCGAACGCCTGCGTGGCGGCGCGGGTCTGTTCGATCTCGGTGGCGCCGATCCGCGCGGGGATCGGGGTGGGTTCGCTGTCTCCCGGGGCTTCCAGGAGCGTCGCGAGCGGTTCCAAGCCGGCGAGGGCGCCCACACCCAAGGCGGTGGCGTCGTGGAGGAACTCTTGCCGTTTCACGTTGTCCAGCTTCACTGCCGCGCGGCGGGAACGGGCGTTGACGAACCCCAGATCGGAATCGGCCGAGACGCCAAAGATCGCCCGGAAGGCTTCTCGATACAGTTTACCAGGCCAGCGGATTCTCCCGTTTTCCACCTGGCCAATGTAATTCGCGCTGGCCTCTGTCTCCTTCTTTTTGTGGTGGTCATAGATCCAGGCGTTGACCAGCTCGGCGAGCTCCTCCCGGGTCAGGCAGTAGCCTGGGTGGGTGGGCGACTCGGTGTTTTTCCGCGCCTCCCTGAACTCATTATTCGCCGTGGCCAAGGCTCCGCCTCCCGTCCAGCGACGTCGGTCTGTCTAGCACTGTTGTGGGCACTGAGCATGTCTCCGTTCCGTATCCAGAGACGGGACAGTGTGGCCTGGCCCCCGGTTTCGACATTGGATCACGGTACCAGCGGCTCCCCTCATCACAGGTCGAGGACGACGCGCTGCCGCTGTGATTGAGGTCAGGCCCGTGGCGGGGCGATGCGGTGCCTGGCCGCGCCACGGGGCAACCGGCGGCGGTGTTCGAGCTGACCGGTGGTGACGGGCCACCAAATTTTGTACGACCAGAGAGCAAGCTGCTCCCGTCTGTTGACATTGGAGGTCAGCAACTTAGAGTCCTCTTGAGGGCTCGCTGTGGCTTGTGAATCTTCGCGTCAGGAGGAAGGTCCATGTCTGTCGTACTCGATCCCGCCGACGATGACGCGCTGAGCCACCCGTTGTCCTCGATCGAGATCCGCGCCCACCGCGCGTGCGGCGGGGCCACCAACGACGCGCGCACTGTGGCAGTCCGCCCGCTCGCGTTGCGGGAGCTGCATCCGGCTCCCGAGCGGGAGGTCCCTGAGTATGTGTACGACCCGCGCCGGCAGATCGCTACCGACTCGGCGGGCCGGCCGCTGGGACAGGATCTGAAGAAGGACTGGACGACCATTGAGGGCACTCACACCGATGGTGACGGCGGTGACAACGAGATGTGGGATTGGGAAGAAATCAAGTGACCGTCCTCGTCCTCGCCCGTGAGTTCGATCCCACCGCCGATGCTGTTGTCGCCGCGTTGACCGAGCGGGGTGTGTCGGTGTTCCGCACCGATCTGTCCGCTTTCCCGACGCATCTGTGCCTGGACGCGCGGCTGCGTTCCGGACGGTGGACCGGTCGGCTGTGGAACGAGCACCACTCGGTGGCGCTGGAGGACATTCGGTCGATCTGGAACCGCGGCCCCAGCACATACCGGTTCGACGGTTCGTTGACGACCGCTGAGCGCGAGTTCTGCTACCGGGAAGCCAAACTCGGTTTCGGTCAGCGGTAAAGAAGATCATCGTTAGCGGTGTGTCATTCGTATCGGAGAGCCTCGATGGGGCGCAGCCGGGCGGCGCGGTAGGCGGGGTAGCCACCGGCGATGAGCCCGATCGCGAGACTGATCGCGAACGACACGGCCACGGGCGGGACGGACAGCGCGGGGGCGAACCCGGCGAAGGTGGGGCCGAGGCGGGCGGCGAAGGCGGGCACGATGATGCCTACGAGCAGGGACAGCCCGACGCCGACGCCGATGCCGATGATGCCGCCGAGGCCGGTCAGGACGACGGCTTCGATGAGGAATTGTTCCAGGATGGCGCGGCTGGTGGCGCCGATCGCTTTGCGGATCCCGATTTCCCGGGTTCGCTCGGTGACCGAGACCAGCATGATGTTCAGGACGCCGACCGCACCGACCATCAAGGAGATCGTGGCGACGGCGGCGGTGAACAAGGTGAGAATACGAAGGACCTGGGTGAACTGAGTAGCGCTGGCCGCGAGGGTCTGGACCGCGAAATCGCGCGCCGCGGGAGTGGTGATCTCGTGCCGGGTGTCGAGGATGCTGTTTACCTCGTTCACGGCGGCTGGTACGGCGGCCACGGAGGCGGCTTGCACCGTGGCCTGGTTGACAATGTCGCCGTAACCGAAGACATAGTCGCGTGCGGTGTTCAGTGGCATGACCACCATGTCGTCGCCCGGCAGGCCAACGGACTGCATCACCCCGATGACCGTAAAGTTCTGGCGGTTGATCTGGACAGTGCTGTCCAGGGCGGCGGCGGTGTCGCCGCCGAACAGGTTGGTCACCGGGGTGGGCCCGAGCACGACGACTCTGGCGGCGGAGCGGACCTGGTCGGGGTCAAAGAACGACCCGGCCGCGATGTCGCGGTTGTTCACCGCGAGCCAGCCCGCGGTGGAGCCGACGACGGTTGTCCGGGACGCGGCGATGGACTGGTTGATGTCAGCCTTGATCAATGATGCGCCGGTGACCGCCGGGGTGACGGCGAGCACGTCGGGTGCTCTCCGCAATGCCGAGACGTCGGCATCAATCAAGTTTTTCGGGGCTGGGCCTCCGGGGAGGTCTCCGGTCGTGGCCACGACGGTGATCAGATCGGCCAGCGGCTTGATGCGTGCGTCGACCGATTTCTGCACCCCGTCGCCGACAGCGACCAGGAAGATCACCGCCGAGACTCCGATGATGAGGCCGAGCATGGTCAGCGCGGAGCGCAGCCGGTGCGCACGCACCCCGCGCAACGCGATAAGCAATGCTTCCCGCAGGCTCATGCACCCGTCCCTCGCTCGATTCTCCGGGCACCACGCCATCTGCCCGTGAGTAATAGCTTGAAAGGCTAGGGGGACAGCCTGCGGATAATCTTAGTTCCCCCTTAACTGGCTCTTAGTTTCGTCGCGGGTTCGGTAGTGGGCTGGGTGGGACGTCGATCTCTTTCATTCGGCGGACGTAGATGTGGTAGTAACGGCGCGCCTGGCCGAGCCGTCTGGCGTCGCGCAGGGTTCCGATGAGGGTGAGATGGGCTTCCTCGTCGTAGCGGTCCTGCTCGAGCAGGCGCAGCGTGTACCGCACGACCGCATCAATGTCGCCGGCCTCGCGTAGTCGTGCGGTCAACGCCCGAAGCAGAGCGATGTGGGTGGCGCGCACCTCTTCGGCCAACGCGCCCGCCCACTCCTGGTAAGGGTCGTCTTCGAGGAAATCGCCGGTATGGGCGGTGAGCGCGGTCGCGAGTCGCGCGGTCGCATCCGGCTCTTTCGCCCGGTCCGCGTCGAGGGCGGTGGCGGCGCGGGTGAGGAAGTCCTCGAGGTCCACGCTGACCTGAGCACGGTTCAACGACACCGTGCCGTCGGTGGTGACCAAGGGACCCTCGCCCACCGGTTGGGGTTGCAGCACATCACGGACCGTGGAGAGCAGCACGGAGAGCCGGTTGCCGGCCACGGCCGGGTCCACCCCCGGCCACAACAGCTCCATCAGCTGATCACGGGGGGTCGCCCGGCGCCGCGTGACCAGGATTTTCAACAGGTCTCGGGCTTTTTTCGACTTCCAGGCGATGTTCGGAATCGGAACTCCGTCGCGGATCACCCGGAACACCCCGAGCGTCTGGATGGACACCACGGGCGCGGGCTGGGCCAGCGCGCCGAGCGGCCCGGCGACCCGCCGCGAGGAGATCTCGATGCCGTGGTCCCGGAGTATCTGCTCCGCGTGGTGGTCGTCGAGGTGCGGAATGGGCGCGCCGAGGTGAGTGGCCACGATTCTGGTCGCGGCTTCCTCAAGGCGACAGCCAGTCTCTCGCCAAATGTCGATCGCCTCCCGCAGCGGGGTGGCATCCACGGTGGGATCATCGCGGGCCAGCACACCCAGCGTGATGGCCTCGGCCAGGCCGGGGTTGTCTCGCCGCCCACGCGCGGCCAGGGCAGCCCGGTCGGCATCCACCGCGGCGCTCTGCCGGTCACCGCCCATCAACCCGACCCAGCCGCGGGTCAGCAATGCCGGGACCTGGCGAAGTCCTTCACCCAAGTCCACGGCCCGGTCCGCATGCTCACGAGCAAGCTCGGGGTCATCCGCCGCGGTGATGCGCGCGAGACCGATCAGCGCCGAACTGAGCCCGAACACGTCATGGCACGGTTCGGCGAGGGTGCGGGCCTGCTCGTATGCCGCCCTGGCTCGCACCAGTTGGCCCCTGGTTCGATGCAGGTCGCCGACGCCGCACAGTGGCCAGGCCAAGAATCGGGATCCGAGGTGTTGGAAGAGCTCGATTGCGGTGGCGAAGTCGGCCGCCGCCTCCTCCAGCATCCCGAGGCGTTCTCGGGCGTGGCCGCGGGTGGTCAGCGCATGCGCGATGATGAACGGGTTCTCGCATCGCTCGCTGAGGCTCAACACGATCTCGGCGTCGGCCAGCGCCTGCCGGGGTGCACCCGCTTCGCAGTGGTGGAACGCTTGGTTAGCCCGAGTCCACGTCACTTGGAGTAGGTCGTCGCTCGCTGTGGCGCTGCGCAGGGCATCGATGCAGTGGACCTCGGCTTGCCGCCAGTCGCCCTCGGCGGCAGCGAGGAGCGCGTAGACGTGGTGGACCAGAGACCACGCGCGTGGCTCGTCGCACCGCTGGGCCGCGGCCCAGGCTTGCCCCGCGAGCCTTCGCAGACCCGCGATGTCACCGGTCATCCGGTGGGCGCTGGCCGACAGCGCCAGCACGCCGGTCTCGTCGAGCGTGTCCTGCCCCTCGAGCCGGGTTCGCCGGGTCAGCGCTTGGACCTCGGCGAACTCGCCCCGGAAGAAAGCGATCAGGCCGACTCGCCAGGACAGTGCGGGAGCTAGCTCGTCCCGGTCGCAGCCCGCGCGCTGAAAGTGCCGCAGCGCCAGTGCCCACTGCCCTCGCACCTGCCGCGCCTGCCCGAGAACGTGGTGGATCCGCGGGTCGTCGAGGTGCTCGGCCGGCAACTCGGCGGCCCGCAGCACGTCCTCGAGTTGGCCGCGGGCCACCATTGCGTCACCGTGATCGATGAGTAGCGAGGCGCACGCGGCGTGCTCCCCCGCCGCGAGGAGATGGCGCAAAGCGTCGGCCGGTGCCCCCCGCCCGAGGCACTCGTTGGCCGCCGCCACGTGCAATGCTTTCCGCTCACTGGACGACGGCGCCGCCTCGTGCTCGAAGTAGTGCCCCAACGGAGGCACGAGCGTCCAACTGGTGCCCCCACCGGTGCGCCACACGAGTCCCTGGCGGCTCAGTTCGGCAAGCAGGGCCGTCGTGTCATGGACACCCCGCCCACCCGAGAGCTCCGTCGTGGATCTGACCTCGCCGAGGATCGCCAACGTGCGCAGCAGCTGGTGAACCCACTCGGGTTCGGCGCTGAGGACCTCCTCAGCCAGGTAGCGGTGAAATCGCTGTCCAGGGTGGGCCAACTGCCCTACCGCGGTCAGACGCTGATCCGCTTCGACCACCCGAAGCATCTCCACCGCGCAGTGCACGGCCGCGGCCCAACCACCGGTGTGTTCCCACACGCGCCTTGACAAGCCGGGTGGATTTTCCCCCACGGTCTTGCGCAGGAGTGCCTCGACGTCGGCGACGTCGAAAGCAAGGTCCGGCGCGTGGATCTCCGTGACAAGCCCGCGACCCCGCAGCCGCTCCAGGGAGAAGGGAAGCTCACGTCGGGATATCAAGACCAGATGCAGCCGCTCCGGCGCTTGCTGGCACAGACTTTCCACGATGCCCGCCGCGTCGCCATCAGGCCGTAACCCGTGCAGGTCATCAAGGACCAGAATGAGCTCCTCGCTCAGGACATCGCGCAACCAGGCGCAGAGGGCCGCTACCGAGGACCCCACCTGATCTGTTTCCACTGCCTGATCTGTGTCTACTGGCGTCGAGTCCCGCATCGACGCCGGCACGTGCGCCCGCACTGCTCCGAACAGGCCGGCCAGCAGGTGTTCCTCGTCGTCCCTGGGGGGCTCGTACCGCAGCCACGCGGTGCGGCGGTTGCGTGACCACGTCGCCACCGCCGTGGTCTTGCCCCAGCCAGCCGCGCCGATCACCACACAGATCCGGCGCTTCGCGGCCCGGTCCAGCAGCTCGGCAACTGACGGGCGCTCGACCCGCTCTTCAACTGGACCAGCTTGGTCTGGCCCAGTGGACGGCGCCACGCTATCTCGACAGACCGCTAGTCCGGGTGGCTGGTCAGGACTTCGGTAGGTTGGCCGGGATAGTGCGTAATCGCCGGAGCGTCCGATGGGTCACCCAGGCACACACCGGTGCCGCCGATGCCGCAATAGCCGCTGGGGTTCTTGGCGTCCGACAGATACTGCTGGTGGTAGTCCTCGGCGTAGTAGAACTCCCGCAGTGTGGCGATGTCACTGGTGATCTGACCGTGCCCGGCGGCGGTGAGCGCGCGTTGGTACGCTGACTTGCTCGCCTGCGCCTCGGCGGCTTGGGCCGCGTCGGTGGTGTAGATCGCGGAGCGGTACTGGGTGCCCCGGTCGTTGCCCTGGCGCATGCCCTGCGTGGGGTCGTGGCTTTCCCAGAACACCCGCAGCAGCCCACCGTAGGCGATCCGCGCCGGGTCGAAGACAATCAATACCACCTCGGTGTGCCCGGTCCGTCCAGAGCACACCTCCTCGTAGCTGGGGTTGGGAGTGTGCCCACCGGCGTAGCCGACCGCGGTGGAGTACACCCCCGGGGTGCGCCAGAAGATCCGCTCGGCGCCCCAGAAGCAACCCATCCCGAACACCGCGGTGCGCAGTTCAGCGGGGAACGGGGGCACGATGCGGTTTCCGGTCACGGCGTGCCGTGGCGCTGCCGGCATTGAGATGGATCGTCCTGGCAGCGCCTCCTCGGCGGTCACCAGGCGGGTCTTGTCGCGTCCGAACAGAGCCATGCCGTCAGATTACGCCGAGGCGGCCGGCACGATCGTCTCCCACTCGGCCGGTTCGGCCCGCTCGCGAAGCTTCGCGAGCGGGTGCCGAGGGCAGGCTTGCTGAAGTAGTAGCCGCGTGCGGATCGCGGTGCGGAAGGTAGCGGCGCAACGACAGTGTCGGTGCTTCGACGTAGCGCCAGGACAACCAGCCGCACAGGTAAGCCAGCGGCAGCGCGGTCACCGTTAGCGACCACTGCGTATCGGCACCGGCCATGATCAGTATTTGCTGGACCGGGAACGCGCACAAGTACAAGCCGTAACTGCCGAACACCCACGAGTCGTAGCCTTCCAAACGAACCGGCCAGTGAAACGCGAGCACGAGCGCGCCGTAGCCGGCCATGAGCGGGAGAGTGCAAGCCCCGAACCGAGTGTTGTGCACCGCGATCTGGAGCCCGACCAGCGACCACGCCACCCAGGGAGACAGCGCGATCTTGTGCCGGTAGGCGTGCAGCACCATGCCGATGCTGAACGCGACCAGGAACGAGACCATCGACCCGATCGGCACCTCGACGAACGAGCCGGCATGCCCGGGTTTGCCGATGCTCGCGTCGAATAGACGGTCCAGCCCGATCAGTGTCAGCATCAGCGCGATCGTCAACCACGGTGCCCGGCGCAGCAGCCCGGCAGCGCCGAATCCCAACACCAGCAGGTAGCCGGTGAGTTCCATCGGTAGCGTCCAGATCGCGCCGTTGGCCGACCACGGCCACGGATTGTTGACGAACACCCCGGGCAGTCGATGTTGCAACGTGTACAGACCCGCGTTGTGAACGATGTATCCCCAGGTTGCCCTGGCCGAGAAGTACTCCGACGCGGGAAGCGTCGTGACCAGCGGTCCGATCACCAGGGCGGTGAGGAGCACCACCAGCATCAGTGGTGGCCACAACCGCAGCACCCGCTTCGCGCTGAAGCGCCACCAGCACGCATCCTGGCGCCAACTGTCGCTGATCTGGTACCCGCTCATCGCGAAGAATCCCATCAAGGCGACGTAGCCGGGGGAGAGGTTCCAGGACGCGGGGAAGACGGTCAGCCGTGACGCGTCGGTCAGTGACGCGGAGTGATCCACCACCACGATCAACGCGCCGATCATCCGGAGCCACGCGAAACCGGTGTTGGGATCCGCCTTCGGGGCCAGCGGCACGCGGCGGAGATTAACACCCGCCACTGACCTGAGGTGGACAGGAGGCAGACAGGAGGAGGTCGACCGTGAGCGCAGGGTAGCTGCTGTGCACAATGTGCCACCGACCGATGACCTCTGGGGGTGGCGCAGTGAAACCGAATGAGTCGCCTGCGGACAGTGCACCGCATGGGGCACTCAATGGGGCACCGCCTGGGGCACCCCAGGGCGCGCCCCAGGAAGGACAACAGCCGGCCAGCCCGTTCCCGCCAGCGTTCCGTTGGGAGGCATCCCCCTCGGAGGAGCCGCCGCGGGCCTTGAGCACGTTGGGGAGCACGTTGGGGAGCACGTTGGGGCTGGGCATCGCGCTGGGGCAAGGTGGTGCCCAGGGCGCCCGCGCGCAGGCCCCCGCGGTGCGGCGAGCCGGCGACGTCGGTGACTGCGAGCGCACCGAGGTGCTGCGGGCTATTCCGGACCACCCGCGGCGCCCGGATGAGCCCCGGGATCTGTTCCAGCCGTTCGAGCCACTCACTGATGTGCCCAGCGACGCCTCAAAGCCGCCTTGGGGCGAGGACGATCCGCTGCCTCTCGCCGAACAACAGAGCGCGTGGCTGCGCCGCGGTTCTTCCGAGGCGTTCGCGACACCAGCCGCGGGGTCCTGGTCCAAGCAGATCCTCGGCATCACCGTGCTGGCGGTTGTCGTACTGGGTCTGGTGGGCGCCGCGGTGGCGTACTTCCTGGCCGCCGGACCGGGCCGAATCAGTAGTGATCAGATCGCCGCTCCCGTGTCGGCGCCGCGTGACCTGCCGGCCCCGCCGGCCCCGCTGGCGCCACCGGTGGATACCGAGCATGCGCTGAGCGACCCGCCCGGCCAGCTCCGTGGCGGTGGCGGGCTGTTCGACCTACCCCAGCTGAAGGGCACCGGCCTGTTGCCCCGCCCCATCGTGAAGGCGCTGCAAGCCGGCGAGATGACCGACGGTGTGCTCAAGACCACCACCGCCCTCGACACCACCATCGGGATGTTCGCTCTCACCATGCCTGATCAACAGGCCGCGACGGCGGTGGCGCAGACGATCGCCACCGCGCAGCTCGACGGCGGGCTCAAGGCTGACGACAACCGCGCCCTACAGGGTGTGGAAGTCATGGGCAGCCCTCCGGGCTCGGACCCTACGGTGTATCGGGCGGTCTACGTGCTCTACAACCGCGCGATCTTTTTGGAGGTGTTCGGACCGAGGCGCGAGGCGGTGCAGGCCACGTTCGACTCGCTGCTCAAACAACAGGTGAGCTACGCGCCACCAACGGTCCGGGTCGGGCGCTAGCACCCGCGGGGACGAAGCGACCGTGCCACAGTAAAGGTCACCACGGCCTTTTCGACCACAACGGACGTTTCGGTTGTCAGGCTTGCTTGACGTTCCGTTCCACCCTCGTCGCTGAGCGTGTACGGTCGGATCTCGACTGCACTACCGGGGGGAGAAGTCGACCTGTGACATCAACTGTGACACCAACTCTGACATCCACTGGGACACCAACGGCCCACACCGCAGTGGCCCGCAACCAAGTGACCCGCAACCAAGTGACCCGCAACCAAGTGACCCGCAACCAGCTTGACACCATCATCGAAGCACCATCGATTGGTCAACCCAGGGTTATCGCTACGGTGAGTAGTCCCCAACCCAACACGACTGTGTGTGGGGTGGTGGGTAGCGTGGTTCTGGCTACCGCGCCGAGGCTGGCCGACAAGCTCAGCGAGGCCGTCCACGTTGGCCGGCCGCATGTCGTGATTGATCTGTCCGCCGTCACCCTTCTCGACTCGATCGGCATGCAAATAATCTTTGCGGTACTTGACTCCTGCCACATCGACGGACACCTCGCGGTCGTGGTCGATCCGCGCTCGGCAGCTGTCACCCGGTCGGATATCACCGCACTGGGTGAGGTCATCGACATTCATCACGATCTGGCTGGCGCTCTCCGCGCCTGTGCCCGCGCTCCGATCTCTACCGGCGGGCGACACCGAGTCGAGGTCACCATCTAGAGTCTGTTGATACCCCGGATTCGTCGCTACGGTCGCGGCTTGGCGCACTCGAGCGTAGCGACGAGCGAAGGGGCTGACGTGGTGTGACTGGAAGACTTTCCCGTTCCCTTCCTTGGTCGCTCCCGGGCGGTGGCGGCTCTGCGGCGCCCGCACAGTGCGGCATAGTGGTCAGGTGACCGATATGAATCGGAACGCTGGCCGATATCGGTTGCCGACCCCTCCAGATGGGCTCGTTGCCGAGGTCTACCGGCAGATCAGGCGTGACTTCGGCGCCTTGGTTGAACCGATGGCCGTGCACGCCGCAGTGCCCACGCTGCTGGCCGCAGTCTGGTGCGTCAACCGGGAGACCCTGCTCGTCGGCCGGGTGCGGCGGGAGCTCAAGGAAGCGGTGGCGACCGTGGTGTCCCAGTTGAACCGCTGCCCCTACTGCGTCGACGCCCACACGATCATGCTGCATGCGGGCTCCCAGCACCGCACCGCCCGCTTGTTGAGCCGGGGTGACTACCGTGGGCTCGGTGACCCGGAGCTGGCGGCGGTAGTGGGCTGGGCGGCATCCACCCGTTCACCCGATGCCGCCGTCCTCACCTCGCCACCCTTCGATCCCGCCGACGCCCCCGAGCTGATTGGGACCGCCGTAGCCTTCCACTACATCAACCGGATCGTCACCATCTTGCTGGGTGACAGCCCCGTCCCGGGGCCCAGTCGGGTCCTGGGGCAGAGTCGGATGCGCGAGGCGGCCAAGCGACCGGCTGCTCTGTGGTTTTCCCGGGCTGTGCGCAGACCCAAGAACCCGGGTGCGGCCTTGGCGCTGCTCCCAGCCGCGCCCATCCCCACCGACCTGGGATGGGCGACCGCATCCCCGTTCGTTGCGGGCGCGTTCGCCCGGTTCGTCCGGGCGGTGACTGAGGCCGGCGAACAAGCCCTCGACGCCGACACCCGGCTGTGTGTCAGCGAGCGGATCGAGGCTTGGCGAGGCGAGCCCGTCGGCTTGGACCAGGCCTGGGTCGACGACGCCGTACGGCCCCTGCGTCCCCAGACTCGACCGCTGGCCCGACTGGCCCTGCTGACCGCGCTGGACCCCCACCGGATTGACCAGGGAACAGTCGAGGCCATGCGGGCAGACCTGGGGGACGGTCGGCTGATCTCTGTATTGGCCTGGTCCAGCTCCAGCGCCGCCCGGCGCATCGCCACCTGGTTATCGTAGCGCTGGGCTTGACGCGCGACCTGGCCGTTAGATGATTGATTCCGTGAAGATCATGTGCGGGTGCGTCGTTACCGTAGACGTGGGTGGAGGGCGTTCAAGTGGTGGAGGACCGCCGTGAGTCATCGACTCCAACCGTGCGGTCCGGCATCGACCCAACTTTGGCCGTTGAAAGGTTCAGGCTCAGCTCGCGGTCCACCGGTCACGTCTGGCGCGGGCACACCTGGCGTACGGCCGAAAGCCTTGGCACACAACATCTCGGCTCGGCCGAAGGCACCCACCCAGAAATCGGTCAGGATCTTCCGCTCGGCCAGCGGCGGGGCGATCGGGTCAAACATCTCCCAACCGGAGTGGAACACCTGCAGCAGGCTGCGGCCTAGCCCGGCGGGTTCGATCCACAGGTGTCCAGACAGTTGCCCTGGCCAGCCCGGACGGCCCAGCGCGAACTCCAGACGCGGTAGGTACGACGGGAATTGCTGGTATGCCTCTACGTGTCGACGTACTTCCAGTGTCGCCATGCCGCTGGCGTCACCCAGGATCATTTCGGTGGGGTCCTTCTCGGCGAGCGAGCCCGAAGCCCGGTTGAGCCAGAACTGGCACGCCGACACCGAAGTCAGTAGCCCCCAAACGTCGAACGTCATGCCTGGCACCTCGGTCTGGACGTAGGGCCCCATACGCCGCCAGGGCCAGCGCCACGGGGTACCGGTGCGCACGAAGTCCCTTAGCTGGTCGAGGATGCCTGGCCAGCCCATGCCGTTCCACGAGCGCCAGTCCGACGCCGGGTTGTAGGCTTCCTCGGTGACCGTGATCGCAGTCTCGGTACCGCCGGGCTGGGGCACTACCGTCCACGTCACAGATGTGGCGGGGCCCACGCCGACCCAACGCCAGAGGTAACTTAGCTGGCCGGGCTGGTCGCCGTCGGGCTCATTCGCGGTCTCGGTGCGGCACAGGAAGAATTCGCCGTCTTGGAAGTCAAGAGTGGCCTCGGCGGATACTGTCGCCCAGCCCCCTCGGCATACCGCGAGCCACTGCGCGACCTGATCGGGATCGGTGAGCGCGGCCCAGACACGGTCGGCCGTTGCCGGGATACAGATTTGACTGATCAGCCGCTCCCACCGGTCCTGTGCGACCGGAAAGCCACCGTTGCGGTGTAGAGGTGGGAAGGTACTCGCGTCCGCTCCGTGGAACTGGGGTCGGGCCAGTTGTGGAAGTGCGGAACCGGCCAAGTCATCGACGGTCATGAGATCCTCCACAGTGGCGGTGCGGTCCAAGCCGCAGCTGGTTGCGCACCTGCCAGGCGCGGCGTACCCGTGTCCCTCGGCAGTGTCAGGGCACTTCAACGCTACGAAAGCCGACCGACCCAGCACTTCTCGCAGGTTGCCAGGCAAACCGTTGGTACATTTTGATATGCGAATTTCCCCCTCGCGGCGACCGGGGGCAGGTTCATTGCGCCGGATCCCGCGTTTCTCCACCATTCCGCCGGGAATTGTCCCGGCGTAGGAACGCTGGAACCGGCAGTCATGTAGATCGCTGTCGGCAACCGCCAACCGAGCGACGGGGGAACTTGAGCGTCCACGTTCTGCCGCAAGTTGGGAGAAGCGACCCGCTCGACAGCGTGCCTATGGTTCACCCTAGGAGGCAGCGAATGCATCAGAGTTCAGGTAGGGTCGTGGAACGCAAGCCGACAGCTGTCGACGCGCACTATGTGGGTGCCGTTGCGACGGCACGGGAGCTGTGGCGTATCACCGACGAGCGGGCTCGGATGGGCACTATTCGCCGCGATTATGAATCGCTGGGCGTGCTGCGGGAAGTGGCTCGAGGAGTCGACGGGGGTCACGCGACGGTAGATCGAATGGGGCTCGCGACGCCTCGAGCATCAGCCCGTAAACGGGCCGGTGTGATCGGGCATTTCGCGGCGATTCTTTCTTCCCGTGGATCGGCCGTGAAAGGGCGGCCCATAGGAAGGGTCTGTGGAAAGTTAGCGACCCGATGGGCACGGCAATTGGTCGCCGGAACTCGGCTGAAACAGTTCGACCAACCGGGTCGACCTGGTGCACCGTCGGATGACGCACGAGCAGGATTCGTGCATTCAGCCGAGCGCCGGGGCAGTACCGAGTATGTTACGGAGGCGGAATCACATGACCACGGTATCCCATAAGACCCAAGGCGCCGAACGTCCGCAGGCTCCGGAGGGGTTCAGTGCCATTACGCCGCACCTAGTCGTGCCGAACGTGGACGAGGCAGTGGCGTTTTACAAGAAAGTGTTCGGCGCGCAGGAGATACAGCGCAGCCACGGACCCGACAACAAGGTCTGGCATTGCCAGGTTCGGGTGTACGGAAGTCGGCTGCTCCTCATGGAGGACTTTCCAACGATGAGGCTCGTAGCACCGGCAACCAGCGGCGACCAGCCCGCTTCGGTTATCATTCACCTGTTCGTCGCCGACGTCGACGGCACGTACGCGCGCGCTATGGCAGCCGGAGCAAAAGAGATCATCGCCCCACATGATTCCTTCTGGGGGGACCGGTACGCGGAGTTGAAGGATCCGAGCGGACACCGTTGGTCGCTCGGCAACCGGCGTGAGAACCTCAGTCCCGACGAGCAGAGCCATCGGGCCGAAGGGTGGCGGTTGGCGCACGGCGGTATCGACACCCCGGTTCCAGCGCTGCAGTCCCAAGGCGTGCTGCGGGTCAATCCGAAGTAACCGTTCTCGATCATCGCCGCGGCGGCCGTCTAGTCGTGTGCGGCACGGATGTTCACCACGGCGCTGATCGGATGCAAGACGGGGCAGCGCCACACGGTCCCGGCCGGGACCG
>JBOHFJ010000095.1:0-14943 GCA_050699655.1 Pseudonocardiaceae bacterium
CGAAGGGGCCGCGGGGGATGTCACGAAACGCGGTGAGCCATTCGAGGTCTGACACGTCGCCGCTCGCGGCGAGCGTATCGACAAACTTGGCTTGCGGCGAGTCGATATCGGTCACGGTTGTGAACGTCCTTCCAGCGCGTCAGCAAGAGCAACTGCGATGGGCATCCCGGTTTCCTCTTCGATCCAGGCCCACTGTCCGTTAGGGTTGCATTCCAGGACCACCACCGGCCGTCCGGGGCCACGATGAAGTCCAGTGCCGCGAACCGCAACCCCAGAGCACCGAGAAGAGCGCTGACCTGTGATCGCACGGCGCCGGGAGTCTCTGTCACCGTATACGAGATCGACTGATAGTCGGATCGCCAATCGACGTGTGCCGCTTCCGATGCGGCGTCGATACGAGCAGCGAAGAAGTGACCGTCCACGATGGTCAACCTGACCTCGTATTCTTTCGGTACAGCCGCGTCACACCGGAACAGGGGGCACCCCGGCGATTGAGTTCGTCAACCACCTTGTCCGCCGTAGGATCGAAGCGATGGGTCAGTATCACAACCAACCCGGTCACGCTCACCGGATCAGTCCTCCCGATAATCGGTGTCACTGTCCTTATTGGTGGTTTGACCGTCGCCGCCCTGGGTGATCGTGTTGGTCTTGCCGTCGGTGTGCTTGGACAACGGCACCATCTCCGCGCCGTCGCGGATCAGACCTACCTGCGCGTCCTCGTCATAGCCCAGCTCGGCCGGATCAACCCGCGTCACCGCGCTCGGCGCCACGGCCAGCGTGAGGCCAAACGGCCGCACCGCCGATGCCGGCCCAGGTGTCGTCTCGACGCGGCCATAAGCCCGACCCAACGGGAAGTGATCCGATGACGGGAAAACTCCCACGCTGCTTTACGCTGGCACGTGACTCCCCAGACATCTGACACCTCCGGTATATGACAGGTCCATCACTTCCCCCATCAGCGCTTGGGTGTCATCGTAGATGACGATCGGAGTGTGCCACATGGAGCGGCAGCTGCGGTGACACCTCAAACTTGAGATCGATCTGGCAAGGAAGATCAGACGGCAGCGCTCACAGCTCAGGCTCGGTAGTGGCTGGTCGTGCTGGGTGACGTTCGTCGGCAGCACAGCGCCGCAGCGGGCCTTGAGCACGCCCGAGGGGTGCTCACCGTCGGGCAGCAGCGGGTGCGCGTGGTGGTCCAGCGGGGATCGCGCCCAGTTCACCGGGCACTCCTGGCGCACGCGGGGCATACCTGCTCGGGTCGGGCGGGTTGCCGGAGAATCCCAGACCGCAACCGAACGGGAGCACTCTGGGCACGAAGGTCACCCCGCACGGGGAGGTCACGGTGCCCGTATCGGGGTGCAGCGCGCCCCGGTGCGTGTCATGATCACCCATCGACCGCACATACCAGAGATCCCGCCGCGCGAACTCCGCAACGACACGAGCGGCGTGCTTCGCCGTGTCGAGGACAGCGAGAGATTCACCGTGACTGTCAGTGGTCGACCGGTGGCACTGCTAGTTCCGCTGCCCCGGCGGCGACGGGTCATCCCGTGGGATGAGTTCCGCTCGATGATGATGGACTCCGCGGCCGATCCAGGCCTGGTGGATGATCTCCGCGGGCTTTGTCATTCGATCCCCTGCCGGTGGACGATTCATGGATCGCGGCGATGGCGATTGCGCACGGGCTGCCGGTCGCCACACAGGACAACGACTACGACGGGGTCCCTGGGCTGGAGGTCGTCAAGCTGTAGTTGCTGAGAGGTCGGCGCAACCGGTGCGCTGGAGTCCGGCAGATAGCGTGGCGGCGTGAACCATAGCCCTACTCCCAGCCCGGCCAGCCGCGACGCGGAGGCCGCCGTGCCCTACCCGCTGCGGGTGGCGGCCGCGCTGTCCTGGCGACTGCTGGCCGTGACCGGTATGGTCGTCGTGCTGGGCTATGTGGTGATCACCCTGCGGGTGGTGGTGATCCCGGTGGCGGTGGCGCTGCTGCTCACGGCGTTGCTGGGGCCGGTGGTGGACTGGTTGGCCAGGCACCGGGTACCCAGAGGGCTCGCTACCCTGGTGGTCTTGATCGGCGGACTGGCGCTGATCGGCGGCCTGTTGGCGTTCGTCGTCCAGGCCTTCGTGGCCGGGTTGCCCGCGCTGGAGACTCAGATCTCCGCCAGCGTCCAGCAGATCCAGGTGTCGCTGCGCCATCCTCCCTTGGGCCTGCCCCCGGTGAAGTTGCAGAACCTGCTCGACTCGCTGACCCGGTCGCTGTCCAGCAACGGTAACGCGATCACCTCGGGCGCGTTGTCCACCGCGGTCACCCTCGGGCAGTACCTCACCGGCGCCGCGCTGGCGTTGTTCATGTTGATCTACTTCTTATATGGCGGCAGGTCGATGTGGCGCTTTGTGCTCGGTGCGGTGCCGCGCCCGGTCCGCGCCCGGGCCGACGTTGCCGGGCAACGCTCGTTCGGCGCGCTGGTCGGCTTCATCCGGGCCACCGCGCTGGTGGCGGTCGTCGATGCGACCGGAATCGGGACCGGGTTAGCCGTGGTTGGCGCCCCGCTGGTGGTGCCGCTGGCCGCGCTGACGTTCCTGGCGGCATTCATCCCGGTGA
Organism: Pseudonocardiaceae bacterium; assembly: GCA_050699655.1. Classification (GTDB taxonomy): domain Bacteria; phylum Actinomycetota; class Actinomycetes; order Mycobacteriales; family Pseudonocardiaceae. Next base: position 2,600 of record JBOHFJ010000095.1, read on the forward strand.
TCGGCGCGGTGGTCTCCGGCGGGCTCGCGGTGCTGGTGGTGTTGGTGGCCAACGGGCCGGTGTCGGCGCTGATCGTGCTCGGCGTGGTGATCGGTGTGCAGCAGCTGGAGGGCAACGTGATGCAGCCGCTGCTGATGGGCCGCGCTGTGGAGCTGAACGGTGTGGCGGTGGTGCTGGCCGTCGCGGTGGGCTCAGTGCTCGCCGGCATCGCCGGTGCCTTGCTGGCCGTGCCGCTGCTCGCCGCGCTCAACGCCGGCATCCGGGCACTGATCAGCGGGGAGGCCGAGCCCGGCGCGGACGCTCCGGGGGGTGTGGTGTCCGCCGGCTCCGCCTTCCCACCCGCCGACGTCCCCGCCGACTCTGTGGACAACCCGCCTGTGGACAACCCATGAATGGTTCTGCTAGTTGGCGGCGAGCCGCAGCTCCGCATCGCCACTCACGGGCCTATGGCATGATCCAAGGCCATGTTGGCCGCCACTGACGTGATGGCCCCGCTGTGGCGGGGCGTAGTCGTGCTCCGGGTCATCACGGCGGCTTTCGCGATCGCGGTGATTGTTGTGCATCACGGCGGCTTTGCCCGGCCTGGCTTGGGGTGGGCCGCATTGGCCGGGATCGTGCTGTGGACCGGGTTCACGTGTGTGGCCTACCGCCACCACGTCACCCGCCGGATCGATGTCATCGTGATCGACTTGGTGGTGACCCTCGCCCTGACGAGTCTTTCGGCGCTGGTGCTATCCCCTGAGCAGCTCACCGATGTCACCCAGCACACCCCGCTGCTCACCACCGTGTGGGCCAGTGGTCCGGTGGTTGCCGCCGCGGTGCGCACCGGCTGGGTTGGTGGAGCTCTGTTCGGCCTCGCTGCCTCGGTACTCGACATCTGGCTGCGCGGGGTGTTCACGACCAACCTCGCCCGCGACACGATCTTGCTGGTCGGGACGGGATTTGTGCTCGGGCTGGCCGCGAGCGCCGCGCGCCGGGCGGGTGAGCAGCTCCGCAGGTCGGTTCGTGCGCAGGCGGCTACGGCTGAACGGGAGCGGTTGGCCCGGTCGGTCCACGACAGCGTGGTGCAGGTGCTGGCCCGGGTGCGCGCTCGGAGTGCGGCGCTTGACGGTGAGGCCGGTGAGCTGGCTCGGCTGGCCGGGGAACAGGAGATCGCGCTGCGCTGCCTGTTCGCGGAGACTCCGCTGGATCCCACCGGGCCGGGTGTCACCGGTGAGCGGGATCTGGCCGATGCGCTGCGGTCGCTGGCCGGCCCCCGAGTAGAGGTCTCAGCACCCGCGACCGCGGTGCCGCTACCCGCCGCCGACGTGGCGGAGCTGGTTGCGCTCGTTCGCGAGGCGCTGGCCAACACCGCCCGGCACGGTGGTCCGGAGGCAAGGTCATGGATCCTGGTGGAAGATCTCGGCGCGGAGGTGGCACTTACCGTCCGTGACGATGGCCCAGGACTCGACGTCGCGCTGCTCGCCGGCGCCGAGAGTGCGGGTCGGATGGGAGTGTCGCGCTCGATCCGGGGTCGGGTGGACGACTTGGGTGGCACGCTGGCGCTGGGCACCGGCCCGGGTCGGGGCACTGAATGGGAGGTGCGGTTGGCCCGCATCCGCCCGCGGCGCGGGTGGGTGAGCGTCGGCGGATGATTCGGGTCATGGTGGTCGACGACCACCCGATCTGGCGCGCCGGGGTGGCTCGCGACCTTGCCGAGCAGGGCTTTGAGGTGGTTGCCACCGCGGCCGACGGTGCCGCCGCGCTGCGCGTCATTCCCGCCGCCCAGCCCGATGTCGTGCTGATGGATCTGCACTTCACCTCCGGCGGCCCGTCCGGCGTTGAGGCAACCCGGCGCGTCATCGACAGCTGGCCTGACATCCGGGTGCTGGTGCTGTCCGCCTCCGGTGAGCACGCTGACGTGCTGGCGGCGGTACAGGCGGGTGCGGCGGGTTACCTGATGAAAGCGGCGTCGGTGGCCGAGTTGGTCAACGCCGTGCGCCGGACCGCCGAGGGGGACGCGGTGTTCTCCGCCGGCTTGGCGGGTTTGTTGCTCGGCGAGTACCGCCGGATGGCATTGCACCCGCGAACTGACCCGCCGCGGCTGACTGACCGGGAGACTGAAGTGTTGCGCCAGGTGGCCACCGGGCGCACCGCCCGGCAGATCGCCGAGGCGCTGGTGATCAGCCATCGCACGGTGGAGAACCACGTGCAGTCCACGTTGCGCAAGCTGCAGCTGCACAACCGGGTCGAGCTGGCTCGCTACGCGATCGACCATGGCTTGATCGACCAGTAGCGGCCGCACGTCAGGTTAGCTTGACAGATGGTGCCATGGGGTCGCTGGGAGTCGTATCCTCCACATGGCAGCTGTCAGCCGGCCGTGCGAGCCGGTGCCAGCCGCCTGCGGGGAGGACCGTCGACCGGAGTCATCACCGGGGGTCGGGTGACACCCGGTCGACGGCCCGCACGCCAGCGGCCAGGGGGAGGTGCCGCTTGCGCGATCAGCGTACCGGGCGGGTGCCCCGCAAGCCATCGGTTCGGCTGATGGTCATGTGGAGCCGAATCCTACGGCTGGTTCACTGATGGTTCCAGTGTGCGCGATAAGTCTACCTGTTGACAACCACTTCGGGCACTATGACCACCATCTCAGCGGGCACGGTCGCCCCCGGTACGCTCACACACCCGGCGTCACGGGATTACTGGCGTCCCGGGAAGTGTCCTGGGAGTACTGGCAGGGACGGTGGGTAACGTGGAGTTCGAGCTAGAGCGGGATGCGTTCGCCGAGGCCATCGCGTGGACGGCGAAGGGCTTGCCGGCCCGTCCGGTCGTCCCGGTGACCGCGGGTGTGGTGCTTGAGGTGACTGATGGCGCGATGATCGTCTCGGGTTTCGACTTCGAGGTGCTCAACCGCATCGAGGTGCCGGTCACCGACAAGTCCGCCGGGCGGGTGCTGGTGTCGGGCCGGCTGCTCGCCGAGATCGCCCGCGCGCTGCCGCCCAAGGACGTGCGGGTCGCGGTGGAGGGAAACCGGCTGGCGGTGCGCTGCGGTTCGGCCCGGTTCAACCTGCCGCTGCTGCACATCGAGGACTACCCCGCGGTGCCGGAGTTGCCGGCCACCTCGGGGAAGGTCCGCGGCGACGTGTTCGGCACCGCGGTCGCGCAGGTCACCATCGCCGCCAGCAAGGACGAGACACTGCCCATGCTCACCGGGGTGCGCATGGAGATCGGCCCTGAGGCGCTCACCCTGGCCGCCACCGACCGCTACCGCCTCGCTGAGCGGCGCATTCCGTGGACGCCGACGGGCACGGTGCCTTCCACCGCGGTCATCGTCCCGGCCAAGACGCTAGCTGATGTCGCCAAATCGCTCGGCCCGGCCAATGAAGTGGTGCTGTCGATGGGCGCCGCCGCCGACGCGGGTTTTCTGGGCTTCTCCGCCGGTGGCCGCCAGACGCTGACCCGGTTGCTGGATGGTGAGTTCGTCAAGTTCGCTTCGTTGTGGCCCACCGAGGCCGCCACCACCGTGGAGGTGGAGGTCAGTGAGTTGATCGCCGCGCTCAAGCGGGTGTCACTGGTGGCTCAGCGGTACGCTCCGGTACGGCTGGCCTTTTCCGAGGGCACCGTACAGTTGTCCGCGCAAGCCGAAGACGAGTCCAGCGCCGAGGAGGAACTCGAGGTCGGCGTCACTGGTGAACCATTGGCAATCGGGTTCAACGCTGGGTACCTGCTTGACGGGCTGGCCGCGGTAAGCACCCCGAGGGCGACGCTGTCGTTCACCGAGCCGTCCCGCCCTACCGTAATCACCCCGGTCATCGGCCTAGTTACTGGCCCAGAGAGCGGTAAAGGCGCTGATCAAGCGGATGAGCCGGACAGCGGGGATGGCTCCTTCCGCTACCTCGTCATGTCGATGCGGTTGCGGGGCTAGCGGCGCACTTATCGGGCGGATCGGCGGAACAGCCAGCATCGTCGTCCTGCCTCAGCCGGCCGGATCGGTGTCACTCGCGCCTTCGGTGCCGCGTTCGCGGGTACCGCTTCCAGGTGAGCTGGCGATTCGACCTCGGTGTGGCTGCGCCACGGCGCGAACTGGACGATCGCCTCGGCGGGTTCCAGCACCGGGATGTCGAGCGTGCCCGCGTCGCGCACCGCGGGATGGTAGGCGGACACCGAAGAATCGGCGATGACGACGGTGACCTCAGGGGTGAGTCGGGAGCGAGTTATCGCTCCGTGTGCCTCCATCAACCGGCGCAGTGCTCCAAGATCGGCGGAACTGCCGACATACAGCACGTGCAGCGGGTCCCGGGTGGCCGCGTGACGACCCACCGCGTCTCCAGTCTGCCGACGTTAATCTTTCTCGCGTGGGCGTGCTCAGTGGGTCATTACTGACTGCGCACGCCGTGCGACGTATAGCGATCGTACCCGGTTTCTGGCAGCAGGCTTGCCGCCAGATGGGTTGTTGACTGTTCAACCGGTCATATAAACCGGTTACTGACTGGCAATGCGAGCCATGCGGGAGCGCAGTGCGGCGTGGGCTGCCGCGGCGTCGATCCGGGTCGAGGCGCCGTCTCGCAGCACCCGGTCTCCCGCCACCCAGACATCCCGTACCGCGTGGGCGCCGGCGGCCCACACCAGGTTGGCGAGCAGCTGGCTGTCCGGCACGTCCAGGCCGGCCGCGAAGGCCGGGTCGTCGGCCCCGATGTGCACCAGGTCCGCCCACCCGCCCGCGCGTAGCGTGCCGAGGTCGCCGCGCCCGAGGGCGGCGGCCCCACCCCGGGTGGCCAGCAGCAACGCCTGCGCGGCGGTCAGCGCGGCGGCGTCCCCGGTGGCCAGTCGGGCCAGCCGGGCGGCCAGCCGGACGTCGTCCCAGAGGTCGAGGGCGTCGTGGGAGGCCGGGCCGTCGGTGCCCAGGCCGACGGCGATCCCAGCGGCGCGCAGGTCGAGCAGCCGAGCCACGCCGGAGGCGAGCTTGCTGTTGGAGCCGGGGCAGTGCGCGACCCCGACGCGGTGTCGGGCGAGCACCGCGATGTCGGCGTCGGACAGCTGCACGGCGTGCGCCGCCAGCACCCGCGCCCCCGTACCCAGCACCCCGAGCCGCTCCAGCAACAGCGGCACCGAGCCGTACCGCTCGCGGATAGCGGTGTCCTCGCCGGTGGTCTCGGCGAGGTGGATGTGCAGCAGCGCACCGCGCTCCCGGGCGGCCGCGCCGGCCGCGGCCAGTGCCTCGGTGGGCAGGGTGTAGGCGGCGTGCGGGCCGTAGCCCAGTTCGATGCGCTCGCCCGGCCCGAAGCGGATCCCCTCGGTGTCGATCCAGCGGTTGATGCCCGCCAGCATCTGCTCCCAGCTGCCCAGCCGGTCCCAGCCGGGGGCGGCGATGATGCCCGGCGTCACCACCGCGCGGCTGCCCACGGCGAGCACCGCGTCCACCACCGCCTCGCAGTGGAAGTACATCTCCACGCTGGTGGTGATCCCGGCACGCAGCATCTCCAGGGTGCCGACCAGCATGCCGGCCCGCACGTCCTCGGCGTTCAACCGCGCCTCGGCGGGCCAGATCACCTCGGTCAGCCAGCGCATCAGCGGCAGGTCCCCACCAAGCCCGCGCAGCCCGGTCATCGCGGTGTGCGCATGCGCATTGACCAGCCCCGGCAGCAGTATGCCGGTGAGCGCCCGCTCGGGCCCAGGCGCGGCCGGCGCCCCGCTCGCGGGCCCGACGTGCCGGATCCGGCCGGCGTCGTCGACGTCCACCACCGCGTCCCGCAGCACGCTGCACCGCTCGTCGCAGGGCAGCACCACCGGCGCGCTCAGCCGCATCACGGGATGTGCTCCAGGTTCATGCTCCCCGATCCTGCCGCATGGGCGGCCACGTCCGGAGGAATGGGTGGGCCAGGCTCTGCCACAATGCCCCGATTGCCAGGCTGTGCGGACGTCGCGGGGCAACGGGGAGGGACTGTGGCGGATCTTCAGGTTCGTGGTCAGGTTCTGCGTGGCCTGGTGGTGCGGTTGTCGTGGGTGTCGGAACGGCTGTCGGGTGCGTGCGACGCGCTGCGCGCACTTGACGCCTCGTCGCTCGGCGCGCCGCCACTGATCGGCGCGGTACACGACTTCGCCGACGGATGGCGCTACGGCATCACCCAGATCGATGAACGAGCCGACGGCGTGGTGCGCGAGCTGGGCCGGGTCGACACGGAGTTCGACCAGTGTGACGCTGCGGTGGCCGCCAACTGCCGGCCTGCGGGCGAGCGCTGAATGTCTGGGCGCGGCTTTCCGCACCTGGGCCGGGATCCGGCGCCGGGTGACGTCGAGCTGACCCGTGGGGTGGCCCGGCAGATCGGTGTGCTCGGCGCCGAGCTGGGCAGCATCGCGGATGAGGTCAGTGGTGCGCGCGGGGACGAGTGGAGGGGCCAGACAGCTGAAGCCTTCCGCGCCACCCTGCGCGATGAGCTGCTGCCGCTGCTGAACGAGGCTCGTGACTCCTTCGACCGGGCTGGGCGGGCACTGGTCGGTTGGACGGACACGCTGGCGAGCTTCCAGGCTGAGGCCCAGGCGCTGGAGCGTGTGGCCGCAGACCGGCAGGCCACACTTGACGCTGCCCGCAGGGCGCTCAACGACTCGCCCAACGGGGCCGACGCCACCACCCTGTCCAGACTGGATGACACCGTGGCGCACGCCACTAGGGCGGTGTCGCAACTGGCGCATCAGGCCGACGAGCTGCACGACCGCTACCTGCGAGCGGCCTCCTCGGTGGCTAGCGAGCTGGAGCAGGCCGAGCGGATCGCGCCCGAGCCCGGCTGGCTGGGCCGTACGGCCGAGTCGGTTCGCTCCTGGATAGAGAAGCTGCACGAGCCCTGGGATCTCCTGGCTGGTGACCTATGGCTCGATCTGGCCGTCGCAAAAGGTACAGCGGTCACTAATGCCGTCGCAACTGCGGTTGAGGAGCTTCCCGAGCTGCTTGCCGGTCGGTGGTCGGAGGTCAGCGCGCTGGCGCACGACGCGGACCTCGGCCTGGCGTCATGGGATGACGTTGCGGTCGCGGCCCGGCGTTTTACCACCATTTCCCAGGCAGCTGAGTTCTTCACCGAGGACTGGGCGAAGAGAACAGGTTGGATCGGCAAGACAACCGCCATCGGCAGGGGCTTTGGGCGCCTCATGGGTTTTGCCGGTATTGTCGGCGACGCTTTCACGATCTACGATCCACCCGATCAGGGGGTGCTGGGCAATGTCGACCGGGTAGTCGCTGTTGTCAATGCCGGACTCATCGCTGCCAACCTGATCCTCGACGTCATCCCGGTGGTTGGTGAAGTCGTCATGATCGGTACCGGTTTTTATCTCGCTGGTGACTATGCCTACCACCACTGGCCGTGGTTCCACGACTCCTGCGACACCGTGGGACACACTGTGGCCAGGGGCGCTAAGACCGTGTGGAACGGGGTGAAGACTGGGTTGCACTGGATAACGAGCTAGCTGTGAACACTAGATACACCGGGGAGGTGAGTGGGAGATCGAGGCGATGACCGACTTGCGGCAACCTGACGTAGAGGAGGTTCGACGGCTGCTCGACGCCGCCGAGCGCGACGGGGTCGTCCGACTGCCGGAGCTGATGGCCGTCGACCTGTGTGTCCTTGGGGCGGCGCTGCAGTCGGTGTTCGACGAACCCGTGTGGCGCTCCTGGCTGGCGCTGTTGGACGCTACCCGCGACAAATTTGTTCTCGACGTTCTCAACGGGCTGGCCCACCGCCGGCTTCTTGGCCCACCGTCCGACGAGGGCGTCTCCGCGCTGCGGGTGCGCGCCCCGCTCGGGCTCATCATGGCCGCCCGGTCGCGGCCGGCTTTCGTCGTGGTCTGCTCGGTGGGCGAGGTTCAGCGGGGTGCGCCCCGTATGTACGGCATCGCCGAGGACGACCGGGGACTACGAGCTGTCCTCGCCGAGCAGGTCAGCGCCGAGCGGATCGGCTTGGGTACCGGTCACCGCGAGCGTTTAGATGGGGTCGAGGATCGCGCTCGGTCTGGGGACCTCAACCAGATCTACAAATACGCACTGATGTCACCCGGACAGGCCGTCCACGTGCTCGCCTCCTGGCTTCGCCCGGAGGGCAATCGTGGTGTGCCCGGTGCGACCGCGCCCCGTCGTCTTGACCTTTACCGCCATCGGAAAGACCAGCCATTGACCCGTGAACAGGTCACGGTCAGCGGCGATCATATTCACCACGTCGCACCCGACGGTGTGCCGCACGACCTGCACCAGGATCTTCCGGCGCTTCTGACGGGCCTGTTGATCGAAGGGACACAACCGTGACCTACTTACCGCCTCGCGCACAGGACGGCATGCCGTTGACTTACGCCGAGGACCGTTGCGCCCTGCGCTGGCCGTTAGTGCTCCTCGGTACCACCCTGCCGATTCTCTTTGTCGTGGTTCTCACTGTCGGCACGATCACCAGGACGCCGGGAACGCCTTATGTGGCCAGCCTCGTCGTCGCGATCTGGATTTTTACGGATGCTCGTCACCTGATACTGCTCTGGCCGACTGGGGTGCGTATCGACGCCGACGGCATCCGCATCGGCGGCGTCCGGTATTCCGAGCGACATCCGCACCGCAATCCGCACAGGAAGCCACCGCCCCCCTCGTTTCAGTGCTACCACGTCTTTTCCTGCCCCTGGGACGCGGTCCGCTCGCTGGAACTTACCACCGGCCGCAAAAAGCTGCGAGCGTTGATGAAGGCCAGCACCAGCGCCTCGACCCGCGGCATCAAGGCACGTGCTGGGGTGGCCATCGGGTTTTACGTTGGCATACTCGCCGCACCGTTCATGCGCGCCGCCCTGGTCATCCATGTCGACCCCGAGCGAGCACAGTTCCCGGAATTCCGTAAGCAACAGGCCCTGGTGGTGGCGACTTCACAGATCGGCACCCAGTCCAGCGTCTGGGTGGTCCCTACTCGCCGGCCCGCCGAGCTGCGCGAGATCGTCCGGGCCGTGTCCCTCGCCACACCGCCTAGTTAGTGAGCGCTGTTCAGGGTTTGCGCCCGACCGCGCCGACGATGAGGTGCTGAACGGGTTGCAGCGGTGTGGCGCTCCGTGGGCCGTCGGGCCGCCAAGCGGCACACTGAGTCAGACCGGGTTCGACCAGTTCCAAGCCCGGGAGCATGCCCTCGATCTCGGCGTGGGTGCGAAACAGGCCCGTGCCCAGCGTGCTTCGGAGAAAGACTTCTTCCAACTTCCGGGCGATCTCGCTCAACTCGGGGGTGGTCCCGGGGTCGGAGAAATGGCTGATCGCCGCGTAGGAACCTGACGGCAGAGCGTCGATGTATTCGGCCATGATGCTCCGTGGGCTGGGCTCACCGTCGTAGTGGTGCAGCGTCCCGAGTTGGAGCAGTGCGATCGGCTTGGCGAAGTCGAGATACCCGCGCACAACCTCGTCGTTGAGAACCTGGTGTGGCGTGAAGATGTCGGCGGCGCTGAAGTGGGTGTGGTCGTTCACCTCGAGCAGCGCCCGGCCGTGCGCGAGTACCACCGGATCGTTGTCGACGTACACCACGTGGGCACCCGGCTGGATTCGCTGGGCGACCTGGTGCGTGTTCTCCGCCGTGGGTAGTCCCGACCCGCAGTCGAGAAACTGGGTGATGCCGGCCTGGCCGGCGAGAAAGCGCGTCACGCGGATCAAGAAGGTTCGGTTGTCCCGCGCTGTTTGGCCTATCTCTGGTGCGACCTGCTCGATCCGCCGGACGACCTCACGGTCGATCTCGTAGTTGTCCTTGCCGCCGAGCGATGCATCATAGACCCGGGCGATGCTCGCCTTGGTCGCATCGACGTAAGACGGTACGACGTAATGCGGTACGACATCGTCCGGCAGCCGGGCGTCGGTACCGGGCATCGAGCGCCTCACATATGTCGTAGCACAGACTTGGTCGCAGCGAGCTTAGGGGTGCGCGGGAGCGCGGTAAACCATGGGTTCGGCGCTGGATGGGAGGTGCCCACCGGGAGCCTTACCACCGGTGTCGGATCGCCATGGGGTAGCCCTGGGGGAGGTCCATGGGAAATCATGCCCCGTCCACACCCGGCCCAGCCCCGCCGGAGGCGCAACTTTTGATCACAGAGCGTGGGAGCCCTGTATCGCTGCCTTGGTCCAGTCCTTGACCGGCGGTCAGCTGCGATCCGCTAGTGGGTTGCCTGCTTCTCATACCGGGGGTGGTGGTTCGCCGCGGGCGCCCAGGTCCTGCTGGCTATCCGCTTCTTGCTGGAGTTCTGGGTTCTGCTGAATGTGTGGGTTGGGGTCGCGCTGGTAGGCGGCGAAGTACTTCCCGATGAACTCAAGGCGGTAGCACAGGTCGATCCACGTGGGAGGCTTGTGTGGGATGTTGAAGAGGTCCATGACGCCCTTGACGTCCGTTAGGGTTGGCACAATTAGCTTGGCCGGGGGGTCATGGGGCAGTTGTTCGGGTAGCCCGAGGCCAACACTCTGATCGCCTATCTCGAGGAAGAAAACGTGTTGAGTGAGGGCGGAGATCAATTTTTCCTCGATTAAAATGATGATGTGGCTCATCAGTCTTGTCTTTTCACCGCTCGAAACGTTCGTTGCATGGCTGGGGAGTTTTAGTCCCAGGATGATAGGAAGCAAATCAGTCCAGCTGATCGGCATTCCCCGTTTCGCGAGAAGCAGTTCCAGACGGGGAGCCTCCGGTCCGGGCAGATGATCATTGAGGAAATCGATTAGTTTCGAACGGATAGGAACGCATGTGGCGATCGTGACGAGGTGGTCAACCCGTTGTTGCTCGTATTGCGTGAACGCCATGCTCCCGGCGAGCATGAGCTCGCCTTTGAGGGCTTGATCTGTCTCTTGGGCAGCTCGTAGATAAAAGCCGACAGCCCACACGAGGTGATCTGACTGGGACTGCTCCAACATCGTGCTGTCGATCGGCGCCTCGAAAAATATTCCAGGAATATCCGGCGGTGCAGGGACGATCTCATTAGCAATCTCGTGGATTTTCTCCTCGGATTGTGGCTGGGTTGTGTCGGGTTTTCCGAGTCGTTCGATCAAACGGGCGAATACTGAGCCTATTTCACCAAAGATGAGCGCATTGCTAGCCCGCAACGCCTTGGCCGCTAGCCTGTCCTCTGCGCTGACGTCATGGGACACCAGCTCTTCTAGCGCGTGGTGGAGGGCGATCTTTAAATTTTGCAGTGGGATTAGTGTCTCCAGTGCCCGCAGTAACGGATGATTCAGTATCGAATCCAGTGCCGTCTGTACCTCATCCGCGATCACCACGGCCTTGGGTGGGGGGCGCGTCGGGTCTAGGTCTTGCCCGACCCTGTGCGAGGCCCACTTGGCGAATCCGCACCAGTCAAGGTTGTCATCCGCGTTGAGCGCCTTCTGGGCTGTCAGGGACAACCGGTGATAGGCATTGGTGATCTTCTTGTTCATCTCTTCGGCTTGGGACGTGGAGTCCTGGACTATGTTGTTAATCTCAGTCAGATCTGGGGGTGGGTCAGCGGAGTTGGATAGGTCGGTCATCTTCATCTCTCGTTCGGTTACGGTCGTGCTGCTTACGCTGGTAGCCCGTGGCGCCTGTCTGGTGATCCAAGCCAGCTCCAGCCGGCTTTATGACTTGTTGTCGAGAAGGGGTGGATTCAGCTTCAGGTCGCGACCCGTCGTAGACGTGCACCTGCCCAGCATGCTCGGGCAGCCGAGCGCAGGCCACCCAATATCGATTCCGAACGGCTGTAGCCGCGGCTGCGTCCCGATGAGCTGCTCACGGCCAGCCTGCCGGGGATCTTCAGGTATCGGCGGTCCGAGCCGTCTCGGGCGCACGTATTTTCGCGGGTGGCTCCGGTCTCTTATTCTCGTCCGCGGAAAGACCGTGACGTGCACCGTAGCTGGCGAGGAGATCGTGCGGGGTCGGGCGTTCGGGACTGGTGTGCTGGCGTTGCTGGCCAGCCTGGCGCTGCTGGCCGGGCTAGCGCTGCTGGCTGTCGTGCTGATCACCCAAGGTGTGGGTAGGTCCAGCGGCTGGACATCGGTGCTCGGCACGGGTATGGCCCTCGCGGGCGCGCTGGTCACCGTGATGACGTGGTGGTTGCGGCAGCGCGCCGCGGCTGGGCAGCCAGTCAGATCCGAGCAGGTGACCCGGGCCGCGCAGGAGCTGCAGGTGGCGGTGCGTGAGCAGTGGCGTAAAGAGGCGCAGGCCCGGTCCCTGGGGGACCCAGATCCGATGCCTGTGCGGTGGCGGCTGTCTGATCCAGCGGTAATGGACCATGATGTCGCCCGCCACGATCATGGGACCGTCGTGAGCGGATTTTTGCCACGAGGATGGGACCACTCGGTTGCCAGTGGTGGGACCACCCGGCGTGTCGCGCCGTGGAGGTTGATCGCTTCCGGTATCCGG
>JBOHFJ010000096.1:0-14869 GCA_050699655.1 Pseudonocardiaceae bacterium
ACGCTGAGCATCGGTCGTACCTTCCCGACCGGCGTTGCCGCGCCGATCTTGCTTGAGAACCTCAGGATGATCGGGAGGGTACGACCCTCCGTTGATCTTTCTCATCCACAGGTTTCAAGTATTGCTCCGGGCACTGGAATACCGTCGATGGTGGTGTCGGCCCGGGTGGCGACGGCGGTGTAGAGCTCGTCGAGAAGGGTGAAGGCGCACTCGCCGTTGCCATCGCGGATGTGGAGGCGGGCCAGGTTCACAAGGGGCTCGAGGGCACGGATGGCGGCCTGCGCATCCAGCGGGCAGGCCTGCAGGTACACCATCGTGTGCCGGTGGCACCACTGACGGGCCAGGTCGGGAAGACCGACGTCCGAGGCGACGAGTGCGGCCAGGTTGTGCACAGCGGACGCCGCAGCCATGTCGCCGCCCCGCTCGGCCGCATGGGCACGGTCCCGCAGGTCCGCGACGCGCTGGTGCAGAGGTGCGCACGCCGGGCGGGGCCGGGCCATGAGGGGGAAGCGGCGGGCTGTCGGCCCGGTGGGGTCAATCCCGGTCATTCCCACGTGACGGTGATGGGGTGGTGCGGGCGGTGGAGGACGAATCGGCCCTGGTCGGGGTCAGCGGTCGGGGGCGTGCCGGGGATGGCGAAGCGGACACGACGGGCGCGAAAGCCGGTGTCCCAGGTGCTGATGTCCTGCCCGACGTGCTCGGCAAGGCGCTGCCCGGTGGGGCCGTGGCCGATGACACCGACCTCGAACAGCTTCCCGCCGTCAGGCGCGGGCTCGGCGCGGCGGATCGTGAGGTAGGCGAGGCTGCCGTCTTCGGTGGTGGTGGCCATGGCCACGGTGGGGAACATCGGTGAGACGAGGCCCCTGTGCTTCGCGGCGGCCTCGACGGTCATGCGCATGATGGGGTTGGCCAGGCGGCACGCCAGCCACAGATCCAGCCATTCGAACGACACCCTCGGCGCGAACAGCACACCGGTCCACACCTCGTGGCGAGCGGTGGCCAGGACCCCGGCGAGTCCGCTGGGGTCGGTGGCGCCGTCGTTGTCCTGATGCGCCTGCAAGGTCACCTCGCGGTCTCCGGTGAGGTCGATGATGCGGCGTGCGTCGTCCGCGATGCCGCGCAGCGGCATGAACACCGTCATCTCGCTGCCGGGGCTGCCCCAGCCGGCCTGGTCGCGCTCGAAGATGACGCTGCGGGAGGCGGCACCGGCCAGGCGCAACGGGACGACGAGGCGCCCGTGCGGGGCGAGTTGGTCCAGCCATGCCGGAGGTGTCTCGAAGGCGCCCGCAGTCGCGATCACGCGATCGTAAGGAGCCGCGTCGGGGTGGCCGAGCGCGCCGTCGCCGAGGACGACGTCCACGTTCGTGACCGCGGCGGCATCAAGGTGATCTCGGGCGCCCTCGACCAGATCCTCGTCCACGTCGAGGGTGGTGACCTGGCCGGCCTCGCCGACGATGGCGGCCATCACGGCGGCGTTGTAGCCGGTGCCAGCTCCCAATTCCAGCACGCGCTGCCCGGGTTCGAGGTGGAGCTGTTCCAGCATCATGGCGACGATCGCCGGCTGGGAAGCGGCACTGAGGGAGGCGCCCCCGCTGTCGTCGTGCTTGGTGTAGAGGGCCTCGTTGGCGTACGCCTCCTCAAGGGAGAAACCGGGCACGAACAGATGCCTGGGCACGCTGCGCAGAGCCGCGTCCACGGCCGGAGTGCGCACGGTGTTCTGGCGGCGCAGGAGATCGACCAGCTTGGTGCGCAAGTCGCTGGCGGAAGCGGGGGTGTCGCTGACAGTGGTGGTCATGCCGCGGGACCTTCTTGGTTTCGGGTGGGGTGGCCGGAGCAACCCGGCCGCTCGGCGGTGTTGAAGACGGTGTCCACGGCCAGCGCCGCCAGGGTGGACTGGTCAGCCGCGGGCAGACCAGCGCGGTTGGCGTGAAAGATGAAGTGGTGGGCGAGGACGGCACGCAAGCCGCGCTCCAGCCGCCCGGAGCGGGCGAGGTCCCTAAGGGCGTGACCGGCGGCCTCGAAGGCGGCCACCCAGGACTCGGGCAGGAGACCGGGCACGCTGCGGGGATTGACGATAATGAGCCGCCGTATCGCCTGGGCCAGCTTGTCGGACTGCTCAGCGGCCAAAGCGTGGGCGGCGGGGCGAAGATCGAAGACTTTCGCCCAGATGTCCCCTTGCTCGTATCGGTCCTGGCCGGCGGCACGCAGCAGAGCGCTGAAGAGGAGGACCGTGGATTCGCGCTGCCCGAGGGCAGGGGTCGGGCTGTGCTGGGCAGTGCGGGCGAGGAGGTGCCGACTGTCGTGGTGGAACAGGTCGTGGGCGATTCTCATGGCGGCCGGACCCCCGAACGCGACGGTTTCGGGCTCGTAGATCCCGCGTGTCCAGCCCGCGATGCGGCCATCGGCGGTCAGCTTGGCCAGGAGGTCGTCGACCGCCGTCGTCCCGTGGCCTTCTGACTGGTAGCGAAGCCTCCAGGCGGGTGTCTTGCGGATGTACCACCAGGTGTGCAGGAGACCGGCGTCCTGAGCTTCGTCGAGTGCGGGCGCGAGGTGGCGGGCGGCGGTGAGTGCGGCCGAGGAGCGGTCGATGAACTCAATCATGTACTGGTGCCAGTCGGCGTGGGGCGGCATCAGAGCCAGGCTTTCCTCTCCGAGGGTTTGGTCAGGTAGCGGGGTCAGGCGATCAGCAGGCAGATGTCCCAGCCCGTTGCGGGCGGGACCCCGGTGGCCAGGGCGAGGGAGGCCAGGGCCACCCCGGTGACGCCCTCCAGCAGGCCGGGTCCGGCCTCGACTGGGGCGGGCTGGGCGGCGCCCAGCAGCTCCGCTGCGAGTTCTTGCAGTCTTGCTGCGACGAGCGGCGCGGCGTCGGCCGCCGCCCGAGCCGCAATGTGGGCGAGCCCGGCGTGTCCGTGGCACAGCGACGCATCGGTGGTCGCGGCACGCTGGACTGGGTCGGTGATGGCTTGGACGAGGGCATGCTCGGCGATGCGGCGACGGTCGGCGTTGCTGGTGGCCAGAGCGGCGAGCTGCTGGGCACGGGCCAGGCCGGCGGTGCCATAGCACCAGGATGGCCGCCGCCCGGCTCCGCTGGGTGGTCGGGGGTGACCGGTGTCATGCTCGGCACGTCTGATCAGGTACGGCCAGATGGGCTCGGCGCCGCTGTCGGTGCGCCAGGAGTCCAGCCAGCCGCAGATGGCCTCAATGGCCTCAATGGCCTCAAACTGCCCCGGCACAACGACTCCGCGCCTGGCGGCGAGCGCGAGCAGCGCGAGGGGTCCGCCGATCCCATGGGCCATGCCCGCGTTGCCGTGCCCACCGGGGAACTCGCTGGGGTCTGGACGGCCTGTTGGCCCGGTGAGCGTCCACCAGCCCGGCAGCGCTTGTCCCTCAACGTCGATGGGCTTAGCCAAGTCCACCAGGTATCCCAAGACCGCTCGCACGGCGTCACCCGCCGGGTCGCGGCGCAGCAGGTATGCCCCGATGCCGGCTAGGCCGCGGATGGTGTCGAACTCCGCCAGCACCGGCAGATGTCCTGCGGTGATGCGGGCGTGAGCGGCCTCGACCCGGCGGCGGGCATCCGCGGCGATCCTCGCGTCCAGAACCGGCAGGGTTCCCTGGTAGGCGCCGGGGTGCGCAGCGGCGGCTCCTGCGAGGGCAAAGGCAAGGGCGGGCGCCCCGTAGAACAGTCCCGTGCTGGCGCCGGTGGTGACCGGGGCGCGGGCGGCCACTCTCAACCAGTCGTGGACGCGCTGCCAGGGCCGCAGCCCGACCGACGCCAGCTCGGTGTGCAGCATGGCGATCCCGAGGACGCCGTGCGCAAGGGACTGCGGCCACCACGCTTGATCGGCGGGTAGCTGGGGGGCGGTGGGTTGCGCGAGACGGTCAGCGGCCTCCAAGGTCTGCTCTAGGTTCACCGGCGGCCTCCTGTACGGGCGACGTGGGCCAACGCTGCGGCCCGGGCCAGATAAAAGCACATCGCCTTTTCCTGTGGGTCGATGCCACAGGCGCGGAGAAAGTGCACGTGTAGCAAGGAGCCCAGGACGTCGTCGGCGTCGATACCGGCGGCGTGCAGGCCGAGCAGACGGGCGCGGTAAGCGGCCAGCGCCGTGGACCGCTCGGCCCAGGAATTCACGACCGGCATGCCTCCTGGTACTAGGCGCAGGGCGTGGAAGTCGTCGCAGGGGTCGGCCAGGCGCACGGCCCCGGCGAACACTGGCCGTGGGACCGCCACTGGGGCGGTCGCCGGAACGTGGCTGATCAGCCACTCCATGGCCACGGTGATGCTGCCGGTGAAGGCGATCGCGATGGCGGCGAAGTTGGCGGCAACCAGCACTCGGGGGTGAGGGCGTGCGGGCTGGGCGAGCTGAGCGAGCACCGTGCGGGAATCGGCGGTGAAAACCGCCTCGGCCGCAGCCAGCACCTCACCAGAGCCCCAGCGCCCGGTCTCCGGGTAGGAAGTCGCGTAGGCCACCTCCCGCAACAACCCGCGCCCGCGTAGATCGTCGGCCCAGGCACCCACTCTCCGGGCGGCCTCGCCGAACGCCTCCGGTCCGGAGTCGAGGAGGGTGATCCGTAACCGGAGGTAGTGGTCGCGGCCCTCGCGGAAGCGCAGGAACCACCACACCGGCTGCTCCTCGCCCCACCGGGCGAGAAGGGCGGGCAGGTGCTCGGCGAGGATGAGATCCTGGCGGTGGACGTCTCCGTAGAGCTTGGCGAACAACAGACGGGACGTGCCGGGGACGTGGCCGTGGTCACGACCGACGATCCGCTCCTGGGTCGGGCGGGGTAGCCGGGGCCAGGTCGGCGGTTGCGACGCCGCGAGGGGCACGACGACCTCGTGCGCCCACCCGCCGCACCATCCGACGGCCATCTCGTCGGGGGCTTCTTCCAGCACCGCGTTCCGCTGGGTGTACAGGTGGTCGCGCAGCAGCACGCGGTGCCCTGTCTCCTCCAAGTCCAGGGGAAGCAGCCGGTCATCCTCGACCAGATGCACCAGGCGCGGTATGCGGCGGCGGGTGCGCAACCCAGCCAGGGCAGCGTCCCATCTCTCCCAGCCGGCTGACCGTGCGGGCAGCTCGGCAGCGTCGATCCGCCACCGGGCGGGGGCCAGCATGGTGCGTCCGGAGCGCAGTCGGGGAAGGAACGGCAGTAGGGCGGCGGCGCCCCAGTCGAATGCGGTGACCTGCGCGCACAGAGCGTGGCAGAGTTCGGTCACGAAGCGGGCGAGCGGCGGGGTGTGGGTGCGCAGGTTCAGCGCGTGCATCCCCCACGCGTCCAGCCGCTCACCACGAGCCGGGGCCGCGAGATACAGCCGGTGGCTGTCACAGCCCACCGCGAGGTCAATGGGCGTCAGCACGCCCGAGTCTGCGGTGATGTCGCGGTGTTCGGCGAGGCTGATCAAGGCCGGGAGGGTCCGCACGGCTCTGGCGACATGGGCCGTGGCAGGGTCCAGCGGTGGGAACGAGACTTGCGCGCACACCGTATCCGGGTCGCTGCCCGGCAGGCCGGTGAGGCCCGCAGCCAGTTCGCGTCGACCGTCGGGTTCCAAGATGCTCAGGAAGCGGCCGGTCACCACGCCCGCAGCCCGGGAGACGGACACCACCGTCAGCTGGAAGTCCCCGCGCTGGAGGGCGGACAGGTGGGAGGCGTGCACGCGGACACACAACTCCAGATGCGCAGGCAGCCGCACCCGCCTTGCGTCGTCGGGCTCCAGGTCGGTTATCAGCGGCTCGCTCAACACGACTTCCACGCGCCCGTCCAGCGCGGCGGCCTGGGCGAGGGACAGCAGCGTCTCATCGCGGCGTGAGTGCTCGCCACGCTGCTCCGGTGAGGCTGTGCCGGGGTAGCCGTCGGGCCAGCCGATGCCGCTGTCCGCCACGACCTCCAGGAGGGGCACCAAGCTGCCGCTGCCGAAACGCTCGTAGAACCGCCGGTGGTAGTCACGCCACGCGGGAGTGCCATGGGGGTGCGCGCTCACCCGCGCGAGGATCAGCGCAGCGCGCTCGGCCTCACGAGCGACCTCGGCGGGCAGAACGATGCTCGCGTCCAGCCGCAGGTCCACCGCGACCGGGTGCCGAGGGGTGCGGCCCAGGCGTGCCATCCGCGCGGCCACTTCCGCCCGCATGGCACGGCTCTGGTCGGCGGGTGCCTGGTTGTGTTGTTCAAGAAGGGCGTGGATCTCCTTCAGTTCGGCGAACAGGTCAGCGATGGGCGCCACCTCTGAGGCGCCGGCCGTCTCCAGATGCTCCAGCAGCCATCCCAGGGCGTCCGGCTCGGTGCTGGGAGCGTGCAAGCTGGTGATCAGCGCACGGCGCGCGACCAGCTCGGTGAGCATCGCGGTCGCCTTCACGGACGTGGCCGAATGCAACGTGGCCACGAGTTGTTCCACCACCTCGCCCAAGCGGACCGGTTTGCGGGCCGCTTCGACCGCCACGCGCACGGCGTCGGTGTGCCGCAGGGAGACCTCCACAGCCGAGGTGCCCCGTTCGTCTGCGTGCGGCTGGTGCGGCACGATCAGGCGATCTCCTCGCACCATCACCGTGGAGTTCACTATCACGGCCAGGCGCTCAAGGGCCTCGGGACAGCCTTCCACTTGGCGGATGATGTCGGCCACCCAGGCGGCATCCGCTCGGGCCACGGCCCGGTGTCCAGCCCCCCACCGCATGTGCGGCTGGTCCCCGAACGTGGCCGGGGCGACCCCGGCAAGCAGCCCGGAGGGCGTCGGGCGACCGGTCATCCGTCGCAGGTAGCGGGCCACGGACACCACCGCCCGCCTCGTCTGGCGCACGCCTGGGGCATCCGTGGCACACAGGGCGCGTATCTGTTGGTCGAGCTGCGGGCTGGCATGGCCGAGGGCATCGGCGACCTGCGGGATCGCCCATACCCGGCGAAGCCAGCCCACCCACACGGTGACACGGTCGGGGCCGGCACTGGTCAAGTCAGGCCATGGCGGAAGCTGAAGTCCGCAGTGGTGTGCGGCGCGGACCAGTGCTCCGCCCGTGGCCCGGAAACCTGCCTCACCGTTATCTGCTGATCTCACCGAAGAACTCCCCCAGGTTGGCGGTCCCAAGGGCCGGGATGGCGCACGAGCCTTCCGCCCTGACGCAGATATCAAGCGGGTGGTGTTCGGCCGTCCATGAGAGTCAGCCGCCGCTGATGCAGGTCGACTTCTCGCAGGTGGAACCGCAGCCGTCGTCAGTCATGTTGACCAGGCTGGCCGGGTCCGCCATCTCCAGCAGCGTGACATCCAGTTCGAACAGATCAGGCTCGTCAGGTGCCGCTGCGGCGACAGGGGATTCCATGCAGATCACTCCTATTCGAAGGGGGTATCTCGACCCGTCGTCGCCGAGCGTGGCGCGGGGATGACAGCCGGGTGTCTCTCCGGAGAGACGTCTCCGGAGAGAACGATCTACGCAATAGCCAGCGAGGGCCTAGAGGCGTCTCGGGAGAGACACCCCGTCGCTGGGCTATACGGGCAGACTGGCCCGGCGGGCCATACCCCGTAGCTCCTGGTCCGCCGGGGAACCCCGGCGCGAGCGCCTGAGCAGCACGGCCAGAGTGTCGCGGACGAATGGATTCCGCAGCACGTGATGCGGGGACATCAGCTCGGCACGACGCAGCGCTCTTACCGCGTCGTTCTGGCGTCCCCGCAGCCGCGCCAGCGCCTGGCCATAGTTGGTCCAGTGCGCTGCTTGCCTGGTCAGAAAGGGGTGGCGCTGAGGTTGCAATCCCTCTGCGATGCTCACCGCGCGGTCGGGTTCACCGGCCGCCAACGCGAGCGCCGCCTGCCGGAACCCCACGTCAGTTGGTCCGAATGCGAACCCGAGCGGGTTATGCTCACCGGTCTCACCGAACCTTGCCGCTAGCTCGGCCGCAGCCTCCATCGCGGCCACCGCGTCACCGGGTCGGTTGTCCGCTGCGGCAACCGCCGCATGTCGCATCGTGAGCCCGCCCACCAGGCCAGCGGTTTCCGCCGTTGTCCCGGGCATCGTCAAGGCGTCCAGCGCTGCCTGCGCCAGATCGAACTGGCGAGTAGACATCAGTTGGCGGGTGGTGGCGAGGGCGGCCATTGCGAGCGTGTGGTTCTCGCCGTGTTCCCTGGATATTCGCCGGGTCAACGAGGCGACCTCGCGCCGCAGGTCGATCGGGGCGCCAGCGTCCTGCAGCCACATGTTGGTGACCTGCACATGCAGGTACACAACCAGCTCGAACAGCTCACCGCAGTCGGTGCCGGTAGCCAGCGTCGTGTGCAAATCCCGGATTACACCGACCAGGTCGGTGGCGACCTCGGCGAACTGGCAGCCCCGCCTCATCTCCTGCAACTGACTCACCCGGTCCCGCAACACCGCAACGGGCAGCACCAGCCCACCGGGGTGGCCGATGTCAATCCCGTTCAGCACCCGCCGGATCGTCTCTATGGTGCTGTCGGTATGTCCATTGGCGGGTGCTGGGACGGGGAGCCTTGTCAGCTCCGACATCGAGATTTGCAGAGCTTCGGCGAGGGCATGGATCTGGTTGAGGGTCGGAGACAGTAGACCGTGCTCGATCCGGCTCAGGGTGTCCTTGCTCATCCCGGCCAGCCCGGCGACTACCCTCAGCGACTTGCCGCGACCGTCGCGCACACGCCACAACGCGAATCCGATCGTGTGGGCTTCCTCAGCGTCCATCCCTCCACCACGCCTTCATCAAACCAGGATCCCCTCACCGAGGCCGGGGCGGTTGCCCCAGAGGCGTTGCACTGGTGAGAGGTGTAGCACAGGTCGAAGATGCCGCGGGTGCGGGCCACGACCGCGCGCAAGGGCAAGCTCGACGACCAGTCCGGCGACTTCTACCGCAAGCTCGGCAGCAGCACCGCCATCACCTGATCCCGGTCGCGGCGGCTATGGCCTGCCCACGGCGACCGACCCGGCGGAAGATTTCGAGGTGCAGCGACAGGGCGGCGAGTGTGGCGAAGCCGGCTCCGGCGGCGAGGTAAGGCCAGTTGGAGAGCGCGATGAACCCGTTGGGGTAGTCGACGATCATCAGCCAGACGGAGCCGGCGGTGAGCAGGGACAGCGCCCGGGGCGTCCACGGCAGGGCCGCGCCCAGCGCGAGGGTCCAGGTGAAGTACCAGGGCAGCGTGGTTGGCGAGAGCACTGCGGTGAGCGCCAACACAATCGCCATCTGGCGTACCGCCGCGACGCCACCCGCGCGGGCCAGCCACCACTGCCGGGCGGCGAGCGCGGCGAGGGCGAGCAGCCCGAGCAGCCGGGCGAGCGCGACGAACGAGAGCACGTCCACACCGGTCTCCCGGCCGAAGACGCTGTGCAGGATCTCCCCGACGCCCGTCGGCGCTGACAGCCAGTCCACGATGCGCAAGGGCGCGGCGAGATCCGGCAATTCGGTCAGGGGCAGGCCCAACGCCCAGTTGGCGGCGAGGTAAACCGTCATCATGATCGCGAAGCCCGCGGCGGCGGCCTTGCCAATGCGAGCCCACCGGCCACCGGGGAGCCGGGCGGCCCAGATGAGCACGAGGAAGGGCAGCGCGACGCCGGCCGACGCCTTGACCGCGATCGCGGCCCCGGCCAGCGCCATCCCCGGGCCATGACGACCATCCAGGACCAGCAGGGTGGCCACCGCCAGCAGGCCGATCATGAGAATGTCATTGTGCGGCCCGCCCACGAGCTGGGTCAGGACCAGCGGGTTGGCCACCGCTACCCACAACGCCACCGAACTCCGCCCGCCGAGGTGCCGGGCCAGCCCGGGCAGCGCGTACCCCAGCAACGCCAGCCCCGGCAGCATGGCCAGCCGCATCAGCAGGACACCGCTGATGACCCCGTCGCCGGTGACCGCGACAACCCCCTTGGCCAGCAGCAGGAACAGCGGCCCATACGGTGCTCCGGTGTCCTGCCACAACCCGGCGACGTTGTCGGTCACCGACCCCAACAGCACGTCCGGTCCAGCGGTGTAGGGATCGAAACCGTGCAGCGCGACCGCCCCCTGCGCCAGGTACGAGTAGACGTCGCGGGTGAACAACGGCGGCGCGAACAGCATCGGCACCAACCACGCCCCCGCGCAAGCCGCCACCGCGCGGCCGGCGACCCGCCCCGCGAGGACGTCGCGACCCAGCCGGACCCACGCCCACACCATGAGGCCCAGCCCGAGATAGAGCACCACGGTGGCCACCTCGCGGCCAGGCCCGTAACCCAGCGCCGCGAACAACCCATCACCGGGTATCGGGCCGGTGACCGGAATCCCGGCGCAACCGATCCCACCGATGAATACCGCAAGCGACCCGACCAACCCGAGCGCGAGCGTCCCCCGCGCAACCCCGGCGAGCGCAAGCCTCGACCATGGCGACCGCACCAGAGCCGCCAACCAGTACCGATCCAGCGCCGTTCCGGCCAGGCTCGATGCTGGTACGTCCGCCCCTGGCATGTCCGACCCGGTCGAGGATCTCGTCACTCCATCGACCCTATAGCAATCAATACCACCCGATCGTGGTAGCCTGTAAGGGCTAATCTGGTTTGGTTGGTGTGAGAAGCGCGCCCCGTGGCTACGTTCGAGCAAGTGCGTCATCTCATGGACGATGATGTACTCAAGACAGGCGGGATGCTTCTTGGCCAGTTCGAGGTTGAACCAGATGTGGGCGGTCTCACGGTTGCACGAGCCCCATTTGGTCTTCATCCGGCGAATGCTCCACTTGGCGACGCTTCGCTCAATGACTGGCTCCCACTGGACGAGGAGCGAGGGGATCCGCCGTCGAAGTTGCTCACGTTGCCAGCGCTGCAGGACAGTCAGCCGAGCGTCTGCATCCGCGCCGGCAGGCACATACAGCAACAGGCGTTCGCCGTCGACCTCGGCATGAGCGCGGCCGGGCCGCTCGACCACTTTGAGACGGTGCCGGATTCCCCAGACGTAGTGCGACTCACCGGTCACCATGTCGCGCTTGGTCTGCCGGTCGGCCGATCGGAGCAACTGGTCGTTCTCCAAGACAGGCGAGCGGGCCGGCGCAAGGTCGCATTCCCCCGGTTCAGGTCTCGCCGTAGCCGTCTGACCTGCCGGTTCACCACCTGCGGCATGCGGCACCGGGTCGACGATCAGGGGCTCGGTGATGAACGCGGCCACCATGGGGTCAGCGCAGAGCGCGGGCGTACCTGGCGGCCCGCCGTCAGCGGGCGCGGACATGGGTGACGGCGCCGGCCAATCCGGCGATCATGATGAGGCCGGTGCCGACACCAACCCCGGCCAGCGGCCGGCCGACGATCAAGGAACGATGCCCAACGGGCGCGCGTGGCAGCCCAGCGGAGACCGGGCCCAGCGCGCTCGGTGAGTCACCGGGCGCCTTGCCTGCGATGGGTGTCGCACGCCGGGCAGATCTGGTCGGGGTCGGGTGGCTCGCCGCGCAGAGGGCCGTCGTGCCGCGCAAAAACTCACGAGGGCGGAAGCGGACGCCGCAAGCGGCGGTGAGGGTGCCATCCGGGTGCAGCAACCCAGCGCGGTGGGTGTCCCGGTCACCCATGGACCGCAAATACCAGCTCACGGGGTGCCCCACCGGATAGCCTGAGCCATCCGGGCCTCGGTCACTTCCACCAGGTCGTGCTGGGCGCGCAGCTCGTCCCAGGTGGCGTGATGCCGGCCCCCGCCGGTGGTGTAGCGGCCGTCGGGGCCGGGTCGCCAGGTGCGCAGCAGGTCGTCGCGGACGCCTGCGGTGGTCGGTGGGTGCGGGCGCGGTGCCGAGCGGGGCGATCAGCCACACCCGAGCGCCATTCACCTCGCTCACCCGAGCCACTCGATCAAAGCATCACGCAATACCCGGGCGGGGTCCTCGTCAAGGATGAGGACGCACTCCCCGGTGACGTGCGGGTCAAGAATGATCTCCCCACCCTGCTTCTCCACCACCAGGTTCGCGAACCCTCGGGGTCCTTTGTGCACCGCGCAGGTGACCCCGATCGCCCTGCGATTCGCGCAGGGTGCGCCCGTGTCCCCAGTCGCCCCATCAGCCATGGTTGACCTCTCTTCTGACGGGGCGGGATCGTGTCCCGCCGCCGCGGACCAGCCATTCATAGGACGACGCGATCAAGCACTCGCGACCCGCTCCCCCCAAGGCGTGATCCCGGTCCACAGCGGTACTCCCCCGATCGATCTGTCGTGTGGAAGGCGGCGGCCCCGCGAGGTTCGTCGACCATGAAGCGGGGCCGCCACCACTCACCGCCACCCTGAGATGTGAGGCGAAGAGCGGCGGCGTGGAGTGACTCTCCCAGCTCAGGACATGCCCCGAATACAGCGGATCACGTGTATGCCAAGGATGTATCCGGGAGTGGATTCACGAGTGGATTCGGGTCCCTCGCTAGGGGCTGCCGGTGCCCACCAGGGTGGCGATCAGGTGCCGCAGGTGCGCTATCTCATCAAGGTGCTGGTGCGCGGCGGCGTAGTGGGCCAGCTCGCGCAGTTCCTCGGTGGCACGCCGGGAGCGGATGGTGCCGGCGATGTCGAGTGCCGCGTGCCCGAGGGCGGCGGCCTGGAGCGGGTCACCGGTGACCATCGTCAGAGTGGCCAGCTTGGTCAGGCAGATCGCCCGGGAACGGGTTTCGGTGTCGGGGTACCCAGCAGCCGCCGCCGTGAGGCGGTCGGTGGCCTCGGTGGGGTCGCGGCCCAGCATCGCCAGGTCGAGCAGGGGCCTCCCGGTGTTCTGGGCATGGCGCGCGGCGTTGTAGTAGGCCATGAATGGCGGGTCATTGTCCGGGGTGGAGTGCGTGAAGTGCTGATCGGCGGTGCCGATGGCGGTCAGTGCCTCGTCGACCCGCCGCATCTTGGCCAGCGCGATGGCCCGATCGGTGTGCAGCATCGCCTGTCCGGTCGAGGTGAGCCGGTCAGGGCGGACCAGAGCCTGCTCAGCCAGGGTGAGACCTTCATCGGGCTGCCCGGTGTTGACCGCTTGCTTCGTCATGGTCGACAAGATCTCGGCTCGCAGGGGCCAGTCCTTGGCCCGCTCGGCGCAGACCAGCCCGAAGCGATACACCCGGCGGGCCTCATCGTGGGCGTTGACGTCTTCGGCCATGTACGCGGTGGTATTGGCGAAGGCGCCGACCGCAGAGAACAGTTCGGGGCGCAGCCGGTCCGGGCAGGTGGCTCTCAGCAGGCCTGCTGACCAGCGCAACTGGCCCATGGCGGCCTCCCGGACCACCCCGCCACCGTAGGTGCGGCTCCATGAGTCGAACACTCGCGTGGCGTCGCGGACCTGTTTGATCTCGGTGGCGCCGATCCGCGCGGGGATCGGGGTGGGTTCACTGTCTCCCAGGGCTTCCAGGAGCGTCGCCAGCGGTTCCAGGCCGGCGAGGGCGCCCACACCCAAGGCGGTGGCGTCGTGGAGGAACTCTTGCCGTTTCACGTTGTCCAGCTTCACTGCCGTACGGCGGGAGTGGGCATTGACGAACCCCAAATCGGAATCAGTCGGGACACCCAGGATCGCCCGGAATGCTTCCCGATATAGTTTACCAGGCCAGCGGATTCTCCCGTTCTCCACCTGGCCAACGTAGTTCGCGCTGGCCTCTGTCTCCTTCTTTTCGTGGTGGTCATAGATCCAGGCGTTGACCCGCTCGGCGATCTCCTCCCGGGTCAGGCAATAGCCCGGATTGGTGGGCGATTCGGTGTTTTCCCGCGCGTCCTTGAACTGATCATTTGCCGTGGCCAAGGCCCCGCCCCCGCGACCCCGCAGCGTGGGCGAAGGTGACGTCCACGTCATGCCTCCGGCCGATAGAGGGGGTGAGTCGGCTCCCTTGAGCAAGCGCACCGCACTGGGCGGCAGGCAAGGACGTCTCACGCTCGAACCGCGCGGTTGACCTGCTGGGATTGTCTGACACGGTGCGCACGTACCGAAATCCCGCGTGTTCGTAATACCGGTGCAGGCCGTGGCTGCTGGCCCAGGCGTCGAGCCGAACCCGCCGGCACCCAGCGTCAGGGTTGGTCCAATGGTCGATCGCGATCGTGCCCCTGAAGCGAGTCCTGGACGCGCTGGCGGAATCCCCGCTCGGTCAAGCCGACTGACCACTGATCGGATCCGATGCCCGCCAGCCAGGCCGCGCGGTCACGCCGCAGCTCCACAATCGACCGGTGCGCTCGGTCTCGGCGCGGATCGGCGACACGTCAAGCTCCCCCGGATCGGGCAGGTCCGCACCCACGAGTCCACTCGCAAGCTGGCCCGCAAGGTCGAAACCGGTGCTCGCGCGCATCCGCTCGGCGACCCGCGCCGCGCGCCCTGCGACGAACACAGCGCACGGAACGGTGCCGGGAGCGGGACTCGAACCCGCATGTCCGTCAGGACAGACGCTTTTGAGGCGTCCGCGTATGCCTATTCCGCCATCCCGGCCAGCGCACCACTCAGTGGTTCAACCACCTCAGTGTTGACCACCCGGATGCTAGCAGTGCACGGGGCTGGGGTGTTCCCAGCCTCATCGCTATCGTTGCGGTTCAGGAAGCGAACGCGAGGAGACGGGGGCTGACGGTGGATCCGCAGACCGACGCGAGCGTGGGGCCCACCGAGCCGGACCGGCCGGAGGGCGGGCACCGGGTGCTTGTCGCCGAAGACGAGGCGCTGATCCGGCTGGACCTCGTCGAGATGCTCGCCGAGGAGGGCTACGTCGTGGTCGGCGAGGTGGCTGACGGTGAGCGGGCCGTCGCGCAGGCCGAGGCGCTGCGCCCCGATCTGGTGATCATGGACGTGAAGATGCCGAAGATGGACGGCATCGACGCGGCGTCGATCATCGCGGAGCGGCGGATCGCGCCAGTGGTGATCCTCACCGCGTTCAGCCAACGTGATCTGGTGGAACGCGCCCGCGATGCGGGCGCGCTGGCCTATCTGGTGAAGCCGTTCGGCCGCAAGGACCTGATG
>JBOHFJ010000097.1:0-14844 GCA_050699655.1 Pseudonocardiaceae bacterium
CATCGAGGTCACCTCGGTGGCGCAGGCGCACGCGGCGGTCCGGGCCGGGGCGCACGGGCTGATCGCCAAAGGCACCGAAGCCGGCGGCCGGGTCGGCGCCACCACGACGTTCGTGCTGCTGCAACAGCTGCTGGCCGAGTCGGGGATCAGCGTGCCGGTGTGGGCGGCCGGCGGGATCGGGCCGCACACCGCCGCCGCGGCGGTCGCCGGTGGCGCGGCCGGTGTGGTACTGGACGCGCAGCTGGCGCTGGTGGCCGAGGCCGACCTGCCCGGCCCGGTGGCCGCGGCGATCCGGGCGATGGACGGCAGCGAGACCGCGGTCATCGGTGAGCACCGCCTCTACACGCGCCCGGACCTGCCGGTCGCCGATCCCGCCACAGTCGCGACCCGACTCGGCGCCCGGGACCTGAGTGCGCTGCCGATCGGCCAGGACGGCGCGCTGGCCGCCGCGCTGGCGCAGCGGTACGTGACCGCTGGCGGAGTGGTGGCCGCGCTCCGCGCCGCGGTCACCGACCAGTTGCGCACCGCCCGATTGCAGACCACTCAGGGAATGCGGCCGTTCGTGGTGCAGGGGCCGATGACCCGGGTCAGTGATCAGGCCGGATTCGCCGCGGCGGTGGCGGCCGGGAGCGGGTTGCCGTTTCTGGCGTTGTCGCTGAGCGACGGCGAGCAGAGCCGGGCACTGCTGGAACAGACCGCGGCCCTGCTGGGTAGTCGGCCGTGGGGGGTGGGCATCCTCGGGTTCGTCCCCCCGGAGCTCCGTGCGGCGCAACTGGCTGCGGTGCACCAGGTGCGCCCGCCGTATGCGCTGATCGCCGGGGGCCGGCCAGCGCAGGCGGCAACCCTGGAAACCGCCGGGATCGAGACGTTTCTGCACGTGCCCTCTCCCGGCCTGCTGGACCGGTTCCTTGCCGAGGGTGCCCGGCGGTTCGTGTTCGAGGGCCGGGAATGCGGCGGGCACGTCGGGCCGAGGGCCAGCTTCCCACTGTGGGAGCTGCAGGTGCAGCGGCTGCTCGACTATGACGACACCCACGGGGACGACGCACACGGGTGCGCCGAGCGGCTGCGGGTGCTGTTCGCCGGGGGCATCCACGACGAGCGCTCCGCCGCCATGGTGACCGCGCTGGCCGCTCCCCTAGTGGCGCGGGGTGCCCAGATCGGGGTGCTGATGGGCACCGCTTACCTGTTCACCGAAGAGGCCGTCGCGGCGGGGGCGATCCGGCCGGAGTTCCAGCGGGCCGCGCTGGCCTGCGAGCGCACCGTGCTGCTGGAAACCGCACCCGGGCATGCCACCCGCTGCGCGGACTCACCGTACCCGCACACGTTCACCGAGACTCGGGACCAGTTGATGGCCGCCGGAGTGCCGCGCGATCAGATGTGGGCCGAGCTGGAGCAACTCAACCTGGGTCGGCTGCGCATCGCCAGCAAGGGACTGCGCCGCGAGGGCGATGTGCTGGTCGCGGTAGATGAGGAAGTCCAGCGCCAGGATGGCATGATCATGCTCGGCGAGGTGGCCACACTGCGCCGCGCGAGCACGACAATCGAGGCGCTGCACACCCAGGTGACCGAGGGCGCGGCCGACTTCCTCGCCGCCAGGGTCGCTGAATTGGGCATCGAGCCGATCGGTGCGGACCAACCGGCCCAAGCCCTGACGACTCAGGCCCTGGAGGCCCAGGGACCGGAAACCCATCCGCTGGACGTGGCGATTGTCGGCATGGCCGGAGTGTTCCCGGGGGCTGGGGATCTGGCCGGCTACTGGGCCAACGTGCTGGCCGGGGTGGACGCGGTCACCGAGGTGCCGCCGCAGCGCTGGGACCCGGCGGTGTACACCGAGCCCGCGCCCTGCGGCGGCTTCCTGCCGGAGGTGCCCTTCGACGCGCTGGCCTACGGCATCCCACCGGCCGCGCTGGCCAGCATCGAACCGGTTCAGCTGCTGGCGCTGGAGGTGGCCGCCCGCGCGCTGCGCGATGCCGGGTACGCGCGGCGGGCCTTCGACCGGGAGCGCACTTCGGTGATCTTCGGTGCCGAGGCGGGCGCTGATCTGGCCAGCGGGTACGGGTTCCGGTCGCTCTACCCGGCCTACCACGCGACGCTACCGCCCGAGCTGGATGAGCAACTGCCGAAGCTGACCGAGGACTCGTTCCCCGGGGTGCTGGCCAACGTGATCACCGGCCGGATCGCCAACCGGTTGGACCTCGGCGGCGCGAACTACACGGTGGACGCCGCCTGCGCCTCCGGACTGGCCGCCATCGACCTGGCCTGCAAGGAGCTCCGCGCCGGCACCAGCGCCATGGTGCTGGCCGGTGGCGCCGACGTGCACAACAGCATCCACGACTACCTGATGTTCGCGTCGGTGGGGGCGCTGTCGGCGACCGGCCGGTGCCGCCCGTTCGACACCTCCGCCGACGGCATCGCGCTGGGTGAGGGCGTGGCGTGCCTGGTGCTCAAGCGGCTGGCCGACGCCGAGCGCGACGGCGACCGGATCTACGCGGTGATCAAGGGGATCGGCTCGGCCAGCGACGGGCGCTCACTGGGGCTCACCGCGCCGCGCCCGGAAGGGCAGCGCCGGGCGCTGGAACGCGCCTACCGGATGGCCGGGATCTCACCGGCGCAGGTTGGGTTGGTGGAGGCGCACGGCACCGGCACCGTGGTCGGGGACCGCACCGAGCTGGCGGTGCTGACCGAATTGTTCACCACGGCCGGCACCCCGGCCGGCAACTGCACGCTGGGATCCGTGAAATCCCAGATCGGGCACACCAAATGCGCCGCGGGAATCGCCGGGTTGATCAAAGCGGCATGCGCGGTGCACACCGGGGTGCGCCCGCCGACCAGCCAGTTGCGGGATCCGAACCCGTACTGGGACAGTGCCACCAGCCCGTTCTCCTTCGACGTCACCGCGCGGCCGTGGACGTCCTCAGCACGCCGGGTCGCTGGGGTGAGCGCGTTCGGGTTCGGCGGCACGAACTTCCACGCCGTGCTCAGCTCCTATGACGGGGCACCCGAGCCCAGGCACGGGCTGGACGCCTGGCCGGCCGAGTTGTTCCTGTTCGCCGGTGCGGACCGGGCGACGGCGGTCGCGGAACTGGACCGGCTGGCCGACCTGCTCACGGCCAATGACGCGGCGGGGCGGCCCTGGCGACTGCGAGATCTCGCCCTGGCCTTCTCGGAAGATCGTGTCTCGGGCGATGGTGGCACGCGGGTGTGGGCCGCTGTGGTGGCACACGACTTGGACGACCTCGCCACCAAAGTGGCACAGGCCCGGGACGGCACCGCCGTCGACGGCGTCTTCCTCGCGTCCGAGAATGCCAAACCTGCTGGTCAGATCGCGTTCCTGTTCCCCGGGCAGGGCAGCCAACGCCCCGGAATGCTGGCCGAGTTGTTCGTGACGTTCCCGCCGCTGCACCGTTTCCTGGAGCTCGGTGCGCGGTGGACCGGCGCGATGTTCCCGCCGGCCACGTTCAGCAAGGAGGAATCAGCGCGAGCGCGGGCGGCGCTGACCGACACCCGGGTCGCCCAGCCGGCGCTGGGGATCGCCGGGTTGGCCATGCACGAGCTGCTCACCTCACTGGGCGTGCACCCCGACCATCTCGGTGGGCACAGCTACGGGGAGCTGGTCGCGCTGGCCGCGGCCGGCGCACTCGATCCCGCTGAGCTGCTGGAGCTGAGCGAGGCCCGCGGCCGGGCCATCCTCGCGGCGGCCGGGGCCGATCCCGGCACGATGGCCGCCGTAGCTGGGGCGCCCGAACAGGTCCGGGCCGTGCTCGGGGACGGACCGGTCGTGGTGGCCAACCACAACGCGCCCGGCCAGGCGGTGATCTCCGGGCCGACCCCGGCCGTGGAGGCCGCGCTGCACCGGCTCACCGAGGTGGGGCTGACCGGCACGCGCATCCCGGTGGCGTGCGCGTTCCACAGTCCAGTGGTGGCCGGCGCGACCGCGCTGTTTGCCACCGAACTGGCGGGCCGCACCGTGCGGGCACCTCGGTTGCCGGTGTGGTCGAACACCACCGCCGCACCGCACTCGGCCGATCCCGCCGTCATCCGGGCCGCGCTGGCCGCCCACGTCGCCGAGCCGGTCCGGTTCGTCGAGCAGGTGAAGGCGATGTACGCGGCCGGGGTGCGGGTCTTCGTCGAGACCGGCCCGGGCCGGGTGCTCACCCAGTTGGTGGGCGCCATCCTCGCCGACCGGCCGCACGTCGCGCTCGCCACCGATGTGCCCGGCGAGCCCAGTCTGCGACGGCTGCTGCTGACGCTCGCCGAGCTGGCCGTCGCGGGGGTTCCGGTGGATCCGGCCGGGCTGTTCCGCGGCCGGGACGTCCAGCCGGTGTCGGCGGCTGGGTCCGCACTCCCCCGTCGGCCCGGCTGGCTGGTCAACGGCCATCTGGTCACGACCGCCGACGGGCACCACCTGCCTGGTGGATTGCGTCCGGCCCGACAGGTGACGGTGTCTCATTCTGGGCCCCAGACCAGCACCGAGGACAAGCGGGACTCGGCTGTGCTGGAGTTCCTGCGCGGCACCCGTGAGCTTGTCGCGGCCCAGCGCGAGGTCATGCTCGGCTACCTGGGTACGCCCGCACCAGCAGCGGTGCCGGCCGTCCCGTTGCCACCCGCCGCGGTGCCCGCCACCGTTGTTGATCAGGTACTCGAATCCAGTCCTGCGCAGCCAGCGGAGCTGACTCCTGAGACGGTGCTGGCCACGGTACGGTCGCTGGTGAGCGAGCGAACGGGGTACCCGGTGGAGATGCTCGAGGCCGACCTCGATCTGGAGGCGGACCTGAGCATCGACTCGATCAAGCGGACCGAGCTGATCGGTCTGCTCACCGACCGGCTCGGGTTGGCGCGGGCCGGTCGCGCGCTGGAGGAGTCGGGGATGGACGAGCTGGCCCGGCTGCGGACGCTGCGCGGCATCGTCGACTGGATCACCAACCGGATCGGCGCATCCCCGGCCACACCGGAGCACGCCACAGTCGCCAACGCCGCAACCGCTCAGGGGGCGCGCCGCTACCTTGTCGAGGTCGCCGCGCTGCCGCCGCTGGGTGCCCCGCCCGACGCGCCATTGATCGGACGCCGGGTCACCATCGTCGGGGACGGGGTGGGCATCGCGCTGGAGCTGTCCGTGTCGCTGGAGCGGCGCGGCGCCGAGGTACGACTGTTGAGCCCAGAAAAATTCGGTACCGAAAAATTCGGTACCGAACAGCCCATCCAGGTGACGCGGCCTGATGCCCTGATCTATCTCGCCGCGCTGGACCGGGGCCGGGCGGCGGTGCTGCCCGACGGGTTCGCCGGGCTTCGGGACGCCGTTCTCGGCGGAGTCAGCCAGCTGCTCGTGGCCACCGGCTCGGGTGGCCGCTTCGGCCGGGCGCACAACCCCAACGGTGTGGCCGGGGTCGGGCTGGCCGGCCTGGTCCGCACGATCGCCCGTGAGTTCCCGGATCGCCTGGTCCGGGTCATCGATGTGGACCCCAAGGAGGAGCCGGTCCACATCGCCGGGTACCTGCTCGCTGAGCTGCTCACCCGCCACGCGCCCACCGCGGTGGGCTGCGCGGCCGGGCAGCGGGTCACGCTGCGGCTCACCCCGGCTCCGCTGGACCCAGGTGCGGTCCGCACGCCGCGGCTGCGGCCGGACTCCGTGGTGCTGCTCACCGGCGGTGCGCGCGGCATCACCGCCCGGGTCGCGATCGGCTTGGCCCAGGCCGGTGCCGGTCACCTGGAGCTGATCGGCCGGACTCCACCGCCAGTCGGCGACGAGGACCCGGTGACCGTGGCGGCGACCGACCGGGTCGCGTTGCGGCGGGTGCTGGCGCGGGCCGGGAACCGCACGCCAGCCGAGATCGAGGCGGCGGCCAGCCGAATCCTCGCCGAACGGGAGATCCGCGCGACGCTAGCCGAGCTGGCCGGCGTGGGCGCCTCGGCTCATTACCACGAGGTCGACGTCCGGGACTCAGCGGCGGTGAACGCCCTGGTGGCTGGGGTGTATCGGCGGCATGGCCGGCTGGACGGGATCGTGCACGGCGCCGGGGTGCTGGCCGACCGGCTGTTGGTGGACAAGACACCCGAGGGATTCGCCCGGGTGTGGGAAACCAAGGTCGACGGGGCACGGGCGCTGGCTGCCGCAGCCCGGGCGGATCTCGGTTTCCTGGTGCTGTTCGGCAGTGTCTCGGGGGTGTTCGGCAACCGAGGGCAAGTTGACTATGCCGCGGCCAACGACGCACTGGACACGCTGGCCCGGATCTGGGCTTCCCGAGCCCACGGCCGGGTGCTCGCCCTGGACTGGGGGCCATGGGCGAGCCCCGGCGGTGGGACCGGGATGGTCTCCGCCGAGGTGACGCGGGAGTACGCCCAGCGCGGTGTCGGGATGATCGAGCCCGCTGACGGCGTCGCGTGCCTGCTCGCCGAGCTGGCCGGCGGCACCGACCCCCAGGTGCTGTACATGTGCGCCGACCCAGCAGCGTTCGAGTTTGGCACGGGCGAGGTCGGACACGATGGCTGAACTGGTCGACACGTTCCGCCGCGACGGCAACGCGCACGTCATCATCGACGAGCCACTGGGGCTCAGGGCGTCCAAGGTGATACGCCCAGTGGAGCGCGTCCTGCTCTTGGCCGCCGCCCACGTGGATGGGCTGCAGCGGCAGCTGGCTGCCCCGGACACCCAACTGCTCGGCCGGGAGGACGACACGTGCTCGCCGCCGAAGAGCGGCCCGTACCGGTTGGCGATCGTCGCGCCTACCGCGCGTGGGTTGGCGTTGGCCCGCCGGATCGTCGCCCAAGGCCAGCCGTGGCGGGGGCGCAATGACGTCTGGTTCACTGGCGCACCGCTGCACTCGAAGCATGCGCCGGGCCGGCTGGCGTTTTTGTTCCCCGGTTTGGAGCAGGCGTTCGCCCCACGGGTGGACGACGTCGCCGACCACTTCGGGCTGGGTCGGCCGGAACTCGGTGACACCACTGTGCTCGGTCGCCACGGCCTCGCCGTGCTCACCGTCGGCCGGCTACTCGACGTGGCGCTGCGAGAGCTCGGTGTGATCCCCGACCTGGTGGCCGGGCACAGCGTCGGCGAGTGGAACGCGATGATCGCAGCCGGGGTCTATCCGACCGGGGCGGTCGAGGAACTCGGCACCGCCTTCGACCTGGGCGGTCTGCGAGTGCCCGGTCTGGTGTTCGCCGCGCTTGGCTGCGGCGCCGAGCAAGCCACCCGTGTGATCGACGGGCTGGACGGCGTGGTGGTTTCGCACGACAACTGCCCGCACCAGTCGATCGTCTGCGGTGCGGAGGCGGCCGTGGCCGCTGTCCTGGACCGGCTGCGGGCTCGAGGCGTCACCGGGCAGGTATTGCCGTTCCGGTCAGGGTTCCACTCGCCCATGCTTGCCCCGTACCTGGACCCGATATTGGACGCCTTCGCCGTCCTGCCGGTGCGCGTACCGGCCGTTCCGGTCTGGTCGGCCACCACCGCGGAGCCCTTTCCCGACGATCCCGCGGGCATCCGCGACCTCGCTGCCCGCCACCTGCTTGAACCGGTCCGCTTCGGGCCGTTGGTTCGGCGGCTGCATGCAGCGGGGGTGCGGGCCTTCGTCCAGGTGGGT
Source organism: Pseudonocardiaceae bacterium (assembly GCA_050699655.1). Lineage (GTDB taxonomy): Bacteria > Actinomycetota > Actinomycetes > Mycobacteriales > Pseudonocardiaceae. Next base: position 7,575 of record JBOHFJ010000097.1, read on the forward strand.
ACGGGGAGCCTGCCCGGGTTCGTGGCCGATGCGCTGGAGGGATCGGCTCACCTCACGGTCACTGCCAACACGGCCAAACGGTCCGGCCTCAACCAGCTCCGGCGGGTCATCGCCGCACTCTGGGTGGAGGGCTGGACACCCCGGTTCGACCGGCTGCAGGCCAACCCACCGGCCCGTGCCGCGCAGCCGGTGTCGGTGGAACCGCTCATCGCGACGCATCCCGTGCTCGCCGAGTTTGACTGTGTGTTACGGGACGCGACAGCCGCGGCCCGCGTTGTCGTCGACTCCTGGACCGCCGCTCGCGCCTGGCCAGCTCCTCGGACTCAGGTCACGACCACCCGGGTGCTGTCCCTTGACACGATGCCGTACCTGGCCGACCACTGCTTGGTCCGGCAGGCAGCGGACTGGCCCGACGCCGCGGACCGCTATCCGGTCGTGCCGCTGACCACGCTGCTGGAGCTGGTGGCGCAGGCGGCGCGCGACCTTGTTCCCAGCCGTGTCGTGGTCGGCATCCGGGACGTCCGAGCGATGCGTTTTCTCGCGGTCGCCCCACCGGCCACGGTGACGATCGAAGCCGCGCTGGACACCGACGGCAACGTTGCGGTGGTGATCGACGGCTATGCGCGCGGCACGGTCCTGCTCGCTGATGGCTACCCGGTGCCTCCGGACGGGCACCCCCGACCGCTACGCGGAGAACGCCCGTGCGAGGTGACCGCGGCGGCGCTGTACGCGGACCGGTGGATGTTCCACGGTCCTCGGTTCCAGGGAGTCACCGAGCTCGGCCCGATCGGCGAAGACGGCGTCCGGGGGGTGTTCGCGGCCTCGTCTGACCTCGGCGCGCTGCTCGACAACGCCGGTCAGCTCCTCGGCTTTTGGATCATGAACCGAATGCCCGTGGACCGGCTCGCATATCCGATCGCGGTTGAAGGGATCCGCTGGTACGGTCCGCAGCCACACCCTGGCGAGCGGGTTTCCTGCACGGTCCGGATCGGGTCGGTGAGCGACAGCGAAGTGGTCGCCGACATGGAGCTGCACGCTGGCGGGCAACTATGGGTCCGCATGGACCGGTGGACAAGCCGACGATTCGGCACCGATGATGTCACCTTTCCGTTCATTTTGCACCCCGAGCGAAAGCGGATCGCCGAGCATCGGTCCGGCGGGATCTTCCTGGTCCGAGACCGTTGGTTGGATCCGGGCTCCCGGGAGCTGATCATGCGGCAGTACCTGGGAGCCACCGAGCGCGCCGAATACTCCCGGCGCAACCCACAGGCGGCCCGGCAGTGGCTGCTGGGCCGGATCGCGGTCAAGGACGCGGTCCGGCAGTGGCTGTGGGACGCTGGTGGCGGACCGATGCACCCGGTGAAGATCACGGTCAGCAACGACACGCAAGGCCGCCCGTGCGTGACCGGCCCCTTCACCACACCGCCAGCGGTGTCCATTGCCCACTCCGGCCCGCTTGCCGCAGCCGTCGTCGGCGACCGCGGTCGCGGTCGCGGTGATTCGCCCGGTGTCGACATCGAGCTGGTCGAGACCCGCGACGCGAGTACCGAAGTGACGATCATGACTGAGTCCGAGCGCGGCCTGCTCGACGACGTGTGCGGCCGTTTCCCGGATCCGGACACGGCTCGGGCGAGCTGGCTGACCCGGTTCTGGACGGCGAAGGAAGCGGTGGCCAAGGCCGAGGGCACCGGCCTGGGCGGTCGCCCTCACCGGTTCGTAGTGGAGCGGGTCGACGGCGACCGGTTGCTGGTCCGCGGCCGGCACGACAACGCAAACAGCCGTACCCGTTGGGTGCGCACCGCTCTGGGCACCGCGCCCGAGCCCTACGCGCTGGGCTGGACCGAAGGAGGAGAAACGGATGACGCCTGACGAAGAGCGGATTCTGGTCGAGGTCACTCGGATGCTCGTGGAGATCATTGGTGAGGATTACGTACTGGATATGAGCATTGGGATGGGCACTTCTTTCGACGCCGATCTTGAGCTGGAGAGCATCGAGTTCGTCCGGCTAGCCGCCAAACTCACCGAGCACTACGGCGAGCGGGTGAACTTCGTCGCTTTCCTGGCGGACAGGGGGATCGATGAGATCATCAATCTGACGGTCGGTGCGGTAGTCCGTCATGTCGCGCACCGCATGGCTACCTCGGCTGCTGGCGGCACTCATGGCTGAGGTCACCGCTGGCGGTATCCGGTTTCACGTCCAGCGGCTGCCGGCGCACTGCCTGTCCGAGTCCACGGATCACCCGGCGGACTCACCAACCGTCGTATTCGTACACGGCTTGGTAATCGATAACATGTCGAGCTTCTACTACACGTTGGCCAACCCCGCGGCTCGTGCCGGTGCCGATGTCATCTTGTACGACCTGCGCGGGCATGGCGCTACTGAACGGCCACCTACTGGCTACTCGGTGGAAGCTTCGGTTGCCGACCTTATCAGACTCCTCGACGCGATGGGGGTGACCAGACCGGTTCACCTGGTCGGCAATAGCTTCGGAGGAATGGTTGCGTTGGCACTGGCCATAGCCCATCCCACCCGGGTCGCAAGTCTCCTGGTGATCGAAGCCCCGATCGAACTCCCAACCATGACCGAAGACTGGGAAGAACAGACGGCCCGTGTGCTCGCCGCGGAAAGCATGGAGCTCAGAAGAGGTCTGTCGGACTGGCGCGCTCAGTATGGCCGCAAACTCCACCGTGTCGCTACGAGCATCGACGCTCTAGTCTGCGACACGACTTTGGTGGCAGATTTGCGGGCGCAGCGGCCCCTCCGCCGCGCGGACCTGCAGTCGGTGATCTGCCCGGTGGCCGCCGTCTACGGCGACAACTCCGACATCATCCACCACGGCTACACGCTTATGGATCTGCTGCCGAACTGTGACCTCACTGTCGTGCCGAACTGTAGCCATTTCTTGATCGTGGAGGCTCCCGGCGTTTTGCGTGACCTGCTGCTGCGATGGCTGAGCTCCGGTGCGGAAGCCCACCTTATGCCTGTCAAGAATGCGCTCGTCCGATGAGCCGGTTCCTGTTCGTGGTACCGCCACTGGTAGGACACACTATGCCCACGGTGGCCGTCGGAGCGGAGTTGGCCAGCCGTGGCCACCAGGTCGCATGGGCCGCACACACCGACACTGTCGGCCCACTGCTGCCATCAGGGACGAGACTGATCCATGTCGAGGCGGACATTGATGGTCAGACGCCGGCACAGCTCCAGCAACGCTGGCAGAGCCTGCGGCGGGTGGCAGCGTTCCGGTTCTTGTGGAGAGATTTCCTGATCCCGCTGGCGAACTCGATGGTGCCCGGCGTTGCGGCAGCTGTGGACACGTTCCGCCCGGACGTCCTTGTCGTCGACCAGCAGGCGCTGGCCGGCGCGCTGGTGGCCCGCCAGCGCGGACTGAAGTGGGCAACGTCGGCCTCCACGTCGTCGGAGCTGACCGATCAGTTTGCCACCATGCCTACTCTGGAAGCGTGGGTCCACCAGCTCCAAACCGAATTTCAACGCGGATTTGCCGTGTCAGAGCCAGTCGACTTGCGGTTTTCTGACCATCTTGTGCTGGTGTTCACGACCGAAGCGCTGGTTGGACCTCTCGGAGCCTTTCCGGGTCACTACGCATTCGTGGGCCCTTCGATCGGTGCGCGCGCCAGCACGCCGGCCTTCCCCTGGGACTGGCTGGACCCCGATCGCCAGCATATGCTGGTTTCGCTCGGCACCGTCAACACTGAAGCAGGCGCGCGGTTCTTCGCCGCCGCCGTGGAGGCGGTGACACCACTTGCGCACCGGCTGCAGGTGATTTTGGTGGCACCTCCCGATATGGTCGGCCCGGTACCCGACCATGTCTTGGTCCGCGACTTCGTCCCGCTGCTCGATCTGCTCCCGCACTTGGACGCGATGGTCTGTCACGCTGGCCACAACATGGTGTGCGAGGCACTCGCGCACAGCGTACCGCTCGTGGTGGCCCCAATCCGTGATCAGCAGCCGGTGGTCGCGGGACAGGTGGTCGACGCCGGTGCCGGAATCAGGGTGCATTTCGGCCGAGTCGGTGCCACCGAGCTGCGCAACGTCATCACGACCGTACTGGACGACCCGTCCTATCGGGCTGCGGCGCGGCGCGTGCAGACCTCCTTCGCCGCCGCTGGTGGGGCCGCTACCGCAGCCGACCATGTGGAAAAACTGACATGACCGCTTGCGTGATTGCCTATCTGGGGGGAAGGCAAAGTGCGATCATTGACACAATCCGGTGCAAGTAGCCCGCGACCGGTAGCTGGTAAGCAAGCAAGCGTCTCTGCCGGGGGCCGCCCGTTTATCCCTCCGCTGGCGCGTTGGCCGGTGCTGGCGATCACCGCCGGGGTCGGATTGGTGTTGTTGCTGACCAGCGGACGCGGCGGCTACTTCGCTGACGAACTCTACTTCCGCGCCGCCGGGCAGCATATGGACTGGGGATATGCCGATCAAGGGCCGCTGGTGCCCTTGCTGGCCCGGGCGATGGATACCCTCTTTCCCGGCTCGCTGGTCGGGATACGACTTCCGGTAACGGTGTTAACAGCGGTGGGCGTGATGGTGGCCGCGCTGATTGCCCGCGAGCTCGGTGGGCTGCGCCGAGCGCAGGTGCTGACCGCTGGGATGTATGCGATGGGAATGCTGTTCATCGGTCATACGCTCAACACCACCGCGCCCGATGTGCTCGCGTGGACGGTGACGACATGGCTGCTGGTGCGGTGGATACGGCTTCGCGACGACCGGTTGTTGCTCGCGCTCGGTGGCCTTACCGCCATTGCCCTGCAGAACAAGTGGCTGATGGTCGCCTTCTGGCTCGTCGTTGGTGTCAGTGTGCTCGTCGTCGGTCCGCGGGAGCTCCTGCGCCGGCCGGCGCTGTGGCTCGGGGCAGCGATCGCGACGCTGGCGGCACTACCTGGCCTGTTCTGGCAGGCCCGTCACGGATGGCCACAGCTGGCGGTGGCGCAGGCGATCGGCGATGGCGAATTCGTCAGCGGCCGGCTCACGCGCCTGGCGTTCCTGCCACTGGTGTTGGTCAGCGCCGGGATACTGCTGGGAGCGGTCCTGTTCTGCTATGGCCTGTGGCGGCTGCTGCGCTCACCGGAGCTGCACCCCTACCGCTTTCTGGGGTGGACCTTCCTCGGACTGGCCGTGATCTTCCTCATCGCCGGTGGTCGCTGCTCCTACGTGGTGGGGCTGTTCGCTGTGTGCTGGGCCGCGGGCGCGGTGGAGCTGCAACGGCGTGAGCCGGCGCGCTGGTGGCGGTGGGTGCTCAGCTGGCCGGTCTACGCTCTCTCAGCGATCATCGCGCTCACGACGCTGCCGGTGCCACCAGCCTCCTGGCCAACCCTGGCGAAGCCGATTTCGCTGGCTGGCCTGGGTTGGCCAGAGCTGACGGAGACGGTCGCCGGAGCTTACCGGGCGCTGCCGCCAGCATCCCAGCGCAGCACCGTGGTAATCACCGAGTGGTATGGAGACGCGGCCGCCATCGATCGGTTTGGCCCAGTGCGCGGGTTGCCACGCGCCTACAGCGGCAGCCGCGGCTACTGGTATTTCGGAGCGCCCCCGGATGATGCCAACACCGTTCTGTTCGTCGGGTCAGATCCCACCTCCCTGCACCGGTATTTCACCGAGGTAGACCGGGTTGCCACCGTGACCACCGGCCCCATGATGAACTTCTTCTCCCGGCCCACACCGGTCTGGCTCTGTTCCGGCCAACGGATACCGTGGTCACGGCTTTGGCCCCAGCTCCGTCACTTCTGAAGCCAGGCCACTTGCCCAGGTATCGCCGTGTCGTCATCGCCGTCACGGTCACTGCGCTGGCGCTGCTAGGGTTCCCCGCCACCGCGCCCGCCTCGACCACGGATTGGCCGAGGTATTACGTTGCGCTCGGTGACTCCTACGCGTCGGGTCCGTGGATCCCCGAGCCGCGAGTCGATCCGGCCGGCTGCCTGCGCTCCACCCGCAACTACCCGGCATTCCTCGCGACGGCGCTGCGCATCCGTGACTACACCGACGTGACCTGCGGCGGCGCGCGGACCGGCAACATGACGGCTGCCCAGCCCGTGTGGCTGGGCCACAACCCGCCCCAGTTCGACGCCCTGCGCCCGGACACCGACCTGGTCACGCTGACCATCGGTGGCAATGACATCAACATTGGCGAGCTCTGGGTGACCTGCTCCCGGCTCGGCGCCACCGACCCGTTCGGCGATCCGTGCACGCGGCAGGCCACCGTCGACGGCACCGACCGCTACGCGCGGCTCATCGCCGCCACCGCGCCCAAGATCGCCCGAGTGCTGGACGGGATCCTGGCCCGGTCCCCGCGCGCCACGGTGCTGCTGGTGGGCTACCTGCGGCTGCTGCCACCCACTCTGGGGTGCTATCCGGTCTTCCCGATCGCCCACGGTGACGTTCCCTACGTGGACGGGGTGGAGCGCCAGCTCAACGCCATGCTGGCCGACCAGGCCGTCAGGCACGGCGCGGTGTTCGTCGACTCCTACGCCGGTTCACTGGGCCACGACGCCTGCGAGACACCCCAGGTGAAGTGGGTGGAGGGCACCAGCCCGACCAGCCCAGCCTACCCCGACCACCCCAACGCTCTCGGCATGCAAGAGGTAGCCGACCTCACCCTGAGCGCGCTGGAGTCAGCACAATTCGACTGAAGTCAGGCCTCGCCGGACACGTCATAGACCTCGGTCGCGGGGGTGGCCAGCAACAGCTCAGCCATCTCGCGTTTCAGGACGGTCAGGCGACTCTCCTGTTCCGCTGTCCGCTCCGGAGTGCGAGCCAGCGCGACGAACTCCTCCCCCACGTATCCCTCGCGAAGAACCACTGTCACGGCGCGCCCTCGGTAAGCGAGCCGGAAAACGAAGCTCTCGCGGGTCGGGCCCAGCTCGGGACGCGCCAGCGCGTCGTCGAGGGCATATCGACCCTCCGTCACCGCGCGGGTGATCATCTCGAACGCGTCGCGGGCACCCGGGCCAGCAAAGGCCGTCGCCACCTCGATCTCGCGGCGCTCCGGCAGATCACCTGGCTCCAGCAGCGGCAGCGCCCGTTCCAGCACCTTCACGGCGTGTGCGACGCCGCCAGGGGAGCCTGGACCGCAATAGCGCAGCAGATCCTCGAACGTGTAGGCCAGTACGGCGCCCTGCTCCGCAACCTCGATCGTGCTGAGCACCCGACACTCCTCCCCAGGTCCGTAAACCCACCCAGAAACGCAACCATACGTCGGTCCGCGATCGTGCGCCTGACCACCATGGTGCGGCTCCGCGCAAACCGCTACGT
>JBOHFJ010000098.1:0-14836 GCA_050699655.1 Pseudonocardiaceae bacterium
CACCAGCCCACCCGGAACGCTTTTTATTAATAATGTTCAGGGTTCAGAGAAGGGACGCGCGAAGACATGTTCGGACATATTTCTTCTGGTGGTGAGCGTGCATCCTCCGAAAGAACGTCATCCATGGACTGCGCTGCCGACCCAATCGCGACCCTGAAGACAATGTTTGTCGACCTGGTGATGGGGAGGCGAATCTCCGCCGGCCAGGATCCTGCCTTGCGTCCAGTTTTCCTGAAGCCGCACGGAGTGGCGCGCGGAACGTTCACGATCCGGCCTGATCTTCCCGAGGAGCTTCGCGTCGGCCTTTTCCGGAACGAGAGTTTCTCCGCCTGGGTCCGTTTCTCCAGCGACACGCTCCCCACCCTGCCGGATCTGAGGACCACGGTCGGGATCGGCGTTAAGCTGTTCGGTGTCTCGGGCACAAAGTTGCTTGAGCCCGAGACAACCGCCACGACACACGACTTCTTGTTGCAGAATCACGATGTTTTTTTCGTTGACACCGCGCGCGATATGTGCGAGTTCACTTACGCGGGCGTGGTGGAGGGAGATTACGGCCCCTACCTTCGCGATCATCCCAAGACCCAGCGGATCCTGAACGATATGGCCAAGGTTGTGCCGAGCGTCCTGAAGACCGATTATTGGAGCGTTCTTCCGTACGCTTTCGGGCCGAACCGGTATGTCAAGTATAAACTGGTACCGCTAGACTCCGGGAACTCTGACGGCGTCGAGGAGTTTGCGGACGCATCGAATGACGACCCGTACTACCTGCATTCCGACCTGCGGCACCGGTTACTGGAATCCGAGGCCAGTTTCGGGTTCTTCATCCAGTTGCGCACCGATCCGGAGCGCATGCCACTGGACGAGGCGACGGTCCGTTGGGAAGAGGCGATGAGCGCACCGGTCCGCGTCGCCACGCTCACGCTTCCCCAACAAGACATCGACGTCCGAGGTCAGGCTGCATACGGCGAGAATCTGTCGATCACACCGTGGCATGCGCTCGCGGAACACGCACCTGTAGGCAGTCTCGCGGAAGCACGGAAGGTAGTGTATCAGGCCGCCGCCGAATTACGGCGCGACACGAACGGCATTCCGGTCGGCGAGCCAGACGCTCCCCGCCCGCTCGGGAGCGACTCCACGCCACGCGATCAGAAGATCATTCGCGCCGCCATTCATCCCGCAATCGGAATCGCTCGCGTGGGCAACAGTCAGGAGGAGTACTTCATCGGGCCAGAGGTAGTGGACCCTCCGACTGAGCAACCTGGCTTCTACAAGGATGAAGCGGGAGCCCTCAAGCGCCAGGCCGCACGTTTCCGCGTTTATGGCTACAATGCCGCGGGAGAGGTCGTCGCCGAGCTGACGGCGAGCAATGCGGACCTGCGATGGACCGCCCATGTGGCGAACCGGAAGGCCGCCTGGTACGAGTTCCAGATCGCCCTGGACATCCCGGAGGCCGACGCCGCAACGCAGTCTAAACTCAGGAACCAAACAGTCACACGTACGGATCGCAGCAGTCTGGTGATCGATCCAGGTCCGCGCTCCATCCGTGGACCAGATGCATCGGGGCCGGAGTACGAGTTCGATTCCGGCGAGTTTCGCGGTAAACGAGTGTACCTGGGCGAGCTCAGGACAGATCCCGCCGGTCGTTTGCTGTTCCTTGGAGGTCGCGGCGTATCCGCGTCATCCACCGGTGCGCCCGCGGCGGATTTCGCGAACAACGACGACTGGCACGACGACGTGTCGGACGGCCCAGTGACCGCGGAAGTGACGATCAACGGGCGCCCTGTCCCTGTCGAACCCGCGTGGGTGCTGGTGGGTCCACCGAACTACGCACCGGACCTCGTGACCGTGCGGACCATGCATGACCTGCTCTACGACACTTACGTGCAACAGGGCTGGCTGCCGTTCCCGGAGCGGGTCTCCTTCACCCGTGACATCGAGCCCATTCTTCGTCGGTTGTCCAATCTACAGTGGGTGAATCACGGATTTGCGACCCAGTTCGGCTGGGCCGGGCGGAATGACTTCACCAATCGTGATTATCTCGTGCACCTGGCGAGTGATCAACCGGAGTACGCGGAACTGCGCCAGCAGGCCTACTCCGCTTTCCGTGATCTAGGTCGGGATGGTCAGTCACCAGTGCCCTGGCCGTGGATCTACGGGGACGCGATGAGCCTGCCGCCGGTATCCGCGCGCCAGCACCTCGCTCTCTCGGGTACCCAGTATCGACTGTTGGAACGCTGGGCCTCGGGAGACTTCGAGCCAGATCTCGATCTCGATGCAGAGCCCCCGCGTTTGTTGAACGCGGTACCGTTGAGCGACCAGCCAGCCATGCTGGACAAGGCTGCGCTCACGTTCTGCCTGGCTGATGCTTTTCACCCCGGCTGCGAGATGACATGGCCAATGCGGCACGCCTCGATGTACATGGCGCCGTACCGGATTCGGCACCGCTCCGAGGAGGCCCCTGAGGCGTACTACGGAACGGTGCTGGCACCAGCGACGGCGCTGAGTGTGGGCGGACCGCTCTACGCGCAGGGGCCGGGTGACCTGTCGCGCTGGATGGCGGTGCCGTGGCAGACGGACACCGCCAGCTGCCTCTCTGGCTACTATCTCGGTTACGGCCCGCGATACGACCCATATCTGCCGACCTTCTGGCCGGCCCGGGTACCCAACCAGGTTCTCACGCTCGAGAATTACACGATCGTCACAGATCCGCAGACGTCTCCGGAGCGGAGATGGGCTGCCTTCGAGCAACGCGCCAACTGGTTCCGGGTCCTGACCGGGAACTATCTAAAACAGATCAACCAGATGGTGACTGATTTCGGCAAGCTGGGCGTCGTGGAGGCGCGGCCCGGGATACCTGACGACCCCACGGTGCCCCCGGTGATGTTGGTTGAGTCGCAGCCCGAGTTCCCTATGGAGGACATTCCGGCGAACCAGAACATGCTGGTTCTGCATGTGCCCGAGGCTGCGGATCCGGCGCTTGCGTCCGCCGCGATCGCGCAGGCGATAGCGCAGACCGGTCGCCCCGAGAACGAGGTGACCGCCGGGTTCATCAACAAGGTCCAACGGTTGCGCGGTGGCCGGTAGCGGACGTCGACCATTCCCGGCCGAGACAGCGGCAACAGACGTGAGCGGCCCCGAGGAATATGACGTGGTGGTGGCCGGTGGTGGCCCCGCCGGTGCCACCACCGCTCGCTGCCTGGCGCGCGCGGGGCACCGTGTTCTGCTGGCCGACAGCGCCGACACGGCGGCATTCAAGATCGGTGAAGGGCTCCCCCCGGCCGCTCGCGCGCTGCTGCGTGACCTTGGCTTGTGGGAACAATTCGTCGACGAGGACCACCTGCCCTGCTATGGCAACGTCTCCGCATGGGGCTCGCCCCACCAGCGCTGCACAGATTTCGTCTTCGACCCCAACGGCCACGGGTGGCACCTGGACCGCCCGCGCTTCGACCGGTTTCTCCGCGCGGCGGCGGGCGCGGACGGCGCTGATGTGCGGGAGAAGGCAGTGATCCGCCATCCCGTGCGTGGAGACGACAACGTCTGGCGGCTCGAACTCAGATCCGGCCAGGACCGCGCACAAGTTGAGTGTCAGTGGCTGGTCGACGCGACCGGCCGACACTGCGCCATCGCCCGCGGTCAGGGTGCGCACCGCAGAGTGCGGGACGCACTGATCAGCCTCCACGCGCGGTTCCGCGCTACCAGCGACGTGCCAGGAAAAGATCGCGACGCCCGCACGCTGATCGAGGCGGTACCCGACGGATGGTGGTACACCGCCCTGATCCCTTCTGGACACCGTGTCGTCACATACTTGACCGATGCAGACCTTCTCCACCCGGCGTCGCACACGCCCGCTGGCTTTCTGACATTGCTGGATGCGACCCACCATATCCGGGCGTGCCTGGCCAAATACGAGTACGTCCTGGAATCGGACCCACGCGGTGCCCCCGCCCGAAGCTCCTGGCTCGATCCCCCGGTCGGCGATAGATGGCTCGCCATCGGAGATGCCGCACTCTCCTGTGACCCGCTGTCGTCACAGGGCATCCTCACCGCGCTCTACACCGGGATGGTCGCCGGCCAAGCGCTGCACACGCGACTGACCGGCGACACAGGAGCCCTTGCACGCTATCAGATCCATCTCAGCACAATCGGCACGATGTACCAGCACAATCGAATCAAGTTCTACCAGCTCGAACGACGCTGGCCGCACCATCCCTTCTGGCGGCGACGGATGGAGTCCTGGTAGGCGCGGGCGTTGCGGGTGGTCTCGGGCAGGGCGTCGCCGCCGAACTTCTCCAGCGCGGCGTCGGCGAGCACGAGCGCGACCATCGCCTCGGCCACCACCCCGGCGGCGGGTACGGCGCACACGTCGGAGCGCTGGTTGATCGCGACGGACGCCTTGCCGGTCGCGACGTCCACCGTGGCCAGCGCGCGGGGCACGGTGGAGATCGGCTTCATCGCCACCCGGACCCGCAGCACCTCGCCGTTGGTCATGCCACCCTCCAGGCCACCGGCCCGGTTGGTGCGCCGCGCCACACCATCGGGCCCAGGCTCCATCTCATCGTGCGCCGCGCTGCCCCGGCGGCGCGCGGTGGCGAAACCATCGCCCACCTCGACGCCCTTCATGGCCTGAATCCCCATCAGCGCGCCAGCCAGCCGAGCGTCCAGCCGCCGGTCGGCGTGCACGAACGAGCCCAGACCCACCGGCAGCCCGTACGCCACGACCTCGATCACACCGCCCAGCGTGTCACCGTCGCGCTTGGCCGCGTCCACCTCGGCGATCATCGCGGCGGAGGCCTCCTCGGAGAACGCGCGCACCGGGCTGGCGTCGACCCGCTCCAGCTCCCCTGGCCCGGGCAGCACATCCACGGGAGCATCCACCCGCCCCAGCGACACCACGTGGGAGAGCACCTCGACACCCAGCGCCTGGCGCAGGAACGCCTTGGCCACGGTGCCCAGGGCGACCCGGGACGCGGTCTCCCGGGCGCTGGCCCGCTCCAGCACCGGCCGAGCGTCGTCGAAACCGTACTTCGTCATCCCGGCCAGGTCGGCGTGCCCGGGCCGGGGCCGGGTCAGCGGCGCGTTGCGGGACTGCCCGGCGAGCACAGCCGGGTCCACCGGATCAGCCGCCATCACGGTCTCCCACTTGGGCCACTCGGTGTTGCCGATCCGGATCGCCACCGGGCCGCCCAGCGTCCGGCCGTGCCGGATTCCCCCGAGCAGCTCCACCTCATCGGCCTCGAACTTCATCCGCGCGCCACGCCCGTAGCCGAGCCGGCGGCGGGCCAGCTCGGCCTGGATGTCCTTGGAGCTCACCTCGACCCCGGCGACCATGCCCTCCAGCACAGCGACCAGAGCGGGCCCGTGCGACTCCCCGGCGGTGATCCAACGCAGCATGGCACCATCGTGCCACCCTGGATCACATGTCGGCTGGAGCCCTTGCCGGGGCCTCAGAAAGGGCTTCAACGACAGTCGCGGACCCGCGCCGTAGCAGCCGGTGCACCACCGCACCGACCACCACCAGCGCGGCCACGAACAACAGCGCGAGGTACCGCAGCACCCAACTGGTACCGCCCGGGTCGTACACCGCCTGCCGCGGCCAGGCGATGTTCACCATCATCGCCACGCCATAGGCGACGGCGAACAGATTCACCGGCAACCCGAAGCGGCCGAGCGAGAAGCCGCCCGGCCGCTTCGGCGGCAGCCGCCGACCCAACCGGGCACGCAGGGCCGGCACCGTGACCAGCAGATACGCCAGGTACACGATCACCACCGACGTGCTGGTGACCGCGGCGAACGCCGCCGGGTTGCCCAGGTTGATCAGCAGCACGCCGATGGCGAGCACGCCCACCGCGATGCCGGTGAGGATCGGCGTCCCGGTCTGTGGACTGACCCGGGCCAGCAGCCGGGCGCCGGGCAACCGGCCGTCCCGCGCCATGCTGAACATCACCCGCGACGCTGAGTTCTGAATCGCCAGGCAGGCGGACACGATGGAGATCGCGACCACCGTGAGCAGTGCCCGGCCGAGCGTGGAGTTCAGCTGGCTGGTGATGACGTAAGCGATGCCGCCAGTGGACAGTTGCCCGTCGGTCAGCGACGGCGCGGCCATCAGGGCTGCCAGGATCATGAAGCCACCACCGACGAACGACACCAACAGGGCACGCAGGATCGCTGAGGGCACCACGCGCCGCGGCTGGCTGGTCTCCTCGGACAGCTCCGCGGCACTGTCGAAGCCGTACATCACATAGGCCGCCATCAGCGTCGAGGCGAGGAACGCGTACAGGTAGGGGCTGTGACCGGACACGTTGAGCGTCTTGGTGACCACCCCGGGGCCCCGTTCGGCGTGACCGAAGAGCAACACCAGCAGCAACACCACACCGACGAGTTCACACGTCACGCCAATACCGTTGATCAACGCCATGAAACTCACCCCCACCGCGCTGATCACGGTGGCCAGCGCGATGAGCACCGAACCTAGCAGGATCCCGTTCGCGGCCCCGGACGCTGAGGTGATCGACGGGTCGGTGCCGACGATCTGGAACCCCGACCACACCGCCGGCAGCACCGCCTGCAGCGCGATGCCGATGGCCGCCACGCTCACGATGTAGCCGACCAGCATCGCCCAGCCGGCGAACCAGCCAACCGTCTCACCGGCCAACCGGCGCGACCACTGGTAGATGCACCCGGCCAGCGGCCAGCTCGCCGCCAGCTCGGCGAACACCAGCGCCACGCACAGCTGGCCGGCGAACACCAGCGGCCAGGTCCAGAAGAAGGCCGGGCCACCGAAGGAATAGCCCAGCGCGAAGAGCTGGAACACCGTGGTGAGGATCGAGACGAAAGAAAACCCCGCGGCGAAGGAGGAGAAGGCGCCGAGCCGGCGGTGCAGCTCCTGCCGGTAGCCGATGCTACGCAGATCGTCCGCGTCGGGGCCACCGGTCGGGCTCGTAGTCAGGACTTGAGTACTCATTGGGCCGCCTTCCGCGGTAGATGACCGGCGCGCACCAGGCAGCCGAGGGTGTCGCAGATGACCCGGGTCGCGATGAGCGCGGTGATCTCGGCGTTGTCGTAGGGCGGGGAGCACTCGACGACTTCAAGGCCCGCCAGCGGGCGGGCGGCGATGAGCTGGATGAACTTCAGCACTTCGCGGGGCAGGAAGCCACCGGGCTCGGGCCAGCCTGTGCCGGGGACGAACGCGGCGTCCAGGCAATCGACGTCGAAGGACAGCCAGACCGCGTCGGTGCCGTCCCAAGCGACGTCCAGGGCACGCCGCGCGGCGGCCTCGATACCCATCTCCACGCAGTCGGTGACGGTCATGATCGTGGTGCCGCGCTCCCGGCCGACAGCCACCCCGGGCCGCGGCGCCTGCCAACCGCCGATGCCGATCTGCACCAGGTTGCGCGCCGGCACGTTGGGGATGTCGGTGGCGTGGAACCACGGGGTGGTGTGCATCCGCTCGTCGAGGTCGGTTTCCTGGGTGTCGACGTGGCGGTCGAAGTGGATGATGCCGAGCTTGCCGCCGCCCAGGTGCTCGGCGACCGCGCGGGTGGTCGGGAAGCCGATGGAATGATCGCCACCCAGCACCACCGGAAAGGCGCCGGAGGCATAGACGTGCCCGACCGCCTTGGAGATCTGGTCGAAAGTCTTCTCGATATTGCCCGGAATGGTGAACACATCGCCGAGGTCGGCGATGGTGATTGACTCTCGCAGGTCAACGCCGAGCTCGAAGCTGTACGGCCCGTACAACGCGGAGATCTTGCGAATGCCCTGCGGGCCGAAGCGGGTTCCGGACCGATACGTGGTGCCCCCGTCGAAAGGGGCGCCGAGCACCGCCACGTCGTACTCGCCGCAGCGGCGGACGTCCTCGACATAAGGCGCCTTGAGAAAGGTATTGATGCCAGCGAAGTGCGGCAGCTCACCGCGGGAGAAGGTGGGGATCCGCCGGTCGACGATCGAGTCTGCGCCAGGCAGGCCCAGCTCAAGACCCCGGGCGATCTCCTGTTCCGCTTTCGTCGAGGGCAGCGCCGCTTCCGCCGCGACGGCGTATCGCGCCTCTGGGCCATAATTGTCGTGCGGGTCGTCCATGGTGGGCCTTTCGCGTCCACAGCGCCCGGCCGCGAGGCAGCCGAGCGTGGCTGACCTCCCGGGCTTTTGTCCCGCCGTGGAACGGGCAACGCGCCGCCCGCCTGCACCTCTCGGTCCAGACTCGCTGCGGACAGCGACGGAACCCTAGGTGCGCCTCACCCACACGAGTGAGTCCCTACCATCACACGACACTACTGTGACCGTCTTGTAACCGCTGTGTTGCGGTCATATCTCCCGTGCGTTGCAGCATCCCGCAGCAGGTCGTCCGCTACGCTGCGCGGATGGAATGGACACCGGACCGGATTCGCCGGTTCCGTACGACGGGGCTGTCCTTGTCTCGGCCCAGGTTCGCGAAAGAACTGGGGTTTGCCCAGCGCACGATCGGCAACGCCGAGCGCGGCACGACGTCGCCCGGCCTGGCGTTACGGCGCGCGTTGGACCAAGCCCTCGAGCAAGCCTCCGAGGTGCAGCGCAACCGCTTCCTCGCCACCGACGACACCACGTCACAAGAAGAGCGCCCTGACCAGGGCGCGACAGCGCACCACATACGGGACACGGCGTCGCTGCCTCGCGCCAATTCCCACCAGCTCACCGCACATCCCAATGACATTAGGCAGCGCGACGAGACGCTTGAGAAATCCGCTGGCAACTCCGCCTTCGGCTGGTTCGGCCGTGGTGAGCTCGAGGCCGTTCGGGAGATGGCATCGATCTTCTCGCACGTTGACCAGCGGCGCGGAGGCGGGCACGCTCGCACAGCTCTCGTCCAGTACCTGACTTCGGATGTCGCAAGTTACCTACAGGGAAACTACACCGACGAAAGAATTCGCAAGGACATGTTCTCCGCAGCCAGCGAACTCGCCTACCTTTCGGGTTGGATGGCATTCGACAACGCTGAGCACTCCATCGCCCGGCACTACTTCTCCGTAGCGGTAAAGCTCGCCGCGGAGGCTGACGACCCTCCCATGATGGGTCACGTCCTTCGGGCCATGGCGCATCAGGCTGTTGACCTAGGCCATTTTCGCCAGGGGCTGGAGCTAGCCGCCGCATCGATGGACAGCAAGCGCTACCTACTGGCCAGCCCGCGCGAACGCGCGCTGTTCGGCGTCGTCCACGCGCGGACACTTGGCGCGGCAGGGCAGAAGTCAGCCGCCGCCGAGGCGCTGATCAAAGCGGAAAACGACTTGCGTGCAGCAACCACCGGCGATGATGAGCCACCGCGAGTGTTCTTCTTCGGTGAGGCAAGCCTTGCTCACGAGACTGCCCGCACGCTGTGCGATACCGGAGACCTATCCGGCGCTCTCAAGGAGTTCCACCGCAGCGCGCGCACCCGCAAGGCAACGGTGTTCACCCGCACGCACGCCGTGACGCTCGGATACCTCGGCGCCGTGCAGGTGCGTCTGGGCGAGATCGATCAGGCGTGCTCCACCTGGTCCACCGCGCTGGACGCCATGGACGGCATCCGTTCAGGACGCACCCGCCAGGCCGTATTGGATATGCGCGCCGCGCTGTCGCCCTTCCGCCATCGCGGTATCCCGGCGACCATCGAACTCGATGCACGCGCCTGCGCCTACCTGAACACCGGGTCGCCCTGACGTCACACACCCGGCTACATCCCGGGAGAAGGAGAGATTCATGGCAGACCAGTCGTATGAGGTTGAGCCCATCGCGCGGGTGATCAGTGAGCGCATCGAACCGACCGATGACTATTGGGGCGGCACCCGCTCCATCATCCGAATCGACGGCAGCCGCTTCGACACAGACGCGACGGCAGGCCTGGACGCCTTCTCACACCTCGAAATCGTCTTCCGCTTCCATCTCACCGATCCGACTGACCTCAATCTCGGCGCACGCCGACCACGAGACAATCCGAACTGGCCCGAAGTCGGCATCTTCGGACATCGCAACATGCGCCGGGTGAACTGGCTGGGTGTCTCGCGCTGCCGTCTGATGAAGGTTGATGGCCTCGACTTGCACGTTGAGGAACTCGACGCTGTCGACGGCACACCCGTACTCGACATCAAGCCCTGGTTCCACGAGTTCGGCCCACGCGGCACCGTCCGGCAGGCCGCATGGTCGAGCGAGATGCTCACCGATTATTTCGCCACACCGCCCCACGACTCATGAACCACAGAAGAACTCGCGTCTCGCGTCGTGAACTCGACGCGCCGTTGATTGCAGCACCCGGATAGTCTAAACGCAGAGATCATGCGGATGTTGGTGACCGAAGGCGGCTCCGGGCCTCGGTCCAGGCTCGCCACGGACAGCGACGGAACCCCAGATACGCCTCACCCACATCACCTGTAGAGTGTGCGGTCTTCACCAGGTTTTGTGCGGCGGTGCTGGGCATGAAGGTGTTCCCTGTGCGTATCCGAATCATCGACGCGTTCGCTGACCGGCCGTTCACGGGCAACCCCGCGGCCATCTGCCTGCTGGATGCCGACAGTTGGCCCGACCAGTGCTGGATGCGGCAGGTCGCCGCTGAGATGAATCTTTCCGAGACTGCCTTCGCGCACCCGCTGCCGGGCAATGGTGACGCTGACTGGGCGCTGCGCTGGTTCACCCCCACCGTCGAAGCCGACCTGTGTGGGCACGCCACCCTGGCCACCGCGCACGCTCTGCACAGCGACCGGGCGGCCGCCAGCACCATCCGGTTCAGCAGCCGAAGTGGCATTCTGGTCGCCCACATTCACCAAAACGGCACCATCACCTTGGACTTCCCAGCCGCGCCGGCCACCGAGATACCCATCCCCGATGGGCTCCCCGAGGCGCTGCGCGCCAAGCCCGACACCGCCTACGGCACGGGTGCCCTCGGCGATCTCCTCGCCGTGTTCCCCGCCGAGGCAAGCGTCCGTGGTTTGGACCCCGATTTCGCCGCGCTGGCCCAACTGAGCCGCGGCAGCTGTGTCCGAGGAGTCGTAGCCACCGCCCCGGCGTCGGATTCGGGCGGCGGCTACGACTTCGTCTCCCGCTTCTTCGCACCCGCCGTCGGTGTCCCCGAGGACCCGGTCACCGGCAGCGCGCACACCGCCCTGGCCCCCTATTGGTCAGGCCGTCTGGGCCGGCCTAGCCTCACCGGGCTGCAAGCCTCGGTCCGTACTGGACTGGTCCGCACCACCGTCCACGGCGACCGGGTTCACCTCACCGGTCGAGCTATCACCATCCTGGACGGCACCCTGCTGCACCCGTCAGCGGATCACCCTCAGTCGTGATCCAGCACCGCCTTGCCGACGAACTTCCGGCCGAGCAGCGCGGCCACCGCCTCGTCGAACTGGCGCCAGGAGCCACGCCAACCCACATCCACGGTGAGCCGCCGCTGCGCGACCAGGTCGAGCAGATACGCGAGGTCGGCACCGAACGCGATCCCGACTTGGAAGGACACCAGCGACTTGGCCGGGCCGACGGTGCCGTATACCGGCAGCACGGCCGGCTCACCCGAGGTCCAGCCGATGCTCCGCAGCACGCCGCCCGGCGCCAGCGCGGTCCACGCCTCGACCAACGTGGCGCCGCCGACGTTCTCCACCACGACGTCCACCGGGTCCAGCCCGCCCGGCCCGGCCACCACCTCGTGGGCGCCCAGCTCAGCCAGCCCCTCACCGCGGCGCGCGGCCGCGATCACGTACGCGCCACCGAGGGCGGCCAGCTGCACCGCGTACCGGCCGACCCCGCCGGAAGCGCCAGTGACCAGAACCCGGCGGCCCAACAGCGCACCGGAACCGCGCAGCGCACGCAGCGCGGTCACCCCCGCCACCGGCAAGGCGGCAGCCACCGCCAGATCCACCGACGCCGGCACCACCGCCAACTCGGCCACCGGCACCGCGCGCCGGCTCGCCCACGCCCCGGCGTAGCCGAAGGTCAGCACCCGCTGCCCCGCCGCCGGCCCGGACCCGTCCGCTGCCGCCTTGATCACCACACCGGCGCCGTCCCAGCCGGGCACCGAGCCAGGGGTCGCGCCCGGGGCGCCACTGACATCGCCGAAGTTCAGTGAGGAGTGCTCGATCCCGACCAGCGCCTCATCCGGGGCCGGAGCCGGATCGGGCGCCTCTCCCAGTACCAGGCCGGAAGGTGAGCCGGGGGTGACCACCAGCGCGCGCATGACAGCCGCCTCTCCTAGGGACATCAACGATGACGCGATCCCTCGACAAGAAACTCCGGCCGCTTCCGGACTATTCCGGTGCCTGCCCGGCCCGTGCGAAAGACCTAATCATCCGGAGCGACATGGCGGGCTACTGTTGTGCCCGCACGTGCCGTTGCGGTGTTCAGACCTTCTATGATCTCGGGCATGACGACGCCATCGCGGGAGCGGCTCCGCGAATGGTCCCGCGCGCTCACGCTCGGCCCGCTGGACCCGGCCGACCCGGAGGAAACGCGGTACGTCCCGCTAGCCGACGCCGGCCGGGCCGCGGTCGACGAGCTGATGGCGACGATCGAGCTGGCCTTCGACTCCACCACCCAGCTGCTCTCCGGTCCGTCCGGTTCCGGCAAGACCACCGAGTTGAGCCGGCTGCGGGGCGAGCTGGAGCGCGCCGGCTACCACGCCGCGATCTTCGACATCGGCTCCTACGTCAACGAGTCCTCGCCGATCGACGTCACCGAGTTCCTCATCGCGCTGGCCCTCGGCGCGCACGACACGCTCAGCGGGCCCGAAGCGGACCCCAGGCAGGGATTCGCCGGCAGGCTGCGCCGCCTCCTGGACCGGCTCAAGATAAAGGTCGAGGTCCCGGGCCTGTCCGCCAGCGTGTCACGGGACGGTCTGGAATTCGAGACGCTGGGCGCGTCGGTCGAAGTTGAGCTGCAGCGTGAGCTGAAGAGCAGTGAAGCGGTGGTGACGGAGCTGCGGCGCAAGCTCACCTACCACATCGGGCAGCTCTACGAGGAGGTCGCGGCCTTTCTCACCACGCTGCTGCCCGTCGACGACCCGGGGCTGGGCTCGGTGCTCATCGTGGACGGCCTGGAGAAGCTGCGCGGCACCAGCGAGAACGACCTGGCGGTGCAGGAATCGATCCAGGCGCTGTTCGTCGCGCACGCCGGCAAGCTCAAATTCCGCTCCCACCACATGATCTACACCGTGCCCACCTACCTGCAGTTCACCTCACCTGGGGCGCTGCCCTTCGACGCCCGGGTGGTGCCAGTCCCGGTGCCGCACGTCCGGCCACGCCCCGGCCAGGCCGCGGACACCGTCGCCACGACGCTCGCGGAACTGCGGGAGGTCGTCTCCCGCCGGCTCCCGGTCGATGAGATCTTCGCCGGCAAACAGCTCGATGCGATCATCCAGGCGTCCGGGGGCCACCTGCGCGACCTGTTCACGCTGCTGCGCCAAGTGGTCAACCTCACGCTCCGCAGGTCGCTGTCGCCGCCGCTGCGTGACGAGCACGTCGAGGAGGCGATCGGACTGGTGGCGCACGACTTCCTGGTGATGACCGCGGAGCAGGAGGTGTTCCTGCGCGGGGTGGCCGACGGGGACGGCACGGTTCGGCCGGCGGAGTCGCAGGTGCAGCTGATGGCCCGGCTGCTGCAGAGCCACATGCTGCTCGGTCACCTCAACGGCCAGGACTGGTATCAGGTGCACCCGCTGGCCAGGAGAGCGCTCGGCCTGCCGTGAGCGAGCGGCGGCAGGCGGCCCGGAGCCTGCACCGGGATGTCGAGGCGCTCTGGGAGCGGCTCCGGGCGGAGTTCGCGCTGCGCGACGGGTTCTGGCTGGCGGTGCTGTTCGGCGCCCAGGCCCCGGACCTCGCCGAGCTGGTGGCCCGCACCCGCGACAAGTCCCGCATGCAGGCCAAGCGCGTCGCCACCCTCACCTTGACCCAGCGGGCGGGCGAATACGGGGTGCTCAGCCCGCTGCTCACCCCGCAGCCGGCCGACCTGGCCGCAACCTGGGTGCTCGACGACGAGGCCATCACGGCCGACCGGCTGCGGCTGTGGTCCCGGCTGCTGCGGCAGCTCAACGAGAAGCGCGACGCGCTGGCCGCCGTGCACCCGGCCGCGCTGCTGCTGGCCTGCCCGGCCGGTTCGCTGCCGCTGGTCCGCGACACCGCCCCGGACCTGTGGTCGATCCGCAGCCTCACCGCGACCCTCGACACCGCGGTCGAGGCCACCTCGGCCGCACCCGCCCCGCCCGACGCTGCGTCCCCAGGTCGCGGTGAACTCACGCCGGTGCCCGGCAAGCCCATCCAGCCCTCGCCCAAGGTCGGGGCGCTGCTGAAGCGAGCCGCCAGCGCGGTGCGGTCGGGCCACATCGGCCCTGCGATAGACGCGAGCCTCGGCGCGCTTGATGCCGCGGCGAGCCCAGAGGACGCATTGCTCGCGCACGGCTGGCTGGCCCAGGTGCGGGCCAAGCAGGACGAGCCGGTCGAGGCCGCCCGGCACGCCCAGATCGCGCTGGAGGGCCGGCAACCGCTCGAACTGGACACCACAGTGGCGCTGCTGAAGATCCTGTCCGGCTCGCTGGATGGCGACATCGCGCTCGAGGCCGCCACCGCCCTGGTTGAACTGCACCGCGAGCTGGCGCGGCGCTCCCCCGACTCGCCCACCGCACTGCGCGACCTCTCCGTCTCCCTCGACAAGGTCGCCGGCATCCAGCAGGAACGCGGCCAGCTCGACGACGCCCTCACCGCCTACACCGAATCCCTGCACCTGCGCCGCCGCATCCTCACCACCTACGGCGACACCCCCCAATCCCTCCGCGACCTCTCCGTCTCCCTCGACAACGTCGCCGGCATCCAGCAGGAACGCGGCCAGCTCGACGACGCCCTCACCGCCTACA
>JBOHFJ010000099.1:0-14767 GCA_050699655.1 Pseudonocardiaceae bacterium
GACCCGGCTGGTGGCCGACGCGCTGGCCAGTACCCGGCTGGCCCACGGCGCGCTCACCGTGCTGGCCACGCCGCGGCGGTTGGTCGCGATCGTGGCGGAGGTCGCCGGCCGCGAGACCGATCACACCCGGCTGGCGCGCGGCCCCAAGGTCAGCGCGGCGTTCGGCCCCGACGGGGCGCCGAGCGCCGCGGCGAGCGGGTTCGTCCGCGCCCACGGCGTCGCCATCGACAACCTCGAACGGGCCGACGTCAACGGGGTCGAGCACCTCGTGGTACGCCGCCACGAGCCCGGCCGGCCCGCGCGGGAGGCGCTGAGCGGAGCACTGGCCGGGGTGGTGACCGGGTTGCGCGCGGCGAAGAACATGCGCTGGTGCGATCCTCGGCTGAGTTTCACCCGGCCGATCCGCTGGCTGCTCGCGCTGTGGGGCGATGAGGTGGTGCCGGTGCGGGCATCGGCCCTCGTCGCCGGCCGAACCACCCGGGTGCTGCGCAGCGCCGCCACGCCGGTGATCATCGTCGGCGCGGCCGAGGAGTACCTCGGCCGCCTGCACGCCGCCGGGATCGTCCTCGACCCGGCTGAGCGCCGGGACCGGATCGTCACCGCCGCGACCGAGCTGGCCGCCACCGTAGGCGGGTGCATCGACACCGGTGGTGAGTCCGCGCTGATCGAGGCGCTTGCCTTCCTGGTCGAGTCGCCGACCGTCCTGCTGGGCGGTTTCGACCCCGACTACCTACGGCTGCCCGAGGCTGTGCTGGCCACCGTCATGCGCACCCACCAGCGCTACCTGCCGCTGCGCGACACCCACGGCGCGCTGCTGCCCCACTTCGTCGTGGTCGCCAACGGACCCATCGACGCCGAGGAGGTCCGCGCCGGTAACGAAGCGGTCCTGCGCGCCCGCTACGAGGACGCCGCGTTCTTCCACCGCGCCGACCTCGCCGTCCCACCGGCCCAGCTGCGTCAACGGCTGACCGGCCTGACCTTCACCGACCGGCTCGGCTCCATGCACGACCGGGCCGACCGCATCGCCGCCATCGCCACCGACCTCACCGACCTGGTCGGGCTCGACGACCAGCAGCGCCGCACCCTCGACCGGGCCCGGCACCTGACCAAGTTCGACGTCGGCTCGAGGCTGGTCACCGAACTGACCAGCCTCGCCGGCATCATGGCCCGCGAGTACGCCACCGCCGCGGGCGAACCGCCCGCCGTCGCCCAAGCCCTCTACGAAGCCGAACTGCCCCGCCACGCCGGTGACCACCTGCCCACCACGCCCGTGGGCGCGATCCTGTCGCTGGCCGACCGACTCGACTACCTCGCCGGCCTGGCCACCACCGTCGGCCTGCCCACCGGCAGCAGCGACCCGTTCGCCCTGCGCCGCGCCGCCCTCGGCGCACTCGCCGTCCACCGCACCCAACCCGCCCTGGCCACCCTGTCCCTGATCGATGCCCTCACCGTGGCCGCCCGCCACCAACCCCTCGACGTGCCACCCGCCGTCATCAACGACATCACCGCCTTCCTGACCCGCCGCCTGGAACAGACCCTCACCGAGGAAGGCAACCCGGTCGAGCACATCCGGGCAGCGCTCGTGCACGCCGAACGCCCCGCCCGCACCCAGGCGATCCTCACCCAACTCACGGCCCTGGCCGGCACACCCGACTTCGACCGGTTGGTCCAGACCATGCAGCGAGCTCGCAAGATCGTCCCCCCCGACACCGCCCCCCACTACGACCCCCGCGCCCTGGTCGAACCCGCCGAGATCCGGCTGCACGACACCCTCGGCAAGACCCGCGCCGCCCTCGACGCAATCACCGACCTCGACCACTACACCACCGTCACCACCGACCTCACCCACGCCGTCACCGAATTCTTCGACCAGATCTACGTCATGGACGACAACCCCGAACGCCGCACCGCCCGACTCGGCCTCCTCGCCGCCATCACCCAACTCGGCCAACGAACCCTCGCCTGGGAGCACCTGCATCCCTGACTCAGGCCACACGATCAGCGCCGTGCGCTTCGGCGTCGATGAGCCCATCGTTACCTTCCGGGTTGGAGCGGTAGTGTGGCGGGCCATCCCAGGGTGACACCTCGAGCACGCTGGCGACTTTGTCGTAGCCCTCGAGCGGCGCATTCGGCAGCACAGCGATCTGGTCTGAGACCTCGGGATAAACGACGATGTCCTGCACGTCGGTACCGGCACCGGCTACACCGCCGCCCTGCTCTGCGAACGCCTCGGCTCGAGCAAGGTCACCACTGCGGACATCGACCCCGATTTGAGCGACGCTGCCTGCGCCCTCCGGCGCATACCAGCCGACTGGCTAGCTCAAGCCGCGCCCGGCGCCCGCATCGTCGCCCCCCTAGCCGCAAAGCCGTGCAGTTAGCGGCGGTGGTTGGCTGTCAAGGATGCCTGTGTGGGCGTGTCGGTGCTGGTAAAGGCAGCGGAGCTCCGGTAGGAGGGGTCGTCCTCGCAAGACGTCCTCTGTCCTTGGAGCTCCGCTGTCCGTCGAGTCTGTCATCACTCGTGTCGTCACTGTCGCTGGAGGCCGGTTCGCTCCTGGTCATCTGGGCGAGCTGACGCGGATCGTGCCGTTTGAGATGGTCGATGCCGTGTTGGCCGAGACTGGCAAGGTCCAGACGCGGACGCGGGATCCGCCTTCGCGGGTCGTGGTCTACCTGTTGTTGGCTGCCGGGCTGTTCGCCGAGCTGGGGTACGGGCAGGTGTGGGCGAAGATGATTTCCGGTCTGGGCGGGTTGACGGTGGCCACACCCACCGCCTCCGCGCTGGCCCAAGCACGGCGCCGGATAGGTGTGGCGCCGCTGCGCGCCCTGTTCGACCTGCTGCGTGGCCCGAGCGCCGGCTTGGCCACGAAGGGTGTGTACTGGCGTGGCCGGGTGGTCACCGCGATCGACGGCACCATGATGTGCTGCCCGGACACCCCGGCGAACCCGCGGGAGTTCCGCCGGGGCGGGGGCCACCACGGCGGCACCGGATATCCGATGATCCGTATGCTGGCGCTGGTCGCGTGTGGCACCCGCGCCGTCATCGACGCCACGTTCGGCTCGAGCGGCATCGGGGAGACCAGCTACACCCGAGACCCGCTGCGCGCCCCGCACCGCGGCATGATCGTGCTGGCCGACCGGAACTTCGCCGCCCAGCAGCTGATCAACGCGATCACCGACACCGGCGCTGAGCCGCTGATCCGGGTCAAGAACGGCCGCAACCTCCCGGTCTGCCGCCGATTGCGCGACGGCTCGTATGTGTCGTGCATCGGCCGGGTCGAGGTTCGCGTCATCAGCTGTGAGATCACCATCGCCACCAGCGCGGGACAACAGACCGGGGTCTACCGGCTGATCACCACCATCCTCGACCCCGACTGCCCCGCCACCGAGATCGTCCGGCTCTACCACGACCGGTGGGAGATCGAGACCGCTTTCCTGGAACTGAAACAGACCATCCTCGGCGGCCGGGTACCGCGCGCCCGCACCCCAACCGGGGTCGAGCGGGAGATCTACGCTCTGCTCCTCACCTACCAGACGCTGCGCATCGCGATCACCGACGCCACCATCGGCCGGCCCGGCGTCGATCCCGACCAGGGCAGCTTCACCATCACCCTCAACGCCGCCCGCGACGAACTCGTCAAGGCCGCCGGCGTCATCGCGGACACCGTCATCGACCTCGTCGGCACCATCGGCCGCCGCGTCCTGGACAACCTCATGCCCGACCGCCGGCTCCGGACCAACCCACGCGTCGTCAAACGAGCGATCTCCAAGTACGTCGCCAGCAACGCTCGCGGGCGCGTCCGAGCAGGCAGTTACAAAGCCACCATCAACATCAACATCCTCGCGGGTGGCGATCCTTGACAACAGGAACCAATCCTTAACTGCACGGCTTTGCCCCTAGCCCCGAGGGGCTGATGTCGAAATAACGTAACGGTGCGTCAACCGGGCGGTAACAGCTCTCCGCGATGCTGGGCGGGTGACCGGCATGTACAGCACCACCCGCTTCCTGCAGGGGATCTACCGGTTCGAGGGCCACGGCATGGACAAGGCCGGGCCCCTACACCCCGACCTCAGCTACCGGGTACCGGCGGGTGTGACCACCCAGCCGCTGTACTTCCGCGGCGGCAACAGCACCGGCGAGCTGATCACCGTGGTGCTGGTCCGGGACGGGGCGCCCATGCGCTACTTCCCGATCGGCGCCCGGGCCGGCACGCACGTCGCGCTGCGGGTGGTCGAGACCCTGGAGGACGAGACGACACTAGAGCTGCACCTGGCCGCGCCGGAAGGGCTCGTCGGGACCGTCGTGGTCGACCTCGGCCTGGTGGAGGTCTGATGATGCCGGTCCCCCAGTCCTCCCCCCAGCCGACGCCGCGCCGTGAGCTGGTGGTGATTGGCAACGGGATGGCGGGCGCCCGGGTCGTGGAGGAGATCCTGGCCCGCGGCGGCGCGCAGTTCCGGATCACAATGTTCGGCGACGAGCCGTACGGCAACTACAACCGGATCATGCTCTCCGGTGTGCTGGCCGACGGCGGGCCCGACGCCGAGGAGATCTTCCTCAACCCGCTGGGCTGGTATGACGACAACGGGATCACGCTGCGCGCCGGGGTGCGGGTGGTGCGGATCGACCGGTTCGCCCGCGTCGTGCTCGGCGACGACGGCTCGGTCGCGCGGTACGACAAGTTGATCATCGCCACTGGCAGCCGGACGTTCTTCCCGCCCATGGACGGCATGTGGGTGGATAACCGGACCCTCACCCCGGGTGTGTTCGGCTTCCGCACCCTCGACGACACCACCGCGATGATCCGCTACGCCCAAGGGCGGCGCGCCGCCGTGGTGATCGGCGGCGGGCTACTCGGGCTGGAGGCCGCCTACGGACTGCAACGCCACGGGCTCACGGTGCACGTCGTGCAGTCCGGGCCGGTGCTGATGAACCAGCAGCTCGACGACGAGGCCGGCGCCATCCTGCGCCGCATCGTCGAGCGGCTGGGCATCACCGTGCACACCGGGGCGCGCCCCACCGCGATCCGCGGCGACGGCTCGGTGAGCGGGGTGGTGTTCGCGGGCGGCGCCGCGATCGACTGCGACATGGTCGTGGTCGCCGCCGGCATCCGGCCCAATGTCGGGCTTGGGGTGGTCTCCGGTTTGACTGTCGAGCGGGCGATCGTCGCCGACGACCAGCTGCGCACCCTGGATGACCCGGACGTCTATGCCGTCGGCGAGTGCGTCCAGCACCGCGGCGAGGTGTACGGGCTGGTCGCGCCGTTGTGGGAGCAGGCCAGGGTGCTGGCCGACCACATCACCGGAGCCGATCCCCGCGCCGCCTACCACGGCTCGCGCAACGCCACCAAGCTCAAGGTGGCCGGCGTGGACGTGGCCTCGATGGGCATCAGGCGCCCGGAACGCGAGGACGACGAGTTCGTCCGGTTTTCCGCGCCGCGCCGCGGGGTCTACAAGAGCGTCGTCGTGCGTGAGGGCAAGCTGGTCGGAGCTACTCTGCTCGGCGACACCGGCAAGGTGGCGTTCCTCACCCAGGCCTTTGACCGGGCGCTGCCACTGCCCGAGGAACGCGTCGAACTTTTGTTCGAGCTGGCCGCGCCGGACAACAACCAGGGCGCGGCTGACATGGACGACCACGTTCAGGTCTGCAACTGCAACGGTGTGCGCAAGGGGGACCTGGTGGGCTGCGCCCGAGCCGGCACCACCAGTGTCGCCGCAGTGATGGCCGCGACTCGCGCCGGCAAGGGCTGCGGAGCCTGCAAGGGGCTGGTCGGCGACATCGTGGCGTGGGCTGCCGGCGGTGACCTGGAGCAGGACGCGAGCGCGCGGTGGTATGTCCCGGCGATCCCGCTGGAGAAACCGGAGCTGATCGCCGAGATCCGCCGCCGCGGGCTGCGGTCGGTTTCCGCGGTGTTCGCGGAGCTGGCCCCCGAAGGCGAGGACGCCGCCAGCAAGATGGCACTCGCTTCGCTGCTGAGCATGCTCTGGGGCCGGGAGTACGTCGACGAGCGAGATGCCCGGTTCATCAACGACCGGGTGCACGGCAACATCCAGCGGGACGGCACGTTCTCGGTGGTGCCGCGGATCTCCGGCGGGGTCACCAACGCCAGCCAGCTGCGCCGCATCGCCGACGTCGCGGACCGCTACACCATCCCGATGATCAAAATCACCGGTGGCCAGCGGATAGACCTGCTGGGTGTGCGCAAAGAAGACCTGCCCGGTGTGTGGGCCGACCTCGGCATGCCCTCGGGCTACGCCTACGGCAAGACCTTCCGCACCGTGAAGACCTGCGTCGGCACCGAGTTCTGCCGCTTCGGCCTCGGCGACTCCACCCGGTTGGGCATCGACCTGGAGGAGCGCTACAAGGGCCTGGAGAGCCCGGCGAAGCTGAAGCTGGCCGTCGCCGGGTGCCCGCGCAACTGCTCCGAGGCGCTGGTCAAGGACATCGGCCTGGTGGCGGTCGGCGAAGGCCAGTGGGACCTCTACATCGGGGGCGCGGCCGGAGCGTCGGTCCGCAAGGGCGACGTGCTGGCCCGGGTGGGCAGCCACGACGAGGCGACGGGGCTGTCCGGGGTGTTCATGCAGTTCTACCGGGAGAACGCGCGGTGGCTGGAGCGCACCTACGACTTCGTGCCGCGCCTGGGCATCAATGAGCTGAAGGCGATCCTGGTGGATGACCGGGACGGTGTCGTGGCTGGCCTTCAGGACCGGATGCGGGAGTCGCTGGAGGCCTACCGCGATCCCTGGCTGGAGGGCCGGGCACCGGCCACCGGAGGCCAGTTCGCCGACGCGCTGCCGCTGATCCCGCTGCCGTTGGTTCCGGTGCCTCGGGTGCCCCGCCGGTGACCGCCCGGGCTGGCGGCGGGTACCGGCTCGGCCCGATCGAGCAGATCCCCCTCGGCGAGGGCCGCGCCTTCGCTGTCGAGGGCGAACAGGTCGCGGTGTTCCGGACCCGCGACCACGAGCTGCGGGCGATCGGCGCGGTGTGCCCACACGCGGGTGGCCCGCTCGCCGACGGGCAGATTGACCGGTGCCGGGTGCTCTGCCCACTGCATGGCCACGCCTTCGCCCTGGCCGACGGATCATGCTCCACGGGGGACTACGCCGTCCGGACCTACCCGGTGCGGGAGCAGGACGGCCAGATCGTGCTCGCGCTGGGCGACCACTCGCTTAATTGATCATCACTCGATCAGCTTGGAAAGTGCCAAATTTAGACAACCAAGAGTAATTTTTTGAACACAATTCACCATTAGGGTAGCCTTAGCTGCTCTTTTGTACTACCATCTCGGCTAATGCACTTTTATTGCAACACGGAGCATGCGCTGTGCCTGCGGGTCGGGACCAGCCGGAGCTCGAAGGAGGAGCGCTCGACAGATGCGCAGACCTCAGCCAAGCCCGCCCGCTCATCAAGCAGCGGGCGCATCCCACGGCCCCGGCAGCCCCCCCTCCCTGTCGGGGCCGTGGCCCTCGCCAACGCCTCGGAGGTCTGATCCGGTACCCCCGACAAACACGCCGGAGGCGGGCCGTTACTTGCCGGTCGATCCCCAGACTCTCGGGCAGTTACGGATCCTGAGAATCGGTGACGTCGAGCTACAGCTCGATGGGCACCGGCTCCTCGTCCGGGGAACACCGGTTCACCTGCCCCACAAGGAGTTCGTGATTCTGCGGCAGCTGATGGACAACGCCGGTCGGGTGCTCACCCGGAGTGAGCTGCTGGACAACGCATGGGGCCCGCACCGGACTGGTGTCCGGAACTATCTTGAGGTGCACATTCGCCGGCTTCGCAGGAAGATCGAGAGTGACCCGGACCGGCCGACTCGCATTCGGACGGTCCGCGGGGCCGGCTACATCTTCGACTTGCCACTGGACGCCAGGTGTTGACCCCGGAGGTGCTCGAACCAGTCTATGGCGTCGCCGACCGCACGCTGTCCGAGCCTACCTGCATACAATTGATCTTCCGGCTGCCGGACCGCGGAACCGCTCACGACAAGCGTGGCGCGGCCGGACGTGAGCAGAGTGGCCAGATCTGAGGAGAAAACGCAGATGACGGACATCGTGACGCGGATTGGTGCCTACTGGGACCGGGCGGCGGCGACCTACGAGCAGGCGCAGGGCCACCACCCGCAGACCGCGCTGGAGTGGGCGGCGTGGCGTGGTGTGCTGGGCCGGCTGCTGCCTCCGCCGCCGGCGCGGGTGCTCGACGTGGGAGCGGGCACCGGCATCCTGAGCCTGGCCGCCGCCCAGCTCGGGCACACCGTCACCGCGGTCGATCTCGCTCCGGCGATGCTGGAGCGGCTGCTCGCGAGCGCGGCGGCGGAGGGCCTCGAGGTGATCGCCGTCACCGGTCGGGCCGACGAGCTGCCGGCCGGATCCTGGGACGCGGTGGTGTCGCGGCACCTGCTGTGGACCCTGCCCGATCCGTTGGGCGCGTTGCGGTGTTGGCGAGCGGCGGCTCCCGATGGCCGGCTGGTGCTGCTGGACAGCCTGTGGGGTGACGCGGCGGATCCGCTCGAGCGCGCCCGTGCTCGCGCCGGCAACTGGCTGTGGCAGATGCGCGGCACCCACCACGGCCACGATGGACACTACGACGACGCCATGCGAGCCGCGTTGCCGCTCGCCAGTGGCACCACGCCGGAGCGGCTTGTTGACCTGGTGACCGCGGCGGCCTGGCGTGCCCCCCGGATCGAGCGGCTCGTCGACATCGAGTGGGCGATGGCCAGGCAAAAGCCCTGGCCCGATCGGCTGCTCGGCGTCAACACCACCTTCGCCGTCGTGGCCCGCTGAGCTATCAGCGCGACCGCGCGGGCCGTGAGCGCTCGAAGCGGCTGGCGGTCGACCGCCAGGTTTTGTCGGTGGTGGGTTGTAGCGTGCGGTTTGTGCTGGTTCGGCAGGGTTGGGAGTTAGCGTGGATAAGGCCACGCCGAGTGGGGTCGAGGTTGACAGCGGGATCCGCCCGAGACGATAACACGCCTGTTATAGTGGGATCTTGATGTGGTCGGTCGTCTACCTGGAAGAGGCCCAGCTGGAGCTGGCAGGACTACCGAAGACGGAGCGCAACGCGATGATCCGGGCCGTCGAGAAGCTGGAGACTTTCGGGCCGCGACTCGGGTATCCGCACACGAGCGCGGTCCAAGGCTGTGCGGGCATACGCAAGCTTCGCCCCCGCGCCGGCCGCAGCCCGTGGCGAGCGCTGTACCGCCAGGTCGGTGAGGTCTTCGTGATCGCGGCCATTGGGCCTGAAGCTAACAGTGACCAGCGCGGGTTCGACCAGGCCACCCGCCGGGCCGACGCCCGACTAGACAAGGTAAATGAGGGCTGACATGCCGAAACTCTCAGAGCTGCCGACTGCGGCGGAAGTCCGCGACGATGCGCTGCGCGATCCGGAGGTCGCCGCCGAGTACGAGCGGACCGCCTTCGCGCACGCGATCGCCACCCGGGTGATTCGCTACCGCGCCGAGCATGGCCTGTCCCAGTCCGCGCTCGCCCGCCAGCTCGGACTGCACCAGCCAGCCATCGCCCGTCTGGAGGCCGGGGACCACGAACCCTCACTGGCGACACTCGCCCGCTTGGCCCGAGGGCTCGGCATTGAGTTCCACATCGACGTCACACCCGCCGCCCTTGAGCTCCGCGACACAGCGTAAGTCCTACGGCTTTGGCACCTCGGACTCGCCGGGGTTCCCCCGATCGGCCCACCGCAGGCAGGGCAGGCACATCCAGCCGCCGGGCGGCGGCTCGTCGTGCAAGCTGGTGCCCCTGAGCAGCCGCTGCCCGCAGCGGGCAACCCACACTCCGTAGGGGTGCTCGGCGTCCTCGTCGACGGCGTGCGCGCGGCAGTCCAGCAAGGACATGCCCCAGCGCGGCGGACCGCTCACCGGGCACCGTCCCGGGCACCCCTCGACCGCGGGAACCAGGTCACGGGGTGCCCCACCGGATCGCCTCGGCCATCCGGACCTCAGTCACCTCCACCAGGTCATATCGAGCGCGCAGCTCATCCCAGTTGGCGTGATGACGGCCCCCGCCGGTGGTGTAGCGGCCGTCCGGTCCCGGTTGCCAGACGCGCATCAGGTCGTCGCGGACGGTGGGCCGGTACGCGGGCGCGGCGCCCGGGCCGGCGACCAACCACACCCGAGCGGCGCTCACCCGAGCCACTCGATCAACGCGTCCCGGACCACCCGCGCACCGTCCTCTTCGAGGATGATCTCCTCACCCTAGCTTCTCGCCCACCAGGTTCGCGGGCCGCGCCCGCGAGGTCGCGCCATCAGCCATGATGTGGCCTCTCTTTCCTCTTCGGTTGGTGATCCACACGACACCCACGACACACGCGCCAGCCAGGACGAGCGCCAGCACGACCACCCACATCACGGACCGGCCCCGGCGAGCGCACGGTCGGCCAGCGCGACCAGCCGCTCCCGCGGCTGCTCGCTCGACAGCCAGGATTGCTCCGCCGCGAGAACGATGACCTCCAGCAGCACGGCGTCCAGCTCGACACCCGCGGCGAGACCGTCGAGACAGGCGGTGGGCCGCGGGTCGACGCGGCTGATCGCCCACTCCATGCCGCACTCCCCACACACCCACGCCGCCACCCTCGGCGGGGTCCCGGTGAGAAGCCGGCGGGACTCACGGGGCGGCCCGCGTGCACGCCACGCAGCCCCGGGCGCGCCGCCAGGTATTACGCCCGCCCCTGCTGTGCCTGCCCACCATCACTGACCTCCACCGCTGTAGCGCCACCCGGCCCGGCTGGCGTCGGGGAGCCGGACCAGGCCGGGCGGCTGATGTCGCTGCTGACCTCGTTCGATCGCGACTTGGTGACATCATTTAGTAACGTTACCAGGTAATGTCACCGGACTAGAGGTTACTAGGGAGATGTCACATGCGGCTACGATGCGTGCATGGCGAGGCCGACCTTGAGACGTAGACAGCTCGGTCGAGCGCTGCGTCTGCTGCGCGAGCAGGCGGGCCTACGAACCGAGGACGCCGCGCGTGAGCTGGACTGCGTGCGATCCAAGATCAGTCACATGGAGGGCGCTCGCAACCCCGTGGGCAAGCCGGACCTCGACGCACTCCTGCGCCTCTATCACGCCGACGAGCAGACGGCGGCCGCGCTGGAAGAAATGCGCCGAGAAGGCAAGCATCGCGGCTGGTGGTCCACCTACAAACTTCCGGCCTGGCTGGGAGATCTTGTCGGGCTCGAAGCCGATGCCGTCACGGAGCGCGTCGTGGAACTGGAGCTGATCCCCGCTCTGCTGCAAACGGAGGACTACGCCCGCGCCGTCCATGTGGCCGCTCCCCACATGCCTCCGGGTGCCGAGGTGGAACGGCGGGTAGCGGCGCGCATGCAACGTCAGAAA
The DNA here is from genome assembly GCA_050699655.1 of Pseudonocardiaceae bacterium. Classification (GTDB taxonomy): domain Bacteria; phylum Actinomycetota; class Actinomycetes; order Mycobacteriales; family Pseudonocardiaceae. Next base: position 11,343 of record JBOHFJ010000099.1, read on the forward strand.
CGGTTGACCGGACCCAACCCGCTGACCTTCTCGGCAGTCATCTCCGAAGCCGCCCTGCGGCGCGTCATGACCCAGTCCGATGTGGCGGCCGGACAGTTTCAACGACTGGCATCCGACGCGCAACTGCCGAATGTCAGCCTGCTGGTGCTGCCATTCAGCGCTGGTGTGCACGGGAGCATGTCCGGATCGTTCGCACTCCTCGACTTCGGGCTCGAAATCTCACTGGACATCGGCTACCAGGAGTACGCGGCCGGCGGACATCTAGTGGACGATCAAGACGTCGTGGGGCTGCTGAGTGATCTGTACAACTCGCTCCGTGGCCAGGCTCTCGATGCCGACGAGAGCCTGGCCCTTGTCACGAAGCTGGCCCAGCAAGTGGAATGAGGAGACACCCCATGCGAGATCTCAGCGACGCGAGATGGAAGAAGTCCAGCCGGAGCGGAGCAGGCAACAACTGCGTCGAGGTCGCTGATCTCGACGGCGCGCACCACGCCGTGCGCGATAGCAAGAACCCCGGCGGGGCGGCCCTGATCGTGACTGCGGCCGGGTGGTCCGCGTTCACCGTAGGAATCCGCGCCCGCGAGTTCAACCGCTGATCGATTCAGTTGACGTCCCCGCTGGTTGACACCGCCAGCATGGATCGCGACGGCGTGGTGCCGCTAATCGAAGCGATCCTGGCCGCCCTCCCGAAGCCTGACGGGGCCGCCTGCCGCGATCAGTCCAGGTAACAGTGGTTCTGGGCAGAGCACGCACCGGTGCCGCTCGGTGACTCCCAGTAGTTTCGCGCCTTCAGAAACGTTTTGGCTCGCTCTGCCGATGTTCGGAAGGGGCAGGCGCTGTGGACCGCCCCGGTTCGGGTGTCACCGGGGTGAGGGGACGCACAATGGTGTGTATCGGGCATTGGGTCACGATAAACGGGAAGCATGTGTGCATCCCGAGCAAGGGGTCTGCGATCGCCGTGGCCCTGACGGCGGTCCTAGTCACCTCAGCGCTCGCGGGGGGGCTTAGCCGCTGTTGCAGCCGTCGGCGGCATCGACTCGGTGGTCGGTCAAGGCCTCGAAAGTAGGACCACCAACGGTAAGGAGTCGGCGCGCAAGGGGCAGTACGACGAGACGTGGAAGCGACTGGGACTCAAACGTCTCGGGCAAACACTAAAACAGGTCGATCGCGATTTCCAGTGCGCCCTGCGCTCCACCGGTCAGGTGCAGCAATTCTTTGTCAGTGAGCGTTGTCGCTCGCTGCAACGCACGCTGATACCGTTAGCCGATACGGAGGGCAACACCATCATCGTGGCGATCGCGTGGGTACGGATGGTCAACTCCAGTGGTGCGATCCGGTTGGCCGATCTGATCAACGCCGACGGAACCGGCGGCATCGCGCCTCTCGCTGGCGCGCTGCTGGGGTACGACGGGATTCAGTTCACCGGCCAGCATTACGCGGTGCGCCGATCCGGGGACCTGGTCGTGATCGCCGAGGCGACCCCGTGGCGCGGCCAGCCATCCGGCACGGCGCTCGACAGCATCGCCTCCGTCGCGGCAGAATTCCCGTCCCCGTGAGTTCGCAAGCCCACGGCGTCGGCCTCAAGGTTGAGAGATACTAACGGCGGAGGACCACGCGAGGAGAATGCGCAACCATGCCCGACGATCGCCGCGGCTCGCAGCCGCTGAACCCGTGGCAGCTGTGGCAGTCGTGGCTGTCGATGTTCGGCATCCGAGCGCCGCTATCCGGTGACGTGACCCAGGACATCTCGCCCTCGTTCGGCCTGGTCAACATCAACAACACCAGCTCCGGCGACCCGGAGCTGGAGAAGCGCATCATCACCCAGGTGGCCGGCTACGGCCGCCAGCTCGGCAAGCTCCTCGAGGCCGTCGATGTGCTAGTCCAGCAGCAGTCTCACCAGGGCCTCGACGAGGCGGACATCCACGCGCTGGAGCAGCTTCACAAGCTCGCCGAGCAGATCGCGGAGGTCAAGGAGAAGGCGACGCTCGGCCAGGTCGACCGCATCGTCTCCGACGTGCGGGCCTTGGGCCGGAACCCGGAAGCCAACGCGGCGGCGATCCAGCGGGTGCGGGAGGCTCTACCTGAAGGCTGACCCAACCCGCGCGCGCCAAGAGGAGCTCCCCATGCGACGCACCGCAAAGACCGCGCTGGTCACCGGCGCCTCCGCCGGGCTCGGCACGCACTTCGCGCGGCTGTTCGCCCAGGACGGTCACGACGTCGTGCTCGTCGCGCGCCGCCGGGACAAGCTGGATCAGCTGGCCGCCGAGCTGCGCGAGGTGTACGGAATCCGCCCGACGGTCATCACCGCCGACCTGACAGATCCGACAGCGCCGGTGCACCTGCATGAGGAGCTCTCGCGGGCCGGTATCGAGGTGGAGTTCCTGGTCAACAATGCCGGAGTTGGGACTAGCGGAGCCTTCGCCGAGCTGGACCTCGGCCGGGAGCTGGACCTGATCGAGCTCAACGTCAAGGCACTCACGCAGCTGACGGGCCTGTTTCTGCCCGCGATGATCGCGCGCCGCAGTGGCCGCATCCTCAACGTCGGCTCGTTGGCGGGGTTCCTGCCAGGACCGTTCATGGCGACGTATTACGCCTCCAAAGCATACGTGCTCAACTTCACCGAAGCGCTCGCCTATGAGCTGCGCGGCACGGGTGTGACGGCCACGGTGCTCTGCCCCGGCTCGACGGCGACCGAGTTTGCGCAGGTAGCCGGGATCGAGAACACGGCACTGTTCGCCAGTTCGGCGGACGCGGCCTCGGTCGCGCTGTGTGGCTACCGCGCGATGCGCAAGGGCAAGACACTCGCGGTCCCGGGCGTGAAAGTCCGGCTCGCGCTGGAATCACTGCGGGTGAGCCCGCGCTCGGTGATGCGCGTCCTGACCGCGCAGCTGAACAAAAACTAGTCCGCCCCTAGTCCCCGAGGTCGGCCAGCAGCAGCCCGCTGCGGGGTTTCGGGGTGAAATAGGTGCTCTTGCGCGGCATCCGGCGGCCTTGCTGGTGCACGGCGAGCACGTCGGCGAAGGGCACCGGGGCCAGTTGCAGCACGGCGTCGATGTGCGGGCCCACCGGATGCCCAGCCGGCAGAGCGCGCACCTGTGGGCCGTCGGGGTTGATGCCCAGCGCGTCGGCGATGAGCAACCGCTCCACCAGTCCGTGGTCAATCCAGGGCATCGGTTCGCCCGGCTCGGGCAAGGTGACGCGCAGGCCAGCGCCGGCAGCCCGCACCACCACGTGACCGGGCCGCGCCGGTGGGCCCAGCTCCCTGACCTCCCGCACCGCCAGGCCGACGCCGCGCCAGGCCTGCGCCAGCTCAGCGGACCGCAGCCCGGTGCCGACCAGTGCCCGGTGGATCGCGCCGATGCGCAGCGCGGGCCCGCCGGTCACCAGGGCGAGCAGGCTGGACCGATCGCTGGCCGCCGCGGCGG